>NZ_JAMKBZ010000018.1:0-117373 GCF_053772255.1 Rhodopseudomonas parapalustris | reverse complement strand
GACCAAGTGCCTGTCAGGTCTCGAGAAATTACGGAGGGCGATGCCCTTGAGAAACCTGGTAGCGGGTCCCTCTCCCGCTACCACATTCTCTTCCCTCCCGCGATCATCGTCCTTCAACGCCGAAAGTCCGGTTTGCGCTTCTGCTGAAACGCAGTGACGCCCTCGGCGAACTCGGCGCTGCCGAACGCGACGCCCTGGGCGAAGGCTTCGAGGGCGAAGAATTGTTCGATCGGCTCGAACGCGCCGTTGACCAGCATCTTGGTGAGGCCGAGCGATGTCGCCGGGCCGGCCGCGAGGTCGGTGGCGAGCTTCAGCGCTTCACCCATCAACGCGGCGGCCGGCACCACACGCTTGGCGATGCCGAGCGCCAGCGCTTCGTCTGCCTCGACGCGGCGGTTGGTGAGCAGGATGTCCTTGGCGCGCATCGCGCCGATCGCCCTCGGCAGCGTCAGTGCCAGGCCGAGATCCGGCGCGGCGCCGAGCCCAGGAAACGCGGCCCGAAAATATGCCTGATCGGACATCAGCACGATGTCGCAGAGTAGCGCCAGCGAGAAGCCCGCGCCGGCCGCCGCGCCGTTGACCGCAGCGATCACCGGCTTTTCGGCCGTGAGCAGCATCTGGGCCCAGCCGTGCGTGACTTGCATCCGTCGCCGCACCTGCGGAGCACCGCGCTCGCCCATGTTGTTGATATCACCGCCGGCGCAGAACGACTCCTCGCTGCCGGTGATGACCAGACAGCGCACGGCCGGATCGGTGAGTAATTCCGGGATACGAAGTTCGAGAGGTTGCTTCACCGCCGGCTGCAGCGCATTGCGCGTCGACGGGCTGTTGAGGCGAACCACCATGATGTCGTCATGGCGTTCGAACACGACGGCGTCGCCGCCGGTGGCGTTTGTTGGCATGTTTCCGTCCCAGTTCTGTTTGCGCCGAGCATAGAGCATCGGACTGCCGATTGCGAAAATCATTTTCGCAATGCTACAACGCGTCTCAAGCAACAAGACGGCCAGGGTGGGAGCGCGACATGCAATTGACGGCGGGCTTGCGCAAGGCGGCTGCGTTCCGCGCCGACGAGAGCGCTCTCGTCACGCCCGATCGCAACTTCAGCCACGGCGAATTGCTGGACCGGGTGGCGCGGCTGGCGAGCGTGCTCCGCCGCCTTGGCGTCAAGGCCGGCGAGCGGGTCGCGATCCTCGCGGCCAACGGCAACGAGTACATCGAATGCTATTTCGCGGTGCTGTGGGCTGGCGGCGTCGTGGTCCCGATCAATTCGCGGTTCTCGCTGCCGGAGATGATCGAACAGGTCACCGACGCCGAGCCGTCGGTGCTGGTGTGCGATCGCAGCTTTCTCGACAGCGCCCTGCAGCTCGCCGAGGCGTGTCGCTGCATCAGCGCCGTAATCGCCGCGGCGCAGGGCACCGCTGGGCTGCCGAATGTCCATGACTACGAAGCGGCGCTCGCGGGCCAGAAGCCTTGCGCCGACGCCGGTCGCGGCAGTGACGATCTCGCCTGCCTGTTCTACACCGGCGGGACCACCGGCCGTGCTAAGGGCGTCATGCTCAGCCATCGTAACCTCTGGGTCAATGCGGTGGTGACGTCTTTGTATTTCGGCTTCGACGAAACCACGGTGGCGCTCCACGCCGGTCCGCTGTTCCATCTCGGCGCCGGCGCGCGGGTCTACACCACCTCGATCATGGGCGGACGCCATGTGGTGATCCCGCGGTTCTCGCCCAAGGACGTGCTGGCCGCGATCAGTCGGCACAAGGTGACGGTGGCAACCTTCGTGCCGACGATGCTCGGCATGATCCTGCAATTGCCCGATCTCGACAGCTGCGATCTGTCGAGCCTGAAGCTGATCACCTACGGCGCTTCGCCGATGCCGGAGGCCGTGCTGCAGGAGTGCCTGCGGCGGTTTCCCGCGATCAGGTTCGGCCAATCCTACGGCATGACCGAGCTGTCGCCGGTCGCGACAATTCTGTCCCCCGCCGATCATCTGCCCTCCGCACCGCGGCATCGGTTGCGCTCCGCGGGGCGGCCGATCGTGTCGGCGGAAGTCAGGATCGTCGATGCGAGCGATCGCGAGGTGAGGCCCGGCGAGGTCGGCGAGGTGGTGGTGCGCGGGCCGATGGTAATGGCGGGCTACTGGAAGCAGCCGGAGCTGACCGCGCAGGTGCTGCGCGGCGGCTGGATGCACACCGGCGATTCCGGCCGGTTCGACGCCGACGGCTATTTCTACATCTCCGATCGGATCAAAGACATGATCATCACCGGCGGTGAGAACGTGTATTCGATCGAGGTCGAGAACGCGATCGCGGTGCACCCCGACGTGCTGCAATGCGCTGTGATCGGCATCCCCCATGCGAAATGGGGAGAGGCGGTGCATGCGGTGGTGGTGCGCCGCCCCGGCGCTGCCGTGACCGAGGATGAATTGATTGCGTTCTGCCGCTCGCTGATCGCCGACTACAAATCGCCACGCAGCATCGAATTCCGCGACGATCCGCTGCCGCTCTCGAGCGTCAACAAGATCAACAAGACCGTGCTCCGTGCGCCGTATTGGAGCGACAAGGACCGCGGGTGAACTGAATTTCAGCTTTCAGCGGCGCCTCGCCATGGCGCGTCATTGCGAGGCGTGAAGCGACGAAGCAATCGAGCTCCGTGCACCGCGCCCATGGATGGCTTCGTTTCGCGCGCAATGCCGGAAGGCCTTTGATACACTTCCAAAGCGGTGAAGCATGCACCTCATCCCCCGAGCGCCGCGCTGATCGCCCTGGCGGCGCGGGCGAGCGCCGGGCCGTGTTGCTCGACGAGCTGTTGCTGTGACACCAGGTAGGCCGGGCCGCCGAAGCTCAGAGCGTACACCGGGCCGCCGTTCGGCGGCACGATCGCGGCGCCGACCGCGTTGATGTCCTTGCGCCACTCGCCGGTTGAGACGCAAAAGCCGCCCCGCGATATTTCGCGCATCGATTTGGCGATCGATTTTTCGATTTTCGGCCAATCGGCTCCGTGATGCTGCCGCAACTCGGCGAGCAGCGCGTGCCGCTCGCCGTCGTCGATCGTCGCCAGATAGGCCTTGCCTAGCGAGGTGGTCGCGATCGGCACGCGCGAGCCCGGCGGCAATCGCAGACCGATCAACGCATCGCTCTCGCAGCTCTCGATGTTCAGCATCATCAGCCGCTCGCGGGTGCCGAGACCGACGTGAAGCTGGCTGTCTTCGGCGAGCTTGGTCATGATCGGCAGCGCCGCTTTGCGGACGTCGAGATTGGCAAGTGCCGCATAGCTCAGCGCCAGCGCCCGCGCACCGAGCTGATAGGTCGCCGAGCGCGCCTCGTAGGTGAGATAGCCGATCTGAATCAGCGTATGCGTCATCCGCGAGATCGTCGGCTTCGGAAGGCCGGTGCGCTCGGCGAGTTCCTGATTGCCGAGCGCACGGTCGCCGGCGCGAAATGCGCCGAGCACTTCGAGGCCGCGCGCTAGCGCGGAGACGAACAGCCGGCCCCCGGCATCGTCGCGATCGGCGGCGTCCGCGCGCGGTCTGCGCGCGGCGCGCTGCAGCGATTGCCGTTCGGCGCGGCGCTGCGCGCGTTCCTCGGTGCCGGCGGCAGCAGACCGCTTCGCGTTTGTCCCGCCGCCGGGACGCTTGGCGGCTCCGGGCCGGCGCGTGGTTGTCTTTGCCGCCATGATGGTGTGTTCCGTGCGGCGCTGCCGCGGGTGATCAGCGCGAAAATCGATTTCGCATATTGTGCGACCGTCGCCGCGGTGGCAAGCTGCACAAAAAACAAGAGGAAGCGGAAGGATGCCCATCGACCCCGCGCGCTTGCGCAACTGGCCCATTCCCGAGATCGAGCAGAGCTACACCGAGCGCGACACCATGCTGTACGCGTTGGGCGTCGGCTATGGCGACGATCCGCTCGCCGCCGGGCAGCTTCGTTACGTGTACGAGCAGAATCTGCAGGTCCTGCCGTCGATGTCGGTGGTGCTGGGCTATCCGGGATTCTGGCTCGGCAATGAAGAGACCGGCGTCGATTGGCGCAAGGTGCTGCACGGCGAACAGGGCTTCGAGATCTTCAAGCCGCTGCCGCCGAAAGCGACGGTGGTCGGCCGCTCGCGTGTCACCGGTCTGTTCGACAAAGGTGCCGGCAAAGGCGCCGTGCTGCTGTCGGAGCGTGATGTGGTCGACAAGGCGACCGGCGAATTGTTGTGCCGTCTGAGTGCGACCACGATGTTGCGCGGCGACGGCGGATTCGGCGGGCCGTCGGGGCCACTGCCTGTGCCGCACGCACTGCCGGAGCGCGCACCCGATTTGTCATTGCGGATCGCGACCTCGCCGCGCGCCGCGCTGTTGTATCGGCTTTCCGGCGATTACAATCCGCTGCACGCCGATCCTGAAGTTGCGCGCAAGGCCGGCTTCGACAAGCCGATTTTGCACGGGCTGTGCAGTTTCGGCGTGGTGTGCCGCGCGCTGGTCGAGCTGTGCTGCGACGGCGATCCGACGCGTCTGACCAAGATGCAGGCGCGGTTCTCGTCGCCAGTCTATCCGGGCGAAACCATCGTCACCGAAGTCTGGAGCGAGGCGGAGGCGCAAGTTTCATTCCGCGCCAAAGTGGCTGAGCGCGATGTCGTCGTCATCAACAATGGCCTCGCCACCGTTCGGTGACGCAACCGGCATTATTCCGTGTGCAGGGAAATGTCTGCACTAACCTAAGGCGTGTGACGAAGGCGTTTCGCACTCGCAGTCGCGCGAGAACTGCGTCGCCACAACGCTGACTGGTAGTTCGGTCGAATATGTAGTTCGCCGGAGTTTAGAGATGACTTTCGTCGGGCATTGCGTATAAGTCCGCCGACTTCGCAGCAGTAATGAACAACAAAGAGGAACGCCCGTGTCCATTTCCCGACGTTCATTTGGAATCGGTGCGACCGGTCTGGTGCTCGGAACGGTCGCAGCACCTTGGGTTCGCAACGCCAGTGCGGAGCCAGCGCCGATCAAGATCGGTGTGATCAATTCGATGAGCGGCGGGCTGTCCGCCTATGCGCAGGAAGGCAAGCCTGCGTTCGATTACATCATCGATCAGATCAACAAGAACGGCGGCATCAAGAGCAAAGATGGCGCGAAGATTCAGTTGTTGCAGGCCGACGATGCCAGCCAGCCGGCGCGGACCGCGACCGAAGCACGCCGACTGATCACTGAAGAGAAAGTGCCGCTGCTCACCGGTACCATCCTCAGCGCGCAGATGCTGGCCCTGACGCCGGTGCTCGACGAGCTGAAGGTTCCGACGCTGTCGATCTGGGCCGGTGGCGCCAAGTCGACCTACATGTACTCGCTCGGCTATCCCTACGACCGCGGCTACGCCCAGTCGATGCACGACTTCATCGTGTCGCTGCGCGACAACGACAAGTTCGCGATCAAGACCGCGGTGATGTGCTATTCGAACTACGAGGCCGGCCAGCAGGTCAACAAGTTCCTGGTCGAGAAGCTGAAGGCGAGCGGCATCGAGGTGATCGGCGAGGCGCCGCTTGACACCAAGGCGCAGGACCAGACCTCGGCGATGATCCGCATCCGTTCGCTGAAGCCCGACGTCGTCACCGGGCTGGTGACGCCGCGCGACGGCATCCTCATGCATCAGGCGCGCTACAACCTCAACTACCAGGGCAGCCTGTTCGTCGGCGGCACCGGCGGCTATTCGGACCTGTCGCTGTGGAAAGACCTCGGGCCCGAGATCGGCAAGGCGGTGCTGACCCGCAATCTGTTCGGCATGACCGGCTTCAGCCCCGGCGCCAAGATGGAGTCGATGCAGAAGATCATCGCCGAGCTGCGCGACGTCGCCAAGCTCGATCGCATCGGCCAGGGTGCGATCCAATATGCCCAGGGCGCGCGCGTGCTGCAGCAGGTGCTGGAGAACGCCAAGTCGCTCGATCCCGACGCGCTGCTCGACGCGTTCAAGAGCTTCAGGATTCCGTTCGGCGACCCGCATCTCTACGTCGCCAAGCCGAAGGGATTGCAGTTCGCCGACGACCGGCTGCTCACCGACGGTTCGGCGATGATGATCCAGTGGATGCCGGATCAGAGCCAGGAAGTCGTGTACCCGAAGGAGTTCGCGCAGGCAGCTCCGCGTCCCAAGAGCTGATCCGGCCGTGGCCCTTCTCGAAGTCGACAATGTCAGCAAACGCTTCGGCGGCCTGCTCGCGCTGAACGACGTGTCGTTCAGCGTCGAGAAGGGCGAGATCCTCGGCATCATCGGGCCGAACGGCGCCGGCAAGACGACGCTGTTCAGCGTCATCTCCGGCTTTGCGCCGCCGTCGAGCGGCGAGGTGCGGTTCGACGGCCAGCGCATCACCGGCATTTCGCCGGACCGGCTGACGCGGCGCGGCCTGGTGCGCAGCTTCCAGCTCGTCCAGACTTTTGCCGACATGACGACGCTCGAGGTCGTCACCACCGCGGCACTGACGCGACGGCCGATCCGCGAGGCGACCGACTACGCCGCAGCGGTGCTGGCCCGGGTCGGGCTCGGCGGCAAGCTCGACGAGACGCCGGCGACGCTGTCGCTGCAGGACAAGAAGCTGCTCGAAGTCGCCAAATGCGTCGCGACCGATCCGCAGTGCATCCTGCTCGACGAGGTGATGGCCGGCCTCACCATGGCCGAGACCGAAGCGCCGATGCAGATCATCCGCGAGCTCAACCAGTCCGGCGTCACCATCGTGATGGTCGAGCACGTCATGCCGGTGATCATGCGGATGGCCACCCGGATGGTGGTGATCAATTTCGGCGAGAAGATCGGCGAAGGCACGCCGGACGAGATCATCAAAGATCAGAAAGTCATCGACGCGTATTTCGGGGAGCACCTCGATGCTTGAGGTCGAAGGGCTGGTCGCCGGCTATGGCGGCACGCCGATGCTGCGCGACGTCTCGGTGCGGCTCGCCGCCGGCGAGATCGTCGGCCTGCTCGGCGCCAACAATGCCGGCAAGACCACGCTGATCAACTGCCTGTCGGGGATCGTGCAGCCGATGTCCGGTCGGCTCGTGTTCGACGGCCAGGACGTCACCCGCGCCACCGCGCGCGAACGCGTCGAGCTCGGCATCATCCAGGTGCCGGAAGGGCGGCTGGTGTTCCCGGAGATGAGCATCCGCGAGAACCTGCTGCTCGGCGGCTTCTGCGATCGCGCGCGGCCGCATCGGCCGGCGCAGATGGAAAAGGTGCTCGAACTGTTTCCGCGGCTGAAGGAGCGGCTGACGCAAGCCGCCGGCACGCTGTCCGGCGGCGAGCAGCAGATGCTGGCGATCGGCCGCGGGCTGATGGCCGAGGCACGCGTGCTGATGCTGGACGAGCCGTCGCTCGGCCTGTCGCCGCTGTTCGTGCAGTACATTTTCGAGATCATCGACAAGCTGCACAAGGATGGCCTGACCATGCTCCTGGTCGAACAGAATCTCAATCTGACGCTGCGCCACGCCCAGCGCTGCTACGTGCTCGAGCGCGGGCAGATCGCGGTCGAAGGCGACGCCGACATCGTGAAGAACGACCCGCGCACGCGGCAGGCCTATCTGGGACTGTGAGGAGAATGAAGTGAGCGAGTTCTGGCAGGCCTTGGCGCAAGGCGTTCTGATCGGCAGCACCTACGGGCTGCTGGCGCTGGGCATGGGGCTGGTGTACGGCGTGTCCGGCATCGTCAACTTCGCCCATGGCGACTTCATCTCGCTGGCGATGTTCATGTCGCTGGCGCTGTTCTCGGCATTCGCGCTGGATCCTTACGTGTCGGCGCTGATCACCATTCCGGTGATGGCGCTGATCGGCGGCCTGGTCTACCGCTATCTGTTACGGCCGATGGCCGGGCACCAGTTCCTGATGATCGTGCAGCTCACGCTGGGCCTCAGCCTGGTGATTCAGAACGGCATTCTGATGGTGTTCGGCGGACAGCCGGCGCGGACGCCGTCGATCGTCGAGTCCAAGCTGATCATCCTCGGCGACGTCGTGTTGCGGCTGCCGCATCTGATCGCGTTCGTCGTCGCTTTCGCGATGGCGATCGGGTTGTACGTGATGCTGCGCTCGACCGATTTCGGTCGCTCGATCCGCGCGGTGCACCAGAATGCGCGGGCGGCGGCGCTGATGGGCGTTGATGTCGGCCGCGTCCAGGTCGTCACCTTCGCGATCGGCGTCGGCATTCTCGCGGTCGCCGCGGCGCTGCTGCTGCCGGGTACGCCGATCACGCCGACCCAGGGCTTGCAGTACACGGTGATCACGCTGCTGGTCGTGGTGCTCGGCGGCATGACCAATTTCGTCAGCATCATGCTCAGCGGGCTGGTGATCGGTCTCTCCGAAGCGTTCGGTCAGATCTACGTGTCGGACACGCTCGGGCGGTTGGTGCCCTATGCGATCTTCGTGCTGATCATGCTGTTCCGGCCGCAGGGCTTGACCTGGAGGACGTCATGATCGGCAAAGGCTTCTACCAGACCCTGGCGTCGCCTTGGCTATGGGGTGTGTTGGCCGTCGCGGCCTGCCTGCCACTGGTGTTGAACAGCTACCATCTGCATCTTTTGACCCTGGCGCTGGTCTATGTGGCGCTGGCGTCCGCGTGGAACATCGTCGGCGGCATGGCAGGCCAGATCTCGCTGGCGCACAGCCTGTTCATCGGCACCGGCGCGATGCTGTCGACAGCTCTGCTGCTCAAGTTCGGCATCAACATGTGGGCGGGGCTGGTGATTTCCGCGGCGATCTCGGGCGCGCTCGGTGCGATGATCGCCTGGATCGATTTTCGGTTCCAGCTCGGCCATTTGTCGTTCGTGCTGATCACGCTGGCGTTCGCCGAGATGGGGGCGATCATCGTCGAGGGCTGGGAATTCCTCGGCGGCGCTTCCGGCCTGCTGCTGCCGCGTGACACCGGCGACTTGCTGGCGTTCCAGTTCGGTGGCGGCCACGGTGCGTTCTGGGTGATGCTCGGGCTCGCGGCCATCATCGTGCTGGTCAACGTCGCGATCCTCAACGCGCCGCTCGGCTACTATTTGCGCACGATCCGCGATAACGAGAAAGCCGCGCAGGCGATCGGCGTCAACGTGCTGCGCCACAAGATCACCGCGATGACGATCTCAGCGGTGCTGACTTCGATCGTCGGCACCTGCTATGTGCGCTACCTCACTTTCGCGGATCCGTATCTGTTGGCGACGCCGACCATCACCATCGAGATCGTGCTGTTCGCCACGGTCGGCGGGCTTGGCCGCGCCTTCGGTCCGGCGCTCGGAGCGCTGCTGTTGGTGCCGCTCGGCGAGGTGCTGCGCGGCCAGCTCGGCGGCGCGGTGCCGGGGCTGCACTACTTCATCTACGGCGTTGTCGTGATTGTAGTGATCCTTGCCACTCCGCGCGGCCTGTTGCCGCTCGCCGAGCGGGCGTGGCGCGGCCTGCGCCGCCGCGGCTCCGAGCCGCGGTCGGCGTCTGTGTCGTAAAGCCCGAGAGGCTGCGGGCCGGGAGATTATTCTCCCGGCAGCAGTGCTGCTCCCGCGGTGCGGCGGCTCGCGGCGCGGTTCAGTTTGAAGCCTTCGATGAGGCCGTAGATCGCCGGGATCACGATCAGCGTCAGCAGCGTCGACGACACCATGCCGCCGATCATCGGCACCGCTATCCGCTGCATGATCTCCGATCCCGTGCCGCTGCTCCACAGGATCGGCAGCAGGCCGGCCATGATCGCCACCACGGTCATCATCTTCGGCCGGACGCGTTCGACCGCGCCCTCCATGATCGCCCCCTGCAGATCGCGCTGCGTCAGGCTTCGGCCCTCGGCTGCGCACTTCGCCTTGGCGGCGGCGAGCGCGTGGTCGAGATAGATCAGCATCACGACGCCGGTCTCGGCGGCGACGCCGGCCAACGCGATGAAGCCGACCGCCACCGCCACCGAGAGGTCGAAGCCGAGCCCCCACATCAGCCACAACCCGCCGACCAGCGCGAACGGCAGCGACAGCATCACGATCAGCGTCTCGGTCAGCGAGCGGAAGTTCAGGTACAGCAGCAGGAAGATGATCGCGAGCGTCAGCGGCACCACGATCTTCAGCCGCGCGGTGGCGCGTTCGAGATACTCGTACTGTCCGCTCCAGGTCACATAGGTGCCGGGCGGGAAACTGACGCCGGCCTGCACCGCCTGCTTGGCATCTGCGACGTAGCCGCCGAGATCGCGGTCGCGAATGTCGACATAGATGTAGGTCGCGAGCTGACCGTTCTCGGTGCGGATCGCGGTCGGGCCGCGCGTCGGGTTCACCGTTGCGACTTCGCCGAGTGGTACGGCGCCGCCCGCCGGCAACGGCACCAGCACATCGCGGGCGATCGCGTGCGGATCGTCGCGCAGTTCGCGAGGATAGCGCATGTTGACGGTGAAACGCTGCCGCCCTTCGACCGTGGTGGTCACGGTCTGGCCGCCGAGTGCGGTGGCGATGGTGTCGTGTACGTCCTGAATCGCCATGCCGTAACGCGCCAGTGCGGCACGATCCGGGGATATTTCCAGATAGTAGCCGCCGATGGCGCGCTCTGCGTAGGCCGAGGAAGTACCGGGAACGGTCTTGAGCACCTGTTCGACCTGTTTGGCGAGGCGATCGATCTCGACCAGATCGGTGCCCATCACCTTGACGCCGACTGGGGTGCGGATGCCGGTCGACAGCATGTCGATCCGCGCCTTGATTGGCATCGTCCAGGCGTTGGAGACGCCGGGGAATTGCAGCGCCTTGTCCATCTCGGCGATGAGCTTGTCGGTGGTCAGGCCGTCGCGCCATTGCTCTTTAGGCTTGAGATTAATCACCGTCTCGAACATCTCGGTCGGCGCCGGGTCGGTCGCGGTCGCGGCTCGGCCGGCCTTGCCGTACACCGAGACGACTTCGGGGAAACCGCGGATGATGCGGTCCTGGATCTGCAACAGTTCGGCGGCCTTGGTAATGGACAGACCGGGCAGGGTGGTCGGCATGTAGAGCAGCGTGCCTTCGTCGAGCGAGGGCATGAACTCGGTGCCGAGCTGGCGCGCGGGCCAGACCGAGACGCCGAGCACCATCAGCGCCAGCACGATCACCAGCGTCTTGGCGCGCAGCACGCCCCGGATCACCGGGCGATAGATCCAGATCAGCGCGCGGTTGATGATGTTGCGGTGTTCCGGCACGATCCTGCCGCGGACGAAGATCACCATCAGCGCCGGCACCAGCGTCACCGACAATAGTGCCGCCGCCGCCATCGCAAACGTCTTGGTGAAGGCGAGCGGCCCGAACAGCCGGCCCTCCTGCGACTCCAGCGTGAAGATCGGCAGGAACGACACGGTGATGATCAGGAGACTGAAGAACAGTGCCGGTCCGACCTCGGACGCCGCCTCGATCAGGATCGTGACGCGCGATTTGCCCGGCTCGGCGCGTTCGAGATGTTTGTGGGCGTTCTCGATCATCACGATTGCGGCGTCGACCATGGCACCGATCGCTATCGCGATGCCGCCCAGGCTCATGATGTTGGAGCCGAGCCCGAGCAGCTTCATCGCCGCGAACGCCATCAGCACGCCGACCGGCAGCATCAGGATCGCCACCAGTGCGCTGCGGACGTGCAGCAGAAATACGATGCACACTACGGCGACGACCAGGCTCTCTTCCAGCAGGGTGTGCTTCAGTGTGTCGATCGCGCTGTAGATCAGCGTCGAGCGATCGTACACCGGCACGATCTCGACCGACTTCGGCAGGCTGCTGGCGATCTCCTGGAATCGTTTCTTGACGTGTTCGATCACGTCGAGCGCGTTGACGCCGAAGCGTTGCAGTACGATGCCACTGGCGACTTCACCTTCGCCGTTGAGCTCGGCGATGCCGCGCCGTTCGTCCGGGCCTAGTTCGACGCGGGCGACGTCCTTCAGCAGAACCGGCGTGCCGCCGCTAGCCTTGAGCACGATATTGCCGAGGTCGTTGATGTCCTTGATGTAGCCCTTGCCGCGGATGACGTATTCGAATTCGGAGAGTTCGACGGTGCGCCCGCCGACGTCGGCGTTCGAGGCGCGGATGGCCTCGCGCATCCGCGCCATGGTGATGCCGCGATCGCGCATCCGCTGCGGATCGAGCACCACGTTGTACTGCTTGACGAAGCCGCCGATGCTGGCGACCTCGGCAACGCCTTCGGCCTTGGCGAGCGCAAAGCGCAGATTCCAATCCTGGATCGAGCGGGTGTCGGCAAGGTTCAGCTCCTTGGACATTACCGCGTATTGATAGACCCAGCCGACGCCGGTCGCGTCCGGGCCGATGCTCGGGGCGACGCCGGCCGGCAGTCGCGACGCTGCTCCGTTGAGGAACTCCAGCACCCGCGATCGGGCCCAATAGATGTCGGTGCCGTCCTCGAAGATCACATAGACGAACGACACGCCGAAGAACGAGAAGCCGCGCACCACCTTGGATTTTGGTACCGTCAGCATCGCGGTTGTGAGTGGATAGGTGACCTGATCCTCGATCACCTGCGGCGCCTGTCCGGGGTATTCGGTGTAGACGACGACTTGAGTGTCGGAGAGATCGGGGATCGCGTCGAGCGGCAGATGCAGCAGGGCGTAGAGGCCCGCGGCGGCAGCGAAGCCGGTGCCGAACAGCACCAGCAACAGATTGCGTGCCGACCAGGCGATGATGCGGGCGATCATGGCTTGGCTCCGGCGTGATCGTGCTCATGGGTATGGGACGACGCGGGCGCATCGGCGCTCGGAGCGTTCGCGGCTTCGGCAAAGCCCTTGAGCGCCGCCTTCAGATTGCTCTCCGCGTCGATCAGGAAGTTGGCGGAGGTGACCACTGCTTCGCCTTTGTCAACGCCGTCTTTGACTTCGACGATGCCGTCGCCGCGGCGCCCGAGCGTCACGGCGCGCGGCTCGAACCGGCCGTCGCCCTTGTCGATCAGCACGATGCGGCGGCTGCCGCTGTCGAGCACCGCCGATGTCGGAATCGTCAGCACCGGCGCGTCGCCGGCGGTGTCGATCTCGGCATCGACATACATGTCCGGCAATAGCGTCAGGTCGGGATTGGCGAGCTCGACCCGCAGCCGCGTGGTGCGGGTATCGCGATTGACCTGTGGATAGATCACCGCGACCGTGCCGGACAGTGCGCGATCCGGAAAGGCGCGAGCCCTGATCGTGACCTTTTGCCCGACAGACAGCGTGCCGAGATCGCGTTCGGCGACGTCGATCAGTGCCCACACCGTCGAGATGTCGGCGATCCGAAACAGCACGTCGCCGACATTGGCGCGCATGCCCTCGGTGGCGTTGCGCTCCAGCACGAGGCCGTCGCGTGGTGCACGCCATTGGATTCGAACAGGAGCGGTCCGGGTGCGTTCGAGTTCTGCGATGGCTTCCTCGGGTACGTCGAGGTTCAGAAGTCGCTGCCGCGAGCCGCGTCCGTACGCCTCGATGGTGCCGGTGGTCTTCGATTTGATCGTCGACAGATACTCTGCAGCGGCCGAGCTGATCGCCGAGCTGTAGATCTGCATCAGCGGCTGGCCGGCCTTGACGAAGCTGCCGGTGGTGATGTCGGCGATCTTCTCGACGAAGCTCTCGCTGCGCATTGTGATCACCGAGACGCGGCGCTCGTCGAGCTGGATCACGCCCGGCGCCTTCACCAGCACATGGAGTGCGCGGCGTTCGGCCGGTTCGGATTTGACGCCGCTGCGCTGGATTTTGCCGGGGGAGAGCTTGACCGTGCCGTCGGCACTGTCTTCGCCCTCATAGACCGGGACGTAGTCCATCCCCATCGAGTCCTTCTTCGGGACCTTGGAGACGTCGGGCAACCCCATCGGGTTGCGGTAGTACAGGATCTTCCGGCTCGGATCGGGCGCGGGCTTCGGCGCCGGTTGTGCCGAGGGCTCGTCCGCCTCGTAGACCGGCAGATAGGCGCGGCCTTGGGCGTCGGTTTTCGGCGTCGCCGACCACCGTGGTGCCCCGGAGGGATCGCGGTAGTACAGCGGCGACCGCTCGTCAGCGGCGGCCGGCGCGGCGAGACAAAGTCCGATCAGAAGCAGCAGGGATGGTGAGCGCAGCTTAGCCATGACGTGCACCGTCGCGCGCCGCGAGGGCGCAGTTCGAATGTCGGGAGAAGTGAAGGACGGCGGCGCCGCGGTATGCGGCGCCGCGCACGCCTACTTGAACGCCTTGACGATCACCTTGCCGGTGACGGTCTCGGGCTCGCCCTGGACCTTCGCCGACAGCGTGATCAGGTAGCGGCCCGCCATCGGCAGGTCGGTCTTGAAGGCGTACACGCCGGGCTCCGGCGACGGCAGCGCCGTCACCGGCGACACCATGTCGGCCATGTTGTCCGGCGCCATGTCGACGCGGGTCTTGAAGATCACCGCGCCTTCAACCGGCTTGCCGGTGGTCTTGTGGATCAGGCGGATGGCGACGGTGACGTCGTCGCCTTTCTTCATTTCGGCCTTGGTGGCCTCGAACGCGTAATCACCCGCATCGGCCATCGCGGCGTTGGCAAACAGAGTGAGCGCAGCGGCGCAGGCCGCAACGGTGCTGAATTTCGCAGTCATCATGATCTCCAAACGTGTCTGATCTCGCGCCGCGGCCGAACGGCGCGCAGCAGCTATCGACGCGGACGGAATGCCCGCGCGCTTCGTCAGCGGGAGATCAGACGCGAGGAGGCCGGAACGGCGGGCTGCCGGCGTGGTCCGGCACAAACAGATCGGCCGGGGGAAATACCTGGCTGGCGCGCCGGGCGATGAACTTCACCGGTACGGTTGCGACCGGCGAGAAGCCGACCGAGGCGCCGACGCAACAGAACCCGAGCGGGCATTTGGCGGGATGTTGAGGAAGTGACGGCGATTCTGGCGCCGCATCGGCGACGGCGCCATGGCAGGATTCGACGGCAGCTATACCGTGCTGGGCATGCGTGCCGGCGTGATGATCGTGGTGCTGGACGTGCGGCGCCGCTGCGGCCGGGGCCGCGGGCAGCACCACGGCCGACGCCGAGCCGACGGGCAGAGCCGCCAGTGACAACGCCATCATCAGCGCCAAAATCGTCCGAAACAGTCGCATCCAGCTTTCAGTTCGCCATAGGCCTTCGGCCATCCGATAGCACGACGCCAGAGGTAAGACTTGTTGCGCGTCAATTTCAAGACCGAAGCGTTATTGATCCGCGACCATCTCGAATTCGGGCTATTATACCCCTATAGGGTATAATGATGCAAGTGGCCGTTCCGACACCGCCGTTCGCTCGACCCCGAGCCGGCGCTGCATTGGGGCGCCCTGGTGCCGTGACACCTGGAGGTCGCTGGCCGTCGTTATTGCAGTGGCTGCCGGGCCACAATTCCACATCCATCTAAAGAAATATTCTCGTGTCTCGAAGGAGCGCATTCTTCGGCTGCCGCCTTCTAGGAAATTCGCTGCTAATCGCCGGGGCTGAATCGATAGTAATCAGTTGAGTGAATCTATTAGTAGAAATCTATTCTATTAGTTGCGTGTCCCGCGACAGATCGCTGACATGGACACAACTCAAATCTTCTCTTATTCCGCGAAGGTGGTCCATTTGAGCGACGCGCCGGCACTTAGGTGCCGCGGCGCCGAGGGTAGTGATTCATGACTGAAGATACCGAAGTTCGCAGGACGCTCGCTGAAAGCGCCGCGCGCCAACTTGCCAACGCCACCAAGACCCGTGCGCAATGGGGTGGCATCTCCCCGCGCTGGCTGGTGCCGCTGCTGCAATGGACACCGGTCGAGGCTGGTATCTTCCGTCTCAACCGCGTCAAGGAAAATCGCGGCGCGACGGCATCGGCTTCGTTCGATGTCGAATGCAGCCCGCGGCGTGATCGCGATCCGGACCTGCCGGAAACCTTCGTCGACTACGAGGAGCAGCCGCGCGAGTACTTCCTCAATGCGGTGACGACCGTTCTCGACGTCCAGACCCGCGTGTCCGACCTCTACAGCCATCCGTTCGATCAGATCCAGGAGCAGCTCCGGCTGCTGATCGAGAAGGTGAAGGAACGGCAGGAAGGCGAACTGATCAACAACGCCGAATATGGCCTGCTCGCCAACACCGCGCCGTCGCAGCGGATTTCGACCCGGAAGGGTCCGCCGACCCCGGACGATCTCGATGAGCTGATCACCAAGGTCTGGAAGGAGCCGGCGTTCTTCCTGGCGCATCCGCGCGCCATCGCTGCGTTCGGTCGCGAGTGCACCCGCCGCGGCGTGCCGCCGCCGACCATCAATATGTTTGGTTCGCCGTTCCTCACCTGGCGCGGGCTGCCGCTGGTACCGTCCGACAAGGTGCCGTTCAACGAAGCCGGCCGCACCAAGATCCTGCTGCTGCGCACCGGCGAGAAGAAGCAGGGCGTGGTCGGCCTGTTCCAGCCCGGCGTGCCGGGCGAAGTGGCGCCGAGTCTGTCGGTGCGGTTCATGGGCATCAACCGCAAGGCGATCGCCTCGTATCTGATCTCGCTGTACTGCTCGCTGGCGGTGCTGACCGAGGACGCGCTCGGTGTGCTCGATGACGTCGAGGTCGGTACGTATCATGAGTACGCCTGAGCCGACTTTGCCGCATCCCGGCTCGGCGGCTTTGCCGCAAGGCGGAGCGCTGCCGCATCCGGCGTCGCTGGAGCAGGCGTCGGCCGCAGCGGTAGGCGCACCGGATGTCGCCTCGATCGCGCGGTTGGCGAATGCGTTCTTCTCGGCGCTGCCGACCGGGGCGGTTCCGGAGCCCGGCGCCGCGCTTGGGTCGGCGCCGCTGTTTGTGGCCGAGCCGCTGCATAATGCCATCCCCGGCACCCCGGCGCTCTCTCCGTCCTATAAGCCGAACCACAATCCCGGCGCGGCCTCACCGATTCCCACCGTAGGTGCGGCTCGGCCGTCGGGACCGATCTTTGCGCTCGATCCCAACCTGGGACCGGAGCCGACAACGGCGGTAAGCTCGCTGCCGCAGGAACTGAAGGTGCCGCTCGCGGCTCCGCCTGTGGCTCCGCCGCCTCCGTCCGCGCCGGCGGTGCAGCCTGTGTTCGCGCGCGACACCGATCTGGCCGCGCTACCCGGCCGGCTCGACGAATCCCGTAGCTTCGTGCCGCGCACCGCATTGCCGAGCGTGGGGCCGTTCGGGGCCGACGCCGCGGCGACGGCAGCTCCGCTGTACTTTCTCGCGGACAATCCGGCCCTGACGCATGCGACGCCGGCATCAGCCGCGCCGCCCCGTGCCGAGACCTTCGACCTCACGGGACTGGCGCCGCAGCATCGCCCCGACGTGCACGTGCTCGATCTGTCCGGTGCACGGCCGTTCGAGGCCAACGTCTTCAAGCGTGATTTCCCGATCCTGCAGGAGACCGTCAACGGTCGTCCGCTGGTGTGGCTCGATAACGGCGCCACGACGCAGAAGCCGCAATGCGTGATCGATCGGCTGGTACAGTTCTACACGCACGAGAACTCTAACATCCATCGCGCCGCCCACACGCTGGCGGCGCGGTCGACCGATGCCTATGAGGCTGCCCGGGACAAGGTGCGCGGCTTCATCAACGCGCCCTCGGTGAAGGATATCGTGTTCGTGCGCGGCGCCACCGAGGCGATCAACCTCGTGGCGCAGGCCTGGGGCCGCCGCAATGTCGGCGAAGGCGACGAGATCGTGGTGTCGCATCTCGAGCATCACGCCAACATCGTGCCGTGGCAGCAACTCGCGGCCGAGAAGGGCGCGCCCTTGCGCGTTGCGCCGGTCGACGATCACGGCCAGATCCTGCTCGACGAATACGAGAAGCTGCTCGGGCCGAAGACCAAGATCGTCGCGTTCACGCAAGTCTCAAACGCGCTCGGCACGGTCACCCCGGTCGCCGAGATGACCGCGCTGGCGCATCGCCACGGCGCCAAGGTGCTGGTCGACGGCGCGCAGGGCATCTGCCACCTGCCGGTCGATGTCCAGGCGCTCGACGTCGATTTCTACGCCTTCTCGGGCCACAAAATGTTCGCGCCGACCGGGATCGGGGTGCTGTACGGCAAGGCCGACGTGCTGGACGCGATGCCGCCGTGGCAGGGCGGCGGTAACATGATCGCCGACGTCACCTTCGAAAAGACGATCTTCCAGGGGCCGCCGGATCGGTTCGAAGCCGGCACCGGTAATATCGCCGATGCGGTCGGGCTCGGCGCGGCGATCGATTACTTGACCCGCATCGGCATGGCCAACATTGCGGCGCACGAGCACGAGCTGCTCGCCTATGGCACCGAGCACCTGCTGACGGTGCCCGGCCTGAAGCTGATCGGCACCGCGCGCGAGAAGGCCGGCATCCTGTCGTTCGTGCTCGACGGCTGCCGCAGCGAGGATGTCGGCAAGGCGCTCGATCGCGAAGGTGTCGCGGTGCGCGCCGGCCATCACTGCGCCCAGCCGATCCTGCGCCGGTTCGGTCTGGAAAGCACGGTGCGGCCGTCGCTCGCTCTCTACAACACCCATGACGACATCGACGCGCTGGTCGACGCGTTGCGGCGATTGCAGAGTGGGCGAGGTGTGCGCGGGAGCTGATGGGAAGATGTCGCGTCTGAGGATGTCGTCATTGCGAGGAGCGAAGCGACGAAGCAAGCCAGCTTCGGGCACTGAGCTGGATTGCTTCGCCTTCGGCTCGCAATGACGGGGAGAGATTGTCACTGAACGCTGTAAGCCCAACTCACCGGAGCCGCCCGCATGTCGCAATCCGCCGAGCCCCGTGTCGTCACTGAGCCAGCATGGGACCTCGGCGAGATCGTCGCCGAACTCGCAGGGCTCCGCGCCATCTCCCAGCGGCGGCGCTATCGCAGCCGATCGCTGCCGGAACTGCCGTCGCGCGAAGCGGTCGCCGGTATCGTCGATGCTTTGGTGGCGGCGCTGTATCCGCGTCATTTCGGGCCGGCGGGGCTGTCGGAAGACAGTCTCGACATCTTTGTCGCCGACACCATCGAGCAGGCGCTGCGCCGGTTGCGCCGCGAGGTCGGCCGCGAACTGCGCCTTGCCGATCTCGACGGCGCCGCCAAGCCCGGCGAGATTGAACAGCAGGCGCTGACCATCGCGGCGGATTTCGCCCACGACCTGCCGCGGATCCGGGCGCTGCTCGACAGCGACATCCGCGCCGCGTTCGACGGCGATCCGGCAGCGAAGAGTCTCGACGAGGTGGTGTTCTGCTACCCGGGCGTTGCCGCGATGATCCGGCATCGCATCGCCCATCGGCTGTACGTGCTCGGGGTGCCGATGCTGGCGCGGATCGTCGCCGAGATCGCCCATGCGCAGACCGGCATCGACGTCCATCCCGGCGCGACCATCGGCGAGAGCTTCTTCATCGATCACGGCACCGGGGTCGTGATCGGCGAGACCGCGCGGATCGGCAAGCGGGTGCGGCTGTATCAGGCGGTGACCCTCGGCGCCAAGCGGTTCGAGACCGACGAACACGGCCGCATCGTCAAAGGCGGCGACCGTCATCCGATCATTGAGGACGAGGTCGTGATCTATGCCGGCGCCACGGTGCTCGGGCGGGTCACGATTGGGCAGGGCTCACAGGTTGGCGGCGGCGTTTGGCTGACGCGCGATGTGCCGCCGAACAGCGTCATCACCCAGGCCAAGGCGCGCTATGACGCCTTCGAGGACGGTGGCGGTATCTGAGGTAGCAAGCGTGCGAAAGAATTTTCTCCCATTTTGCCATTATGGATCAAATCTAAGTCGTGATGTGTCGTTTCTTCGACCTGCGCGTTGTTTTTATTCTCCGGGCATTGCGGTGCGCGGTGCTGGCCGGTAGTCGATAGGGAACGCCGCCACGCGGGCGGCCACCTGGAATCGATGAACGAGCCCATTATGAATGCTCCCTGGCAACCGCCCGCGGGAGAGCGCCCCGCCTTCGTATCGACGCAGCCGACAACCGGTATCCTGATCGACCGCGTCCGCAAGGTGTATTCGGCACGGAAGAGCAGCGCCGAAGTGGTCGCCCTCGACGATATCAGCCTGACCGTGCCGAAAGGCTCGATCCTCGGCGTGATCGGCCGCAGCGGCGCCGGCAAGTCGACGCTGATCCGGCTGATCAACGGGCTGGACAAGCCGTCGAGCGGCCGCGTCGTCGTCAACGGCGTCGAAATCACCGCGCTGTCCGAGCGCGATCTACGCACCGCGCGGCGCTCGATCGGCATGGTGTTTCAGCATTTCAACCTGTTGTCGTCGCGCACAGCCTACGGCAATGTCGCCCTGCCGCTCGAGATCGCCGGTACGCCGAAAGCCGAGATCGAAAAGCGCGTGCTGCCGCTGCTCGACATGGTTGGGCTCGCCGACAAGCGTGATCGCTATCCGGCGGAGCTGTCCGGCGGCCAGAAGCAGCGCGTCGGCATTGCCCGCGCGCTCGCCACCGAGCCGTCGGTGCTGCTGTCGGACGAAGCGACGTCCGCGCTCGATCCGGAAACCACCGACCAGATTCTCGAGCTGTTGAAGCAGATCAATCGCGATCTGCATCTCACCATCCTGTTCATCACCCACGAGATGGCGGTGGTGAAGGCGCTGGCCGACCGCGTCGCGGTGATCGAAGGGGGCCGCATCGTCGAGGACGGCGCAACCTTCGATGTGTTCGCCACCCCGCGTCATGAGGTGACACGGCGGTTCGTTTCGTCGGTGACCGGCAGCGGCGCGCCGGACTGGCTCTTGGAAAAGCTGCAGCCGCATCAGCCGCCGGGCGGGCAGGCGGTGCTGCGCATCACCTTCAAGGGCAGCGACGCCAACCAGCCGCTGCTGTCGCGGGTGTCGCGCGACCTCGGCGTCAATCTCAACATTCTGTCGGGGCAGGTCGAGATGATCGCCGGCCATCCGTTCGGCACGCTGATTGTGTCGCTCGACGCCGCGCCCGAGGTGCTGCGCCAGGTGATCGCGCAACTGTCGGCCGGCAACAATCTGGTGGAGCAGCTCGGCTATGTCGCCTGAACTCATTCGCATGATCGCGTCGTCGACGCTCGACACCCTCTACATGGTCGGGCTGGCGGGACTGTTCGGCACGCTGATCGGCCTGCCGCTCGGCATCTTCCTCGCCACTTCGCAAGCCGGTGAGCTGTTCGCCGCGCCGATCGCCAATCGCCTGATCGGCGTCGTCGTCAATGCGACGCGCTCGACGCCGTTCATCATCCTGGTGGTGGCGATCGTGCCGCTGACCCGGCTGATTGCCGGAACCTCGATCGGCACCGCGGCGGCGACCGTGCCGCTGACGATCGCGGCAATTCCGTTCATCGCCCGCGTGATCGAGGCGGCGATCCGTGAAGTCGATCACGGGCTGATCGAAGCGGCGCGTGCGTTCGGCGCCAGCCCGCTGCAGATCGTCCGCAAGGTGCTGCTGCCCGAAGCGATGCCGGCGGTGACGATGGCGCTGACGCTCACCATCGTAAGCCTGCTCGGCTATTCGGCGATGGTCGGTGCCGTCGGCGGTGGCGGCCTCGGCGACCTCGGCATCCGCTACGGCTACCAGCGCTTCATGCCGGAGGTGATGCTGACCGTGGTGCTGGTGCTGATCGCGCTGGTGCAGGGCGTGCAGACGCTCGGCGACACCCTGGCGCGCAAGCTCGATAAGCGCCGCATCCGCCGTCACTGATTTTCGCTGTTCAGACCAGGAGTATCCGATGCGCCGTCTTGCCGTTTCCCTGATCGCGCTGGCCTTCGCCGGCGCCGCCCATGCCGAGACCATCCGGGTCGGCGTCACCGCCGGCCCGCACGCCGAGATCCTCGACGTGGTCAAGAAGGTCGCCGCCGAGCGCGGCCTCGACATCAAGCCGATCGAGTTCACCGACTACGTGGTGCCGAACCAGGCGCTGGCGCAGAAGGAGCTCGAGGCCAATTCGTTTCAGCACGAGCCGTATCTGAAGGCGCAGGTCGCCAAGACCGGCTGGAAGATCGTCAAGGTCGCCAACACCATCGCGTCGCCGCAGGGCGTCTATTCGGTCAAGGTCAAGGCGCTCGCCGACCTCAAGCAAGGCGCCACCGTGGCGATCGCCAACGATCCGTCCAACGGCGCGCGCGGCCTGCAGATCCTGGCGCTGCACGGCCTGATCAAGCTGAAGGACGGCGTCGGCGCGACCGCGACCGTCGCCGACATCACCGACAACCCGAAGAAGCTGAAATTCGTCGAACTCGACGCCGCGCAGTTGCCGCGGTCGCTGCAGGACGTCGATCTTGTCTCGATCAACAACAACTACGCGGTGCAGGCCGGCCTCGACCCCTCCAAGGACGCGCTCGCCCGTGAGAGCGTCGAAGGCCCCTGGGTCAACATCATCGCGGTGCGCGAGGAAGACAAGGACAAGCCCTGGGTCAAGCAACTGATCGACGCCTACCACTCCGACCCAGTCAAGCAGTTCGTCGAGACGCGATTCAAGGGGACGTATATTCCGGCGTGGTGAGTTGGATAGAATTGCGCGCAAACCACAGAGACCACCGTCATCCCCCGCGAAAGCGGGGGATCTCGTATTGCAGTGCTTCAGTGATTGATGCGAAGTGCTGCAATAGCAACTCTCTGGGATACTGGGTCGCCCGCTTTCGCGGGCGATGACGGCAGGGATCGGCATGCGCGCCTGCTTCGCTGGTTAATCACGTCCTCTCCCCGTCATTGCGAGCGCAGCGAAGCAATCCAGATGCCTCGTGCGCGGAGCTGGATTGCTTCGTCGCTCCGCTCCTCGCAATGACGGAGAGGGCAAGGCCGCGGCGGAGCGCTGACAACTCCGCCGCCTGTCCTCAGTCCTCTTCCTCAGCTCCACACCCCGCTGCGCCGGTCCTCGACCCGCTTGGCCTTGTGCGTGGCGCGCGGCAGGGTGTCGGGCTTCAGCACCGAGACCGCGGCCGAGACGCCGGTGATGGCCTTGAGCTTGCGTTCGAACCTTTCGGCGAGGGCGTAAGTCTCGCCGTTGTAGCCGTGGATGTGTTCGACCTCGACGGTGAGACGATCGAGGTGATTGATGCGGTCGACCACCAGCCGATATTCGCCGGTCAGCTCGTGATCCTGCCGCGCCACGGCTTCGACGTCGCTCGGAAACAGATTGACGCCCTTGATGATCAGCATGTCGTCGCGCCGGCCGTGGACGCCGTTGAGGCGGATCGCGGTGCGGCCGCAGCGGCACGGCTCCGGATTGAAGCTGACGATGTCGCCGGTGCGGAAACGGATCATCGGCCGCGCCGTCTTCTGCAGCGTGGTCAGCACCATTTCGCCGCGATCCCCCGGCTTCACCGGTTCGCCGCTGTCGGGATCGATCACTTCGACCAGGATGTGATCTTCGGCCCAGTGCAGTCCGTCCTTCTGCTCGCACATCCCGGCGCAGGAGCCGAAGATGTCGGACAGACCGTAATAATCGTACACCGACGCGCCCCACAGCTGCTCGATGCGGTCGCGGGTCTCCGGGATCGAGCCGCCGGGCTCGCCGGCGACGAAGATCCGGCGCACGGCCAGATCCTTGCGGAGATCGTAGCCTTCCTTGATCGCGGTCTCGCCGAGATACCAGGCGTAAGACGGCGTGGTCCAGATCACCGTGGCCTGGAATTGGCGGAGAATCTGCAGCAGCCGGTCGGACGGAATCGTGCCGGCGTGGATCGTCAGCGCGCCGAGCTTCTGCGCGCCGAGCACGCACGGCCCGCCGATGAACAGCGAGAAGTTCAGCGAATGCACGTAGCGATCGGTCGGCCGCATTCCGGACGACCAGAACTGCCGTGCCTCATAGTCGATCCAGCCGTCGAAGTCCGATTGCGTGAACGGCGAGGCGGTCGGGACGCCGGTCGAGCCGGACGACGCGGAGATATAGACGATGTCGCGCTCCGGCACCGCGACGAGGTCGCCGAACGGCGGCACCGCGAGCTGGCGGTCACGTAGCGTGCGCTTGTCGATGAACGGAAAGCGGCGGATGTCGCCCAGCGATTTGATCTGGCCCGGCGAGACCTTCGCGGCGTCGAACGCGGCGCGATAGGCCGGCGAGCCCGCATAGGCGTGGGCGACGTGCTTTTGCAGCAGCGACAGTTTCAGCGCGTCCCAGTCGGCGCGCGATTGGGTTTCGAGCTTGGCGTCCCAGTACGGGCGCTCGTCGGAAGTCGCGGTCATGTGCGGTGGTCCTGAATGCGGACGACCGGCCGTGGGGCCGGTCGCGCTATTTATGGGAGGATGAACAGGCGATCGTTGCGACGGCGTCCGGTGTCACCAGGTGGTGAGAATGGTGCCGTTGAAGCGTTGCTCGGTGAAGGCCTTGACCTCCGGCGAGCGATAGATTTCGACGAACTTCTTCAGCGTCGCATTGTCCTTGTTCTTGGCCTGTACCGCGAAAACCAGGTTCCAGTTGGTGTCGGCGCCTTCGAGCAGCAGCGCGCTCTTCGGGTCGAGCCCGGCGCTGAGCGCGTAGTTGAGATTGACCGCGGAGAAGTCGAGGTCGTTCAGTGAGCGTGGCAACTGCGCGGCATCGAGTTCGACGATCTTCAGATGCTTGGGGTTCTCGGCGATGTCGGTGATCGTCGCCTTGATGCCGATGCCGGGCTTCAGCTTGATCAGCCCGGCCTTCTCGAACAGCTGCAACGCGCGGGCACCGTTCGACGGATCGTTCGGGATCGCGGCACTGGCGCCGTCCTTGATGTCGGCCAGCGTCTTGACCTTGTTCGAATAGATCCCGATCGGCACGATGATGCTCTTGGCGATCGACACGATATCGTAGCCGCGCTGTGCCACCTGGTTGTCCAGATAGGGCTGGTGCTGGAAGTTGTTGATGTCGAGGTCGCCCTGCGCCAGCGCAGCATTCGGCACCGTGTAGTCGGTGAATTCGGTGATCTTCAGTTCGATGCCCTGCTTGGCGGCGAGATCGCCGGCATAGCGCAGGATCTCGGCATAAGGACCGGCGGTGGTGCCGATCCGGACCACTTCGGTGCTGTAGGCCGGAGCCGCGGCGGTGAGCGCGGCGAAAGCTGCCGCGGCGAAAACGAGTTTACGTGCCATGGGAATTCAACCTCGAGACGTGACCATCTTGCTGGTCGTGGTTTGCGGGGAAACTACCGGCCGCCCGAACCAGCGGCCATTTCGAAATCCGCGACGACACGAGATCGGGATTTCCCGATCTGCCGCCATCGCAGAAAATTCGTGTCGCGTGTGCGACCCGTGATGCCCGTCGCACCTTCGCGCCGCGCGCGACGCGAAGGTGGCTTGGGCGCCGTTTGGGTGACGAGAAGCTGGCCGCTGCTGGTTACTGCAGCCGCGGGCGGACATCTTTCGCGCAGCGGGTCGCGGCCTTCTGGGCGGCGACCAGCGAACCGAACGACTGTCGCTCCAGGCTGTTGAAGTCGTGATGGGCCGCGAAGAAGCAGAACTTGCGTCCGTCCCGGACGACGATGCCGGCGGTGCGGGCGTGAACTTCAATGACGTAAGCGTCGGACATGACTCTCCCACTGGCAAAGCCAGCGCCTTCTGATCTCTGATGATGTCGGTGGTGTCGAAACGGTGTCGGCGTCAGCCGAGGATCATTCGACAGCGACAACAGAGGCCGGAGCGGGGAAGAGAAAGTCGGGCGGATGTCGAGCCCGGCGCAATCGCACGCAACGAAATGGTTGCGCGATGGTCGGAGGCAGGTCGTTCAACAATGATCGAGATGATGGCGTTCATGAGCCGATCTCCGTCAACAAAGGAGCCCACGAGCCGTGTCGTGGCGCTTTAGCGATTAAACCCGCGGCGCAAGCTGCTCCGTCAAATCCCGCGATCCGAGCCCACCAAGAACGTCGGACGAGTCAAATCTGCCAGACGCCGATGTGAAGTCAACGCGTGCCAAAAAATAAGATCGATTTGGCGCGGGAACGCGCGAATGAGAAAGCGCCGTGGTCTGCTCCATCGGATGAAGAGAACTTCCTGCTGCAGCGCGCACATGCGCGATCCAGCCCGAGGCAGGCACTCGGTTCGCGAATCTCTGTTGCGCATGGAATGGCTACTCACCAGAAGCCGTGGCATCCAGGAGAAGTTGCGAGCCACTCCTGATCAATGGCTGCGCGCCCCCCTCCGACAGGCGGGCTTGATGATGGGCTAATGTCTCGATCAAATGCCGCGTCGGCACTCCGGTCTCGCAGCCTCGCATGGACGAACTCCACCCTTCTCCTCCGGTGAGCGAGGATCCAGAACGCTGGTACTGCACCAATATGGTGGGCGTACCGGTCCGGCTGATCGGCTCGACCGCGTTCAATCGCTGTTTGCGTCGGATCACCATCCATGGCACCCGCGAGACGCACCCAGGTCTGTTCCGGCTGCTCGCCGCCTGCGAATATCCGGCGACCGCCGCCGAGGTGTTCGAGCATTACATGGAGCTCGAGTTCGGCCTCGCGCCGGGAGCGCATGGCCCGTCAGCCGCGCGGCACCCGACCAGCTATCTCGATCTGCTGCGCGGCTGGGGCGTCGAATCCGATTGCCCGAAGGCGGCGGTGCTAAAGGGCTGGGTCGAGAGCCGGTTCGGGCTGATGCCGACCTTCCACAAGCAGCGGCTCGGGCTGTTTCCGTCTGCGGCGTGGGCGACTTACTTGCAGGAAAAGACCGACGCCCGCTTTCACAACAACTGCATCTTCCAGCAGTTCGACCTGCTGTACGAATACTGCCAATGGAGCATCCGCCACTTCAAGACACCGGGCCCGCGCTTCGTCCGGCTATGGCGCGGCACCAATGATGTCGAGGATCAGTTGATCGATGGTGATGCCCGTAGCCGTCTGTGCACAGTGCGGTTGAACAATCTGGTGTCGTTCAGCGATTCCAAGGAGCGCGCCGAGGAATTTGGTGATTGGGTGCTGGAGACCGAGGTGCCGACGGCGAAGTTGTTGTTCTTCCCCGGCCTGCTGCAGCGGCAGGTGCTCGGTTATGAAGGCGAGTTTCTGGTGATCGGAGGAAACTACAAGGTGCGGGCGTATCACGGATGGTTTTGAGGACGCGCTGCGTCCTCGCAGCTATAAAGTGTCCCACGCTTCCACGAGTCATTCCGGGGCGCGAGCGCAGCTCGCGAACCCGGAATCTCGACGTTCAGAGCACCTCGAGATTCCGGGTTCGCGGCCCTTCGGGCCGCGCCCCGGAATGACAGCGTTGGGAGGCTGATCCGATCAATCGGTCTCGCCGGGCTGCTCGGGGCGCGGTTCGCCGAAGCCGTAGGCTTTGCCCTTGATGCTGTCGATGTCGATCCGGATTACCTTGGTGATGCCGAGCTTTTCCGCCGGATAGTCGAACTTGCGGTCGGTGAAACGGCTGACGATCAGGTCGAGCGCCTTGGTCTTTTCGGCGACGTCATCGACGAAATTGGCGCGGCCGAAGCCGATCACGGTGCGGTGCTTGGCTTCGAAATCGCAGGGCGCCTCGGCGGTGACGACGCCGTTCTCGGTCGTCACCTCGAAGCAGACGCGGTTGTTGGTCTTGAGAATCTCGATCTTGGTGCCGGCGCTGGCCGAATGAACGTATAGCGCCTTGCCGTCGAAGCCGTAGAACACCGGCACCAGGAACGGCACATTGTCCCGCGCCAGCGCCAAATGCAGCACCTTGTCGCTCGCCAGGATCGCGTCGATCTCGGTGCGATCGGTGATTTCGCGGCTGCGCCGCCGCATCGGTCGGGACAACAGGTCGGAAGCGGGTTCGGTCATTCCAGGTCTCCTAGATGCGCGGCGCTCCGGCTTCACCGGGACCGCTGGATCGGATCGTCAGCAGGCGCAGGACAGCTTCGAGGCCAGCGCTTTGATGTCGGTGTTGATCTTCGGCACCGGATAGCGCGGCTGGACCGCGGGGCAGGCTTCGAGCGCTGCGATCGCGGGCGCAGGCAGGCCGCGAATGCGTGCACCGGCGAGGATGAAGTCGAGATAGTCGCGGCTCGGCGGCTGTTGCTGCCCCATCTCGGTCTTACGGTGAAACAGCGCGTCGAGGACCTGGCCGTTTTCGTCGATGAATTCGACCGGGTAGTGGAAGTACGATCCGCCGCCGTCGAGCTTGACGCCCTGCCAGGCATCGAAGCGGTCGAGCTCGGTGGCCGACAGCTCGTAGAGCACGCCCCACACCTCTGCGCCGGGCTCGTCCACCAGGGTTTCGAGGCCGCTGTCCCAAACTTCCGAATGGCCGTGGAAGCCCAGCCGGTAGTCCGGCAGCCGGGCGATCGCGCGGATCTTCGGCTGGCACAGCCGCACCATGATGTGCTCCGGGTTCAGCGTGGCCCCATAGGCGAACAGCAGCGTGGTCGGACGGCGGGCCGGCTTGGCGCGCGGCGCGGTCGGGAGCGGCGTGGTGAGCGTCGGGGTCATGTCGCTTCTGCCTGTTGCTTCGGGGTGATGGTGGCGGCGACGCCGAGGCCGGGCAGCTCCATGATCTCGGCGTCCATATCGAGCGCGCGCATCGCGCGGGAAAACCAGCGCGGAATGTGATCGCAGACGAGATCGAGCTGACGGAACGGTGTGCCGGTGAGGAACGGGATCAGGATGTCCCAGGAATTCAGGCCCGGATCTTCCTGCAGCAGCCGCACCAGATCGAGCCGGAAGTGACCGCTGTCGTCATCGCCGACCAGCACCGGCTTGATCTCGTCGAGATCGCTGCCCGAATCGTCCTGACGACGGCGCCGTCGGCGCGAGCGCCGCTCGGCGCGTGCAGCCCTGGCGCTCTGCTGCGCGCGCTCGTTCTCCTTGCGGGCGATGGTTTCGAGTTGGGTGAACAGCGGGCCGCGCGACTGCCAGGTCTGCACGCCCATCTCCTGCAGCAGCGAATTGACCACACCGCGCACGCTCCTGGAGAGAAACAGCCGGCAGTCTTCCAGCTCGGGCACCATTGCGGCGAGGGATGCGTGAATCTCGGCAAGCCCATCGTCCGGCCGCACCGCGAAGCGGATCGTCTTGCGAACCTTCCAGACTTCGCCGTGCTGTTCGAACAGCAGGATCACGCCCTTGTCCGAGACCTTTGTGATCTCGCCCTCGGCGTCGACATAAGCTGCGATCTTCATCGGTTGTCTCGCGGCCGTCAGGAGAAAGAAGAGTCCGGCGACGGACATGGCAAACCGTCGCCGGACCAGACCATGACCGTGATCACCACACGTTCAGGATCCATTCGCGGTTCTTCTTGACCTCCATGTCGCCAAACAGCGTGTTGGCCATCTGTTCGGCGAGCCAGGTCGCGCCTGCGTAGCCGACGACGGGATAGCGATACAGGCCGGCGCGGTCGTAGGTCGGGAAGCCGACCCGCAGCATCGGGATGTTGTAGTCGATCGCGACGAACCGTCCCTTGGAGTGGCCGAGGATCAGATCGAGTTCGAGGCCGTTCTTGATGCGGTCCTCGAGCTCGAACAGGTCGGCGTTGGTGATGATCTCCATCGGGTAGTCGACATTCTCCTTGATCGCCGCGATCCGCGGGTCCTTCTCGTAGCCGGCGTTCTCGTCGCCGAGCAGCAGCAGCACCGGCTTCATGCCGAGATCGAGGCAGTATTCGGCGAGACCGAGCACGAGATCGGGGTTGCCGTAGATCGCCACCTTCTTGTCGGCCAGGAACATGTGGGCGAGGTCGGTGATGGCGTCGAGCGCGACGCCGCGTTCCTTGACCAGCGATTCCGGGATCGGCTTGCCGGTCATGTCCTTGACGTTACGCAGGAAGGTGTCGGTGTTGCGGATCCCGATCGGGGTCGGGCCGATCACCGCCGGCACGTCCCAACGGGTCTGCAGCCAGGTCGCGGCTTGGCCGCCTTCGTAGCGGTTGAGCGCGATCGTGCCTTGCGCGTCCGCAGTCGCAGTCAGCTCGGCAATCGTGGTCGAGCCGTGCGACACCGCGCTCTTGTCCGGCATCAGCGGACTGTCGAAGCTCTCGATCTCGAACAGCACGTTGGCCTCGACCTGCATCTCGGCCAACAGATGCTTGAGCTCCTTGACGTCGCCCGGATTGACCCAGCCGGTGATCAGATTGATCTTCAGGCTCGGCTTGTCCTTCTTGGAGAAGTGCTTGACGAAATCGCGCACCGCGACGTCGTAGCCCGTCACCATGCTGCCGACGAAACTCGGACAGTGGATCGGGATCAGATGGACCTCGCGGTCCGGATACTTCACGTCGAGCAGCTCTTCCTGCAGCTTGGTGACGACGCCGTCGACGTCGTCGCCGATCACCTCCGTCGAGCAGGTGGTGATGATCGGCACCACCTTGACGTGGGGATAGCGCATCAGCAGGACGTCGACCGCTTCCTCGACGCGGTCGAGCGCGCCGAACACCGCGCCGTCCTCGTGCACCGAAGAGGAGGCGATTTCGAAGCTCTCCTTGAGGTGCTGCGAAATCAGCAGGCGGACGAACATCACGCAGCCCTGGCCGCCGTGGACGATGCCGATGCAGTCCTTGATGCCGATCGAGGCGTATTGCGCGCCGGCCGGCTGACAGGTGAAGATCGGATTGATGGTGCCGATCCGGTCCTTCGGCTTGAATTGACAGTTCATGGCGAGGGTCCAATCAATAGTGCTTGTCGGTGAGCTCTTCGTTGAGCGAGCCGGTGACGGTGAGATAGTCGATACGGGCGTGCAGCTCTTTCATCAGCGCCTTGATGTCCTCTTTGGACATCTCGGCGAGCCACGGACAGGTGGCCTGATAGGCGCGCTGCAGTGTCACCGAATCGACCCAGTAGCAGCGGTCTTCCGGCGTCTCCGGCGTGAACGGCTCGCCAGCGAGCAGTTTGGCGGCGATGCCGAGGATGCCCTCGTTCTGCCGCTTGCGGTCCCAGGCCCGCGAGTGGAATTGCCAGAGGCAGTTCTTCATGATCCAGTCGACCATCTGGTCGACCCGGGCCTTGGTGACGTTGTCGAGCGCCTCATAGGCGGCGAGCGAGGCAGCCGCCGCGGCGGCGTCGGCCGGGAACGGATGCTCCGAGGTGACTTTGTAGGTGATCTTGGTCATGGGGCTCTCGTCTCACTCGGCCGCTTCGGCTTTGACGATCGGTGTGAAGTAGGGCGGGTTCTTCTTGCGCAGGTCGGCGATGATGTCGTCCTTGCCGGTGTAGCGCCGCAGGCTCTCCGACTTGGCGATCTCCTCCGGCAGGTGCGCGTCGGACAGCATCCGCTGCGTGACGAAGCCGCGGTCGGTCGGGATCTCGTCCTTCGAGATGTCGAGGCCCGAGAGCTGATGCATCGGCGAGTAGATGCCGTTGTAGATGTCGCGGGCGAACCGCACCCAGCCTTCGAAGCCCTTGTACGGGCCATTGTGATAGGCGTGGGCGTTGAGGTAGGGAACGCGCACCTTCTTGGCGACTTCGCCGGGGCGCTTGCCGGTGAAGATTATGTCCGGCTGCAGCTTCTCCAGCGCCTCGAGGCCTTCGAGCTCGTTGGGGTCGTCGATCGCCAGCGCATCCTCGCCGCAGCGCGCGATGCCCTTCTCCATGTCGCCCTGGTGGCCGAACTTGGTGTAGACCGAGACGACCTTGACGCCCATCTCCTCTTCGATGACGTGGGCCCAGTGCCACAGCTTGGAGCCGCCCGGCCACAGGCAGACCTTCTTGCCCTTGAGCCGTTCTTTGTACCAGTCGAGCTCGGGCTTCCAGCGCGCGGTCTCTTCGGCGATGATCGCTTCGGCGCGATCTTCGATGCCGAAGAACATGCCGATCTTGCGCAGCGACTGCGACAGTGGTTCGAAGCCGAAGCCGTCGATGTCGAGCCGCGGAATGCCGTAGCGCACGCGCAGCTCGTTGCAGATGTATTCGGCCGAGCGGGCGCATTCGAGCACGTTGAGATGCGCGCGGTGCATCGCCCGCAGCCCGTCGTAAGTGCCGTTGCCGGTGAAGGTCGACAGCACCTGGATGCCCATCCGGGTGAAATAGTCGAGCATCACCTCCTGGTCGCCCTGGATGTTGTATTCGCCGACATAGTTGATGACGTAGTACGAGGTGATCTCGGGCTCGACGTTGCCGACCTTGTCGTTGATCCAGGCGATGTTGATCTTGTGGTGGCCGCCGGACTGGCTGGGGCCGCCGAAGCCGGGCGAATTGCAGGTGAAGATGTCGACGTCCGGCATCTCCTCCATCACCTCGGCGGCGACCGCGTTGATGTCGTCGCCGATCAGTGCGGTAGCGCAAGTCTGGTAGATCGTCATCCGCTTGATGTCGGGGCAGGCCTTGAACGCCTCGATGATGTTCTGCTTCAAGAGGCCCTCGGCGCCGAACACGATGTGCTTTTCGCGAACGTCGGTGGCGAAGGTGTATTTGAGCTGGAAGTTGTTGTTGTCGGAAATGTAGCGCTTGGTCTGCCAGGTGTCGTAGGTGCAGCCGACGGGGCCGTGACTCATGTGAATCACGTCTTTCATCGGCGTGCCGATCACGTGCTTGGCGCCGCAATAGGCGCAGCCGCGCTCGGAGATCGATCCCGGGATGGTGTTGAGATAGCCGAGCGGAAGCGCGGTAGCGAGATTGTCGCCGGTGCCCTTGGTGACGGCGTGCTTCTTACGTTCGGGGAGACATTTCGAACAGTCGAACTCGTGATATGGCATCTTGTTGTCCTCGTGCGGGAAGTACGCCGTCAGGCGCGGGGTGCGCAGGTCAGTCCATCAGGCCGTATTTCACGACCATCTTTTCGAGTTCATCCATCGTCAGCGGCTTCGGAATCACGAAGTCCTTGTTGTCGATGATCGCGGCGCCGAGCTGCTTGTATTCGAGCGCTTGGTCGGCGGCGGGATCGAACTCGGTGACGGTCTTCTTGTTGAACTCGGCCTTCTGCACGATGTTGTCGCGCGGCACGAAGTGGATCATCTTGGTGCCGATCGCCGCGGTGAACTCCTCGAGGAATTCGCGCTCGCCGTCGACCTTGCGGCTGTTGCAGATGATGCCGCCGAGCCGCACGCCGCTCTGCTTGGCGTATTTGACGAGGCCCTTGCAGATGTTGTTGGCGGCGTAGATCGCCATCATCTCGCCGGAGGCGACGACGTAGACTTCCTGCGCCTTGCCGTCGCGGATCGGCATCGCGAAGCCGCCGCACACCACGTCGCCGAGCACGTCGAAGAAGATGAAGTCGAGATCGTCGGTGTAGGCCTGGTTGGCCTCCATCAGGTCGATCGCGGTGATGACGCCGCGGCCGGCGCAGCCGACGCCCGGCTCGGGGCCGCCGGATTCGACGCAGCGGATGTCCTTGAAGCCGCTCTTCACCACGTTCTCGAGCGTCACCTTCTCGGCGCCGAGGGTGCGCAGCGTGTCCATCACGGTGTCCTGCGGCTTGCCGCCGAGGATCAGGCGGGTGGAGTCCGCCTTGGGATCGCAGCCGTGAATGAAGATGTTCTTGTCGTGATAGAACGCGAGCGCTGCCGCCGTGTTCTGAGTGGTCGTCGATTTTCCGATGCCACCCTTGCCGTAGATCGCCACCTTGCGCGTCATCTGCTGAAACTCCTGCGATGAGTTGATCAGGACGATGAGTTGTCCATCGCCTCGCTATCGTTAAGAGCAACGGGCGTGCCAACGTGCGCGCACGCCTTGGCGCAAAATCGGAAGTACGCGAAAGGGAAAAAAGCCAAATGCGGGCTGCGGGCGACGGATGCTAAGCGTTCGCAGGCATCCGAGATGATGCGATGACGAAGTTCGGCGAGGGAGCTCCGAAAACGCCCGTGGATTGGTCACTGTGTTCGGCGGCGACGACGACCCGGAAAGGGCTGCGGAGGCGGCGCCTCAACTCTCCATCGCGAGTCGGCAATCGAAATGTTCGTCTGACGTAAATTCTGGAAGAGGCGTGACGCGAGCCGTAACTTCCGGCCGGTTTGCGCCGGGCTCGGGGAAATTCACGTCTGGCGTAAATTTCGGTGCGGAGAGTTACCGGGCGGTCGATTGCGCGGACGCTCTGCACCAACGCAAAACGGCGGCCCGTGAGAGCCGCCGTTGGAAATGTCGATGCACAAGACGAGAAGGCGTCAGTTCCGCGGCCGGAGCCCAGCGGTGCGGAACGTCTTGTAGGTCAGGCCGTGGCGGTCCATCCGAAGGCCGAGCATCCGCCGCGTCAGACCGAGCGCGGTGGCGGCCTGGCCGACATTGCCGTTCGATGCCTTCAGCGCCTCGACGATCATTTCGTATTCGACCGCCGTGACACGGTCTTCCAGCGTGCCGCTGAAGCCTGTGCCTGTCTCGGTCGGCGTCTGCAGCGATGGCGGCAGATCGTAACCGTGGATCACGCCTTCGTCGGCCAGGATTACCGAACGTTCGATCACGTTCTCCAACTCGCGGACGTTGCCGGGCCAGTGATAGCTCATCAGCATGTTGATCGCCGGCGTCGAGATCCGCTTGATCGGCTTGCCGATCTCGGCCGAATAGGTGGTGACGAAATGGTCGGCGAGGGTGATCACATCGGAGCCGCGATCACGCAGCGGCGGGATCGTGATCGGGAACACATTGAGCCGATAGAACAGATCTTCGCGGAAAGTCCCCTCGGCGACCATCTCGGCGAGGTTGCGGTTGGTGGCGGCGATGATCCGAACGTCGACCTTCACCGGCTTGGCGCCGCCGACCCGCTCGAACGTGCGTTCCTGCAGCACGCGGAGCAACTTGGCCTGAGTCGGCAGGCTGAGCTCGCCGACTTCGTCGAGAAAGATCGTGCCGCCGGAGGCCTGTTCGAAATAGCCCTTGTGGGTGGCGACCGCGCTGGTGAAGGCACCGCGTTCGTGGCCGAACAGTTCGCTTTCCGCGAGCGCTTCCGGCAGCGCCGCGCAGTTCGCCTTGATGAAGGGGCCGTCGGCGACCGGGCTGTTGTAGTGCAGGGCGCTCGCGACCAGCTCCTTGCCGACGCCGCTTTCGCCGAGCAGCAGCACGGTAGCCTTGGTCGAGGCGACCTTGTGCACCATGGCGTAGACGTCCTGCATCGGCTTCGAATTGCCGATGATATTGGCCGGTCGAAAACGCTGTTTCAGCTCGCTTTTCAGCCGGCGGTTTTCGGCCTCGAGCCGCACCTTGTCGACATTCTCGATCAGATAGAGTTCGACCGCCGGCGCGATCAGTGAGGCGACCATGGCGAGCAGCTCGGCGTCCTGCTTCAGCAGGCGCTGATTCATATAGACGCGCTCGGCGCAGATGGTGCCGAGGACCTTTTGGGCGAGCACGATCGGCACGCAGAAGAACGCCAGCTTGTCCTGCTTGCGGCCCTTGTTGTGGGCGCGGGTGCGATCGAGGAAATCCGGGTTGTCGATCACCCGCGGGATGATGATCGGCTTGCCGGTCTCGACCACCTTGCCGGTGATGCCCTCGCCGGGTGCGTAGATGCCTCGGCCACGTTCTTCCTCGGTCAGTCCGAAGCTGTCGTGGATGAAGATCGCGTCGGAGTGGCGGTCGTACAGCATCATCACGCCGCGCTGCATCCGCATCTGCTGGCGCATGCCGTCGAGAATGATCGACACCAGCGTGGCGAGGTCGGCGTTCTGTGTCAGCACCTGATTGATGCGAAACAGGATCTGCAGCACGTTGACCCGGCATTCGCCGGTAAAGCAGTGGGTGAATTCGTCGACGAATCCTTCCGGTTCGCCGCCGAGGTCCAGCGGTGCGAGGCGTTTGGGGGGCTCGGGCGCGATGGGGGCAGCAGGAGCTCGGCGGGATTTTTGGGCCATCGGCATCGCTCACTCCACCGGCAGGATTGTCAGCGTGATCGTTGAGGTGCTGATGCCGCTGAGTTGCAGCAGCAACTCGCCGCTGGACAGCTCGTAGCGCACCAGCTTGCGGATCCCATCGCAAGTCGGGGCACCGCTGAAGCCGGTCGGCTTCAAAACATGGTCGCTCTCAACGGCATCGACCCAACCGGCCGCGGACAGCGCCACCGTGTAGTTGCCGGCAGTGCCGACCTGCTTAACTCGGAAAAAGCCGGCGAAGCGCTCCGGCGCGGAGCTACGTCCGGGCTGCTTTGGCAGAGCGGCTTCCACGGCCGGCTTCAAGGACAGGACGATCGCCCCGCTCGGCAGTGCGTCCAACGTCTGACCCGAGTGAAGTTGCGTCCGATCGGGCGCGGAGAAGCTCGCGCGCTCCCGATCGATCGGCCATTTGAAGGCGGCGCAGCCGCTCGGCTCCGCGGCCACAGCCGTGATGGTAGAAAGTCCGAGAAGGATCAGAATGATCGCGGCCTTCCGGGCGCGTGCGATCGACATCATACAGACTCCAACCGTCGACTCGCAGAACATGCGGTCGAGTTGCAGATGGTTGGAACCCTCGTTCCTGATGACGGCGGGCGCTTACGGCGCGGCACCGTCATCAGGATAGCAAAAGCGACGCGAGATGGAAGCGCGCTGCATCAAAAGCTGCGCGCCTCCGTGTCGCAAGCGTCAGGCCGGCTGCGCGCCGGTCTTGATCACGGTGCCGACGTGCTGGCCGCGCAGCGCCGCAGTGAGCTTGCCGGGCTTCAGGCCGTTGACGACCTGCACCCGCTCGATGTGGCGGGCATTCGCCATCACGTCGAACAGCGCGCGGTCGAGTGGCAGCGTGCCGTCGTGCTTGGCCAGATCGGCATAGCTGGTCTCGGCGATCAGCTCGGCATTGTCGCCGCCGGGGCCGTTCGGATCGGCGCTGTACACGCCATCGACGTCCTCGACGATGGTGAGCCCGGCGGCCCCGAGTGCGTCCGCGAGCAGGAAGGCGCCGACGTCGCAGCGATGCGGCGGCAGCCGCGCGCCTGGGAATTCGTGATTGTGATAGGGCGGGAAGGCGCTCGCAACCACCGCGCGGGTTGCGGCGAGGTGGATCGCGAGCTGGTTCGCCACCGTCGGCTTCTCGACGTCGGACACGCCCTCGGGCGCCAGCAACGTAGCCAGGATGTGACCGTTCTGGCCGGCTTCGCTGGCGGCGAGCGGTGCGAGCGAGCCGACCGGCAGGCCGAGATCGAGCGCGACGCTGTAAAGATGCCGCGCGCGGACGCCGGCGCCGGTCAGGATCAGCAGACGATGCTCTGGCAGCAGCGACCGCAGTTCGTCGACGATCGGCAGGATCGCCTCCGCGCCGCGATCCATGATCGAACGACCGCCGATCTTCACGACCTGCAGCCAGGGCAGAATGCGGATCGGCTTTTTGCCGGCGACCGGGCGGGTGAGGTTGTTGTCGAGCAGCGTCTGGCGCGCGAGCGGCGAGGCGACGTGCTTGATGTGGTTGGTATCAGCCATGGTCGATCCTCAGTTCGCGGTGATGATGGTGCCGACGTGCTCGCCGGCGAGCGCGCGCGTCAGATTGCCCGGCACCAGGCCGTTGATGACCTGGACCTGGCGTACATGGCGCGATGACTTCAGCAGGTCGAGTACCGGGAATTCGAGGATCGAATCGTGCAGGCCCTTGGCCTTCATTTCGTCGACTGAGATCTTCGGGATGAAGGTCGCGTTCTTGTCGGTCTTGGGATTGCCCGTGTAGAGGCCGTTTTCGTCCTTCACATAGATCATCGCCTTGCAGCCGAACTGCTCAGCCATCAGATAGCAGCCGGCATCGGTGCGGTACGGTGGGATCACACCGTCGGCGGAGGAGCGCATCCACAGCCCGTAGGGCGGCATGCCCGAGAACACCACTGCGTTGACTTCCTTCAGGTACAGCGGCACCGCCGACAGCCCGGCGTCGCCAACCGATGAGATGCCGTACTTGGCGAGGAGTTGACCAAGCATCTCGGCGTTCTGGCTAGCGACCGAAGCTCCTAACTGCGACAGCACGCCGGCCGGAAGGTTCAACCCCGCCGCGATCGAGTACAGATGTCGCGCACGGGTGCCGGCGCCGGTGCCGATCAGCAGCTTGTGGTCCTTGCGCGCCGAAACGATCTCCTCGACCAGCGGATAGACGGCGGCGCGACCGCGATCGATCATGCTCTGGCCGCCGATCTTGATCACTGTGGCGTCCGGCAGGATGCGGTAATCTGCGGCGGCTTCGGTGGCAGCCAACAGCTCGGGATCGGACATCGATCGCTGCATCAGCAGCGCTTCGAGCTCCGCAGGGGAATGGGCCATGAAAGTTTCCTTATGAATACAAACGGCAATGCCGGACGCCGACATCGTCCGGAACGGCTTCTCTCAGAGGTCTTCGGGGAGGCATCGCCTCGGCCGTCGTGGCAGCAGCGGCCGCCACGCTCGCATCGGCGTAACGGAGGTTCCGCAAGGGAACGGCTGAAACCCTGCCGCGAAATGGCTATTCCGTCAATTGGGAATACGAACTATTTGTGAGTAAATTCAATGCGTTATGTAGCTGTCGGTGATGACGCCTGCCTCGAGTACCGCCGCGTGTCGTGCTGACGATGAAATCGCCGCTTGCCGAGGGATACCGTCAGGGTTGGGCCGATGGACGGCTTGGCGCGCGCGCCTTCGGCGGCGTTGTCACGGCGCTGTCCGCGGGCGCAATCCCGCTGAAGTCGATCGCTTCGCCGCGCATCCGTGACAGAGTCGCAAGCGCCCGATCGCGGTCGCCTTCGAGCAGTTCGCGGTAGTGCGTCTCGGCTGCATTCGGGCGGCGCTGCCGGATCGCGCGGAGCGTCGCGGTCATCAGGTCGGCGCTGTGTCGGCGGATCTTGCGGGTCTGGTAATCGAGCGGTGATTTCCAGATCGTGGTCCACACCGTCTGGTTGGCAAGGTCGGCGAGCAGCTCGACCAGCAGCTCGTTTCCGGAGCCGCGCGCGATGGTTCTGACCGCGCGGGTCGTGGTGCGCGCGAAGCTGATCGGATCGTCGATCTCGACGCCCGCGTTCAGTTCGTCGCAGCGCCGCGCCAGCGTCTCGACGAAGCTCTCGATCGGCGATGTCGCCATCGTGCGTACCGCGAGCATCGACAGCGCGGTGCGGACGTTGAACAGATCGGCGACCGACTTCAGCGACAGCGGTTTGACGTAGGCGCCGCGCCGCGGGTTGAGTTCGACCAGGCGGCGCCGTTCGAGAATGCGGATCGCTTCGCGGATCGGGCCGCGGCTGACGCCGAAGTCGCGCGCCAGGTCGAGTTCGACGAGACGCTCGCCGGCCTTGCGTCGTCCGGAGACGATATCTGCGCCGAGCTCTTCGGCGATCTGATCGGGCAGCGTGCGCAAAGAGAAACGGCCCGCCGGCATGGTTTCATCGTCGGTCACCGGCCTGCGATAGTTGGTCGCTGCCATGATGTCTCCTCGGCTTTCCAGCGGCGGCACGCGTTGCACTGCCTTTCGTAGCGCGACAGTCGATTGTTGACAATCGACAACCGGTGCCCTTTGATGGCGATGCCGTCGCCGGACGGAAATCGGCGCGAAGCCGAAACGGCGACGGTCCCGCGCGTTCAAGATGCGGATCAAGGGAGGTCGATGGCGATGACGTTCGCGCAGATGCGAAACCGCACCCGGAATGCCGGGCTCGAGGCGCGGGCGCCATTCGCCGTATCGCAAGAAGCTTCCGAAATCGAACTGATCGCGGCTGTCGTCGCCTGCGCCGTCGTGAGCTGACGCGCGGTGATGTCGGTTGCTCAAACCATCGACCAGCAGCGCGCGTCCGTTCCGGACGGGGCCGCATCGCCGCTTCTTGCGGTGCGCGATCTGTCGCTGTCGTTCGCCACCGCGAGCGGTTCGCTGCCGATCACACGCAACGTTGGCTTCTCGATCGCGCCCGGCGAACGTGTCGGGCTGGTCGGCGAGAGCGGCTGCGGCAAGACGGTCACGGGTCTGTCGCTGCTGCGATTGTTGCCGGCGCACAACGCCCAGGTGCGCGGCGCGATCATGTTCGACGGTGTCGATCTGTTGAAGCTGTCGCCGCGGCGGATGCGAGCGGTGCGCGGCCGCGACATCGCGATGATCTTCCAGGAGCCGATGAGCGCGCTCGATCCGGTGTTCACCGTCGGCGATCAGATCAGCGAAGCCTATCGGGTACACTTTCCGGTGAGCCGGGCCGAGGGCCGTGACCGAGCGATCGAGGCGCTGCGCGAGGTCGGCATTCCGGCGCCGGAGCGGCGCTGTGACGAATATCCGCATCAACTCTCCGGCGGCATGCGGCAGCGCGTGATGATCGCGATGGCGCTGATCTGCAAGCCGAAGCTGCTGATCGCCGACGAGCCGACCACGGCGCTCGACGTCACTGTGCAGGCGCAGATCACCGATCTGTTGCGGTCGCTGAGCGAGCGCACCGGCACCGCGTTGATCTTCATCACTCACGATCTCGGCGTCGTCGCCGAGACCTGCACCCGGATGATCACGATGTATGCCGGCGAAGTCGTCGAAGATGCGCCGGTCGACGACGTGCTGACGCGGCCGCGCCATCCTTATACCTCCGGCTTGTTGCGTTCGTTGCCAGGGCTCAGCGCCCGACGCGGTGTGCTGTCGTCGATCCCCGGCCGGGTGCCGTCGCCGAATGCGATGCCGGCCGGCTGCCGCTTTCGCGCGCGCTGCGCCCATGCGGCGGTCGGCTGCGAGCGCGAGCAGGCGATGGTCGAGGTCGATGCCGGCCATGCCGCACGTTGCTGGCGCGCGACCGAGTTGGCTTTGCGGGGAGCGGTGAATTGACTCATCCAGCCCCTTCCGATCCGAGCGAGATCATCGCGGTGCGCGATCTGCGCATCCTGTTTCCCACTCGTGACGGCCACGACACCGTCAAAGCCGTTGACGGCATGGACTTCGAGGTTCGCACCGGCGAGACCTTCGGCATCATCGGCGAATCCGGGTCGGGTAAAACCACGCTCGGCCGCGCCCTGGTGTCGCTGTTGAGGCCCACCGAAGGGCAGATCCTGCATCAGGGAGTCGATCCCGCCGCGCTCGGCGCCAAAGCGTTCCGCAAGCATCGCCGCGACTACCAGATCGTGTTTCAGGATCCCAACGCTGCGCTCAACCCGCGGATGACCATCATCGACAGCGTGATCGAGCCGCTGGAGATCGTCGGCGAGGGCGATGCGGCGTCGCGCCGCCGCCGCGGCATCGCGGCGCTGGAGCGGGTCGGCCTATCGCCGGAAGCCGCCGATCGCTATCCGCATCAGCTCTCCGGCGGACAGAAGCAGCGCGTCAACATCGCGCGGGTGCTGACGCTGCGTCCCAAAGTGATCGTCTGCGACGAGGTGGTAGCGGCGCTCGACGTCTCGATCCGCGGCGACGTGCTCAACCTGTTCGCCGATCTGCAGCGCGAGTTCGGCCTGACTTACGTGTTCATCACCCACGACATCTCGGTGGTGTCGCACATCTCGGATCGGATCGCCGTCACCTATCTCGGCAAGCTGATGGAGCTCGGCCCGGCCGAAGACGTGATCGAGCATCCGCTGCATCCGTATACGCGCGCGCTGCTGTCGGCCGAGCCGATCCCGCTGCCGTCGCATTTGCGGGTCGATCGCCGCATCATTCTCGAAGGCGAGATTCCGAGCCCAGTGGCGCCGCCGTCCGGTTGCCGGTTTCGCACCCGCTGCCCCTCGGTGCAGGAGCGCTGCGCCGCCGAAGTGCCGGCGTGGCGCGAGGTCAGGCCGGGACACCGTGTTGCCTGTCATTTCGCGACCGCCGACGGTCCGCCGCCCGATCAACGACAATCAGAAAAGACAACAATCATGGGAGGACCAACATGCGTGTGATCGATCTGGGAAACCGCACTTTACGCCGTCGCGATGTTCTGGCGCTGTTCGGCGGCGCTGCCGCGGCTGGCGTGATCGGGTTGCCGCGCGAAGTGCTGGCCGCCAAGACCGGCGGCATTCTCAAGGTTGCTGCGCCCGCCAATCCGTCGTCGCTCGATCCAGCGACCGGTGGCGCCGGCTCCGATCACAGCATCCTGTGGACGATGTACGACACGCTCGTCGAATGGGACTACGACACGTTGAAGCCGAAGCCCGGCATGGCGAAGTGGTCGTATCCCGATCCCACGACCATGGTGCTGGACATCTCCGAGGGCATCAAGTTCCACGACGGCACGCCGCTCGACGCCGAGGCAGTCAAGTTCAACCTCGATCGCAATCGCTCCGACCAGCGCTCCAACGTCAAGTCCGATCTGCTGACGATCGAATCTGTCGACGTTACCGGCCCGCTTCAGGTGACGTTGAAGCTGAAAAATCCCGACACCTCGCTGCCGGCGATCCTGTCGGATCGCGCCGGCATGATGGTGTCTCCGACCAACATCAAGGCGCTCGGCAACGAGACCGATCGCAAGCCGGTCGGGGCCGGCCCGTGGAAGTTCGTGCGCTGGAACGACAACGAGATCATCGTCGTCGCCCGTAACGAGAGCTACTGGCGCAAGGGGCGGCCGTTCCTCGACGGCATCGAGTTCAACATCATCCCCGAAAACGCCACCGCGCTGCGCTCGGTCGTCGCCGGCCAGAACGACATGACGTTCCAATTGCCGGCGCGGCTGAAGCCGGTGATCGAGCGCGCCAAGGACCTCAAGATGGTCTCGTCGCCGACGCTGTACTGCATTCAGGTGTATTTCAACTATGCGCGCGCACCGCTCGACAACGTCAAGGTCAGGCAGGCGATCAACTTCGCGCTCGATCGCGAAGCCTTCGTCAAGGCGGCGCTGAGCGGCCTTGGCGAACCGGCCCGGATGACGTTGCCGAGCACCCACTGGGCCTACGCCAAGGACGTCGCCGGCACCTATCCGCACGATCCGGAGAAGGCGAAGAAGCTGCTCGCCGAAGCCGGCTACAAGGACGGGCTGGAAATGACCATCGGCGGCTACACCGATCAGGACTCGGTTCGGCGCGGTGAAATCATCCAGGACCAGCTCGGCAAAGTCGGCATCAGGCTGAAGTTCACCCGCGGCACCATCGCCGAGATCAGCGCGCAGTTCTTTGCCCAGGAGAAGAAGTTCGATCTGTTGGTGTCGGCCTGGACCGGTCGGCCCGATCCGAGCATGACCTACGCGCTCGGCTTCGACAAAGGCGCCTACTACAACGCCGGCCGCACCGCCGATCCGGAGCTGTCGAAGCTGATCCAGGAGAGCCGCGCCAGTCAGGATCTCGCCGAGCGCGCTGCGGTGTTCGCCAAGATCCAGCGCATCACCGTGGGACAGGCGCTGTCGGCTCCGCTGGCGTTCCAGTACGAGCTCGATGCGCTGTCGGCGAAGGTGAAGGACTTCCAGCCGAACCTGCTCGGCAAGCCGAAGTTCGAGAACATCTCGCTCGCCTGATCGCCCGGCGCCGCGATCGATCGCGGCGCCCTTTCTCTGGACTGGTTTCGCCATGTTGAACGCTCCGCGCCTGCGCATCATCGGTCGCCGTCTGTTGCACGCGGTGCCGGTGGTGGTGCTGTCGACCTTCATCGTGTTCGGGCTGCTCAAGCTGGTGCCGGGCGATGTCGCGGTGACGCTGGCGGGCGACAACGCGTCCGAGCAGCGCATTGCCGAGATCCGCGAACTCTACGGACTGAACCAGCCGTTCCTGGTGCAATACGGCTCGTGGCTGTCGAAGGCGGTGCAGGGCGACCTGTCGACTTCGCTGGTATCGAGCGAAGCGGTGCTGACCTCGATCGAGCGCTGCCTGCCGCACACGCTGCTGATCGTGGCGCTGGCGCTGCTCACCGCACTGGTGATCGGCGTGCCGCTCGGCATCGCCGCCGCGGCGAAGCCGGGTTCGTGGATCGATGGCATCGTGATGGCGGTCGCATCGCTCGGCGTCGCGGTGCCGAACTTCTGGCTCGGCATGCTGCTGGTGGCGTTCTTCTCGCTGCAGCTCAATTGGCTGCCGGCGACCGGCGCAGTGTCGCTGATGAAGGATCCGGCCGCAGCGCTCAGCCACGCCCTTCTTCCGGCATTGGCGCTCGCCTCCGGCGGCATCGCCGAGGTGGCGCGGCAACTGCGGTCCTCGCTGGTCGAGATCATGTCGTCGCAGCAGGTCCGCACGCTGCACGCCAAGGGACTGCCCCCGTCGTCCATTCTGTGGCGGCATGGGCTGAAGAACGTCAGCGTCAATCTGCTCACCGTGATCAGCCTGCTCGCCAACCGGATGCTGGCGGCGACCGTGGTGGTGGAGGCGGTGTTCGCCATTCCAGGGATGGGCGGTCTGATCGTCAACGCCGCGATGAACCGTGATTTTCCGGTGGTGCAGGGGGTGGTGTTCACCATGGTGCTGATCGTGGTGGCGCTCAATCTGCTCACCGACATTCTCTACAGCGTGCTCGACCCGAGGATCTCGTCATGACGACGGTCTCGCTCACCGCTCCGCAGCACCAGCACCGCCGGCGTCGGCTTCGCCGGTTCCTTCGCTGGTTCGTCTCCGATCTGCGCGGCGCCATCAGCCTGACGTTCCTGCTCGTCCTGCTGGTGATCTCGTTGCTGGCGCCGTGGATTGCGCCATACGATCCGGTCGCCCAGGATATCGATGCGGCGCTAGCGCCAATGTCGGCGCAGCATTGGCTCGGAGCCGACGATCTCGGTCGCGATACGCTGAGCAGGCTGATCTACGGCGGCATGGCGTCGCTGTATGCGAGCTTCCTGGCGGTTGCGATCGCCGTGCTGATCGGCGTGCCGGTCGGCATCCTGGCCGGCTACCTCGGCGGCTGGGTCGACACCATGATCAGCCGCGTCATCGACAGTTTCCTGTCTTTCCCGGCGATCGTGCTGGCGATCGCCGTGACCGGCGCGCTCGGCATCGGTCTCACCAACGGCATGATCTCGGTCGGCATCGTGTTCGCGCCGCAGCTCGCGCGTCTGGTGCGGGCGCGCACGCTGGTGGTGCGGCAGGAGCTGTATGTCGACGCCGCGCGCTGCTTCGGTGGCTCGACCGGCCGCATCTTGTGGCGTCATGTCCTGCCGAACGCGATCCAGCCGGTCATCGTGCAAGTGACGCTGCTGCTCGCCGCGGCGCTGCTCGCCGAGGCCAGCCTCAGCTTCCTCGGCCTCGGCATTCAGCCGCCCGATCCGAGCTGGGGCGCGATGCTGGCGCGCGCCTATCAGAACATGGAGATCGCGCCGGAGCAGATGTATCCGCCGGGGCTCGCCATTCTGTTCACCGCGCTCGCCTACAACACGCTCGGGGAATCCTTGCGAGCGGCGCTCGACCCGACGATGAAACGCAACTGATCAATCAAGAAAAGCAAGGACGGGACATGACCGTGGACGCCAAGGAAGCCGACTATCTGGCAAAGCTGCACGAGCTGTGGGCCAAGGCGTGGCCGAAGGGCACGCCGCGCGAGCCGCAGTATCTGCACGGCGAAGTCGCGCTCAGCGAGTACTTGCGCGCCTGGGCGAAATCGGCACCGCAGCGGCCGGCGGTGATCTTCTACGGCCACGTCACCACCTATGCGGATCTCGACGAGCAGAGCGACCGTTTTGCTGAATTGTTGATGCAGAAGGGCGTGAAGAAAGGCGATCGCGTCGCGGTGTTCATGCCGAACTGTCCGCAGTTCCACATCGTATTCTTCGGCATTCTGAAGCTCGGCGCGATCCATGTGCCGGTCAGTCCGCTGTCGCGGGCATTCGAACTGTCCTACGAGCTCAACGACACAGACGCCGAAGTGATCGTGGCGCTCGACCAGCTCGCCGGCGTGGTCGAGCAGGTTCGCGGCGAAACCTCGCTGCGCGAAGTGATCGTCACCAGTTTCGCCGACGTGATCCCGGCCAATCCGACGATCCCGGTGCCGGATTCGGTCAGCGGCCCGCGGATAGCGGTGCCGGGCGCGACCGACCTGCTGCCCGCGCTTGCCGCGCTGCCGAAGCCGGAGCCGCTGCCGCCGGCCTCGCTCGACGATGTCGCGGCGCTCAACTACACCGGCGGCACCACCGGCATGCCGAAGGGCTGCGTCCACACTCAGCGCGACATGGTCTACACGGCGGCCGCCAATCACGGCATCTCGGTGGTGGCCGATCAGAACAGCGTGTTCCTGTCGTTCTTCCCTGAGTTCTGGATCGCGGGCGAGAATTTCGGCCTGATCTTCCCGTTGTTCACCGGCGCCACGCTGGTGCTGCTGGCGCGGTGGGATACGCTCGGCGTGCTGAGCGCGATTCAGCGCTACAAGGTCAACGTCACCGCGATGCCGGTCGACGGCGCGGTCGAATTGATGGATCACCCGCGCTTCAAGGAGTTCGATCTGTCCTCGCTCAGCCAGGTGCGGGTGGTATCGTTCGTCAAGAAGCTCAACCCGACCTACCGCAAGCGCTGGAAGGATCTCACCGGCACGATCCTCACCGAAGCCGCCTGGGGCATGACCGAGACCCACACCTCGAACACCTTCACGGCAGGCTTTCAGGGCGACGATTTCGATCTGGTGTCGCAGCCGATCTTCGTCGGCCTACCGGTGCCGGGCGCTGAGTTCAAGATCACCGATTTCGAGACCGGCGAACTGGTGCCGCTTGGCGGCGAAGGCGAAATCCGGGTGCGCACGCCGTCGCTCTTGAAGAGCTACTGGAATAAGCCCGAGGCGACCGCGGAATCGCTGGTCGATGGCTGGCTGCGCACCGGCGACATCGGCACCATCGATTCCGATGGCTTCCTCCACTTCCTCGGTCGCCGCAAGGAGATGCTCAAGGTCAAGGGCATGAGCGTGTTTCCGCCGGAGATCGAAGCATTGCTCGGCCAGCATCCAAAAGTGCTCGGTTCGGGTGTGGTCGGGCGCGACGATGCCAGCAAGGGCCAGGTGCCGGTTGCCTTCATTCAGCTCAAGCCGGAGGCCGAGGGCACGATCACCCCGGCCGAGCTGCAGGCCTGGTGCGCCGAGCGCATGGCGGTCTACAAGGTGCCCGAGATCCGTATTATCGATGCGTTGCCGATGACCGCGACCGGCAAGGTGAAGAAGCAAGAGCTCAACGCCAACGCGGCGCTGTGAAACGAGACGGCCGGCGACGCGAAGGCGTCGCCGGCTCATGCGACCTGCCGAGGAAATCCCAATGTCGTTTCGAAAACTGCTGATCGCCAACCGCGGCGAAATCGCGATCCGTATCGCGCGCGCCGCCGCCGAGTCCGGCCTGACCACAGTGGCGATCCATCCCGCCGATGATGCGGCGTCACTGCACGTCCGCATCGCCGATCACGCCGAGCAGATTCCCGGCCGCGGCGCGCGGGCCTATCTCGACATCGAGGCGGTGATCGCGGCGGCGAAAGCGGCTGGCTGCGATGCGCTGCATCCCGGTTACGGTTTCCTCAGCGAGAATGCCGACCTGGCGCGGCGCTGCGCCGAGGAGGGCATCACCTTTGTCGGGCCGTCGCCCGAGGCGCTGCGGCTGTTCGGCGACAAGGTGGCGGCCAAGGAACTCGCCAAGCGTTGCGACGTGCCGATTATCGCCGGTACCGCTGGTCCATCGACGCTGGAGGAGGTTCAGGCATTCTTCGCATCCCTCGGCGACAAGCCGGCGGTGATGATCAAGGCGATGGCCGGGGGCGGCGGCCGTGGCATGCGTATCGTCGAGCGCGCCGAGGATCTCGCCGACGCCTATGTGCGCTGCCAGTCCGAAGCCAAGGCGGCGTTCGGCTACGAGGGCGTCTATGCCGAGCGGCTGATCCGCAACGCGCGGCATATCGAGGTGCAGATCATCGGCGATCGTCACGGCGGCGTCAGCCAGCTCTGGGAGCGCGAATGCACCATTCAGCGCCGCAACCAGAAGCTGATCGAGATCGCGCCGAGCCCGTCGCTGTCGGAGAGCCTTCGCACCAGAATCGTCGAAGCCGCCAAGGCGCTGGCCTCGATGGCGAATTACGACAGCCTCGGCACCTTCGAGTTTCTGGTCGACGGTGACGCCGGCGAAGGCGCCGGCGTCTACGCGTTCATCGAGGCCAATCCGCGGCTGCAGGTCGAACACACCGTCACCGAAGAGGTGCTGTCGATCGATCTGGTGCGTGCCCAGCTCGCGGTCGCGGGCGGCGCGACGCTGGCCTCGCTCGGCCTCGATCAGCCCTCGGTGCCGCGGCCGCGCGGGTTCGCGATCCAGCTCCGCGTCAACATGGAGACGATGGACGCCAAAGGCGCGACCAAGCCGACCGGCGGCACGCTGGCGATCTTCGAGCCACCATCAGGGCCGGGTGTCCGCGTCGATACGTTCGGCTATGCCGGCTACACCACCAGCGCTTCCTACGATTCGCTGCTCGCCAAGGTGATCGTGCATGGCCGCGGCGACTGGGCCGAGGCGGTCGCAAAGGCCGCGCGGACGCTTCGCGAATTCCGCATCGGCGGCGTTGCTACCAACGTGCCGTTGCTGCAGGCGATCCTCGCGCACGCCGATTTCAAGGCCAATCGGGTCAGCACCAGCTTCATCGATCGCCATGTTGCCGAGCTGGTCGAGGCTGCGCAGCAATTCGACCATCCGCTGATCGCGACCGAAGGCGCCGACCCGCGCGGCAGCAGCCCGACGGCTGCTTCGGAGCCGGTCCCCGAGGGCGCGGTCGCGATCGCTGCGCCGCTGCAGGGCACCGTGGTGGCGATCACGGTCGCGGAAGGCGACGTGGTGCGGCCAGGGCAGCAGCTCGCGGTGATCGAATCGATGAAGATGGAGCATCTGGTCGCGGCCGAGCAGGGCGGCCGCATCCGGCGCATCGTCGCCGCCGATGGCGTGACGCTGATGCAGGGCGAGCCGATCCTGTATTTCGAACCGCAGGACGTCGAAGGCGATCACGTCGTCGCCGAACAGGATGTCGATCTCGACGCGATCCGGCCCGACCTCGCCGAGATGCTGGCGCGGCAGGCCAACACCCTCGATGAGAACCGGCCGGACTCGGTGGGGCGGCGGCGCAAGACCAATCAGCGCACCGCGCGCGAGAACATCGCGCAGCTCGTCGACGACGGCTCCTTCATGGAATACGGCAGCCTGGCGATCGCCGGCCAGCGCCGGCGCCGCTCGCTCGACGACCTGATCAAGAACACCCCGGCCGACGGCCTCGTCACCGGCATCGCCACCGTCAATGCCGCGGAGTTCGGCGAGCATGCCGCGCGCTGCATGGTGATCGCCTACGACTACACCGTGCTGGCCGGCACCCAGGGCCACATGAACCACAAGAAGATCGACCGGATGCTGACGCTGGTCGAGCAGTGGCGGATGCCGCTGGTGTTCTACGCCGAGGGTGGCGGCGGCCGGCCCGGCGACACCGACCGGCTCGGCATGACCGGGCTCGACGGCCCGTCCTTCGTGCAGTTCGCCAAGCTCTCCGGCCTAGTGCCGGTGGTCGGCGTCGTCTCCGGCTATTGCTTTGCCGGCAACGCCGCGATGCTCGGCTGCTGCGACGTCATTATCGCCACCCAGAACGCTTCGATCGGCATGGGCGGACCGGCGATGATCGAGGGCGGCGGCCTCGGCGTGTATCACCCGGCCGAAGTCGGCCCGGTGTCGTTCCAGGCGCCGAACGGCGTGGTCGACATTCTGGTGCAGGACGAAGAAGAGGCGACCCGGGTCGCGCAGAAATATCTGTCCTATTTCCAGGGCGCGGTGAGCGAATGGAAGGCGCCGGACCAGCGCCTGCTGCGGCAGGCGATTCCGGAGAACCGGCTTCGGGTGTACGATATCCGAAACGTCATCGATCTGATCGCGGACGAAGACTCGGTGCTCGAACTGCGCCGCGATTTCGGCGTCGGCATGATCACCGCCTTCATCCGGATCGAGGGCAAGCCGTTCGGCCTGATCGCCAACAATCCGAAGCATCTCGGCGGCGCGATCGACGCCGACGCCGGCGACAAGGCGGCGCGCTTCCTGCAGCTCTGCGATGCGTTCGACATTCCGATCGTGTCGCTGTGCGATACGCCCGGCTTCATGGTCGGTCCGGAAGCGGAGAAGACCGCGATCGTCCGCCACGTCGCGCGGATGTTCGTCACCGGCGCCAGCCTCACCGTGCCGCTGTTCGGCATCGTGCTGCGCAAGGGCTACGGCCTCGGCGCGCAATCGATGATCGGCGGTGGTTTCCACGCCTCGTTCTTCACCGCGGCCTGGCCAACCGGCGAATTCGGCGGCATGGGGCTGGAAGGTTACGTCCGACTCGGCTTCCGCAAGGAGATGGAGGCGATCGCCGATCCGGCCGAGCGGGAAGCCTATTACAAGAACAAGGTCGCGGAGCTGTATGCCAACGGCAAGGCGGTCTCGATCGCCTCGGTGTTCGAGATCGACAATGTGATCGATCCGGCCGAGACGCGGCGCTGGGTCATGGCCGGGCTGCGCTCGGTGCCGACGCCGCCGGAGCGCACCGAGCGCAAGCGGCCCTGCATCGATACCTGGTAGCAGCCGACGACTGTCCGAACGCATTGGGAGTGAGACGATGACGCAAGCCGCTTTCGAGACGCCGATCGACGATACCGGCGAGGCGCTGGCCGGGCCGTGGCGACAGCCGCGGCAGATGCTGCACGCGCAGGTCTACGACTCGCACGCCTCGATCCACGACGACGCCACCGCGCAGAAGCTCGGCTTCAAGGGCGGCACCATCGAGGGCCCGACGCATTTCAGCCAGTTCGCGCCGCTGTGCGAACGGCTGTGGGGCAAGGAGTGGTTCGAAACCGGCTGCATCTCGGCGCATTATCGTAACGCCGCGTTCGAGGGCGAGGACGTGCAGGCGATCGTCGACAAGCCGGTGGCCGGCGCGCGCCATACCACCATCCGCATGGTCAAGCGCGACGGCACCGAAGTGCTGCGCGGCACGGTCTCGGTCGGCCGCGACGCGCCGGCTTCGGCGCTCGATGTACGGCTCACCGAACTGAAGCCGCTGGCCGACCCGGTGATCCTGCGCGACGTCTCGGTCGGGATGACGACCAAGACCCAGGCGGCGCAGATGGACCATGAGCAGATCATGGGCGAGCTGTATCCATTCTCGCTGGCACAGAAGCTCGAAGTCATCACCGAGCCGTCGCCATATTATCGACCGGGAGGCGGTTCGCCGTGGGGCAAGGCAATTATCCCGCTGGAGATGCTGAGCGTACTGTTCCAGTATCTCAGCAAGCAGGACGGATTGCCGGTGCGCGGACCGGTGGTGGGCCTGTTCGCCGATCAGGAGATCCGGCTGATCCACGGGCCGCTGTTCGTCGGCGAGCCGTATCGGATCGAGCGCAAGGTGGTGGCGCTGTCCGGCAGCAAGCGCACCGAAAGCATGTGGGTGCGCAGCGAAGCCTATGACGCCACCGGCCGGCTGGTTGCCACCATGCTGCTGAACTCGGCGACGCTCAAGGATTCCTACGCGCCCTACGCGCAGGAATACGCCGCGCTGTATCCGGCGGGCTAATCCTGCCTATTGGGTCAGGAACAGGCTGGCGGCAATCGCCACCGTGATGATCGCGGTGGCGACCACGCCCGTGGTTTGCAGTGCGCCGAACCGGCGCATCGCGAACGCGAAGGCGATGATGATCACCGAGACGACGATCAGCCCAAGTTTCGCTTCGGTCATGGATCCCTCATGCTCTGACGGGAAATCTTAGCAACAGCCGGGAAACGCAGTTTGTCGGCGAGCAAGCTTCGGTGAATTGTCTTGCGAGTTTGTCGCGGCACAACGTTCGAGCGGGGCTCGCCTCTATCGTCGCGCCATGACCGACGCGATTGCAGCGGGCGGACCCGCTTCGTCCCAAATGGCCGATGCCACGTCAGCACCCGAGGCGGGCGCGCTCGACTCGCTGCCCGGCCATCTGATGATGTGGGTGCTGATCTTCAGCGAACTCGCGGCCTTCGGCGCGTTGCTGATCGGCTTTCAGGTCGCGCGGGGGCTGCAGCCGGAGACGTTCGCCGCCGGGCAGGGGCAGCTCGATCCGGCGCTGGCGGCCGCCAACACGCTCTGCCTTGTGTCGAGCGGCTGGTTCGCGGCCAGAGCCAGCGCGGCGGCGCAGCTCGGCGACCGCCGCTCGGTCTGGCGCCGGTGCCTGGGCGCCTGCACGCTCGGCGGCGCCTTCATCGCCATCAAGCTGTTCGAATACGCCGGCGAAATCGGCCGCGGCGCCGATATCGACGGCAGCACGTTCTTCACGTTGTACTTTCTCCTCACCGGATTTCACCTGCTTCACGTCGCGCTCGGCGTGGCGATTCTAATCGCCGTCGCCTGGCGTGCGGATGTTCGCGCGGTCGAGAGCGGCGCATGCTTCTGGCACATGGTCGATCTGGTCTGGCTGGTGATGTTCCCAATCGTCTATCTGGTGCGGTGAGGTCGATGATCAGGCTCGTCCATCGCTTGGACCGCAGCGCGATCACGCTGCTGCTGCTCACGATCCTCGGTGTCGTCCTCAGCCGCGGGGCCGCGGCGGCTTTTGCCGGAGGCGCCGTGCTGATGGTGGTCGCTGTGTTGAAGGCGCGCTTGGTCGTGCTCGATTATTTCGGATTTCGCGGCGCGCCGGCGCCATGGCGAGCCGTGCTGTTCGGTTGGATCGCGTTGGTGGCATGCGGCGCGCTGATCTCCCCGGTGGTTCAGGCCTTGCGCTAATCGCTTCGGAAGTTGTGCCAGCACAACGTTGCCGCATCGCGCTCGCTTAGTTTTACCGATGAAGCTGCAGCGCCGCACCTTCGCCTCACCAACATCAAAAGGAATCAAGTGATGGCTGAACGCCTCACCAAGTCAGCCGCGCGCAACGTGTTCTTCGGCGGCTCGGCCTTCTTCTTCGCGATCTTCGTCGGGCTCACCGCCCACAGCCACTATTACATCGCGACCCGCTCGACCGACGCCTCGACGCTGACCCCCTCGGTCGCCCGCGGCAAGCACGTCTGGGAACGCAACGCCTGCATCAACTGCCACACCCTGATCGGCGAAGGGGCGTATTTCGCTCCTGAACTCAGCAATGTCTGGGTGCGCTGGGGCGGCGACAAGGATCCGGCCCAGGCCCGCGAGATGCTGAAATCCTGGATGGCGTCGCAGCCGTCCGGCGTGCCCGGCCGGCGGCAGATGCCGCAGTTTCACCTGACCGACCAGGAGGTCAGCGACCTGGCCGACTTCCTGGAATGGACCAGCAAGATCAAGACTCAGCATTGGCCGCCGAACGACGCCGGCTGATCCGACCTTCACGCATCCGCATCAGAAAGACCTCGTGATGAAATATCAAACCCAAAAGGTCGCGTTGCTTTACTTCTACGGCGCGTTGACGCTGTTCCTGGCACAGGTGTCGTTCGGCGTGCTCGCTGGCACCATCTACGTGTTGCCGAACACGCTGTCCGAGCTGCTGCCCTTCAACATCGTCCGGATGATCCACACCAATGCGCTGATCGTCTGGCTGCTGATGGGGTTCATGGGCTGCGCCTATTATCTGGTGCCCGAAGAGGCAGAGAACGAGCTGTTCAGCCCGCTGCTGGCGAAGCTGCAGTTCTGGCTGTTCTTCGGCGCCGCCGGTGCCGCGGTGGTCGGCTATCTGTTCCACTATCACGAAGGGCGGGAATTCCTCGAGCAGCCGTTCGTGATCAAGATCGGGATCGTCGTGGTCTGCCTGATCTTCCTGTTCAACATCACCATGACGGTGCTGAAGGGGCGCAAGACCACCATCACCAACATCCTGCTGTTCGGGCTGTGGGGTGTGGCGATCTTCTTCCTGTTCGCGTTCTACAATCCGGCCAATCTGGCACTCGACAAAATGTACTGGTGGTACGTCGTGCACCTCTGGGTCGAGGGCGTGTGGGAATTGATCATGGCGTCGGTGCTTGCGTTTCTGATGATCAAGCTCAACGGCATCGATCGTGAGGTGGTGGAGAAGTGGCTCTACGTCATCATCGGCCTTGCACTGTTCTCCGGCATTCTCGGCACCGGTCACCATTATTATTGGATCGGCGCGCCGGGGTACTGGCAGTGGATCGGCTCGTTATTCTCGACGCTCGAAGTCGCGCCGTTCTTCACCATGGTGGTGTTCACCGTGCAGATGACCTGGAAGGCCGGCCGCAAGCACGAGAACCGCGCCGCCCTGCTGTGGTCGGTGGGGTGCTCGGTGATGGCGTTCTTCGGCGCCGGCGTGTGGGGCTTCCTGCACACGCTGTCCTCGGTGAATTACTACACTCACGGCACCCAGGTCACCGCGGCGCACGGCCATCTCGCCTTCTTCGGCGCCTATGTGATGCTGAACCTGGCGATGATGACCTACGCGATCCCGCAGCTCCGCGGCCGGGCGCCGTACAATCAGGCGCTGTCGATCGCGAGCTTCTGGCTGATGTGCACGGCGATGAGCGTCATGACCTTCGCGCTGACTTTCGCTGGTGTCATCCAGGTGCATCTGCAGCGCGTGCTCGGCCAGAGCTACATGGAGGTGCAGGATCAGATCGCATTGTTCTACTGGGTGCGGCTCGGCTCCGGCGTCGCCGTGCTGATCTCGGCGCTGATGTTCGTCTGGGCGATCCTGGTTGTCGGACGCGACAAGCAGGGCGCGCTCAACGGCGCCTTGCAACCGGCCGAATAGGCCGCTGGCGGCCACGGTGATCCGTGGCCGCCGCTTTCCATTCACGGAGATCGCCATGAAACCCGCTCTGCACGCCATCGATGTGAAGCTGCCCGCTCCGCCGCTCTACACCCCCGCCGGCAACGAATGCGCGCTGTTCGAACACGCCTGGAAGCGGCGGGTGCCGCTGCTGCTGAAGGGGCCGACCGGCTGCGGCAAGACCCGTTTCGTCGCCCATATGGCGGCGAGACTTGGCTTGCCGCTGTTCACCGTGTCGTGCCACGACGATCTCACCGCGGCGGATCTCACCGGCCGCTACCTGCTGAAGGGCGGCGAAACGGTGTGGGTCGATGGTCCGCTGACCCGTGCGGTTCGCGAGGGCGGGATCTGTTATCTCGACGAGGTGGTGGAGGCGCGCAAGGACGTCGCGGTGGTGCTGCATCCGCTGGCCGACGATCGTCGCGTGTTGCCGCTGGAGCGCACCGGCGAGGAACTGCAGGCACCGCCGCACTTCATGCTCGTGGTGTCCTACAACCCTGGCTATCAGAGTCTGCTCAAGGCGCTGAAGCCATCGACCCGGCAGCGCTTCGCCGCCATCGAATTCGGCTTCCTGGCGCCCAAACAGGAAATCGCCGTGGTGGCCGCCGAGAGCGGCCTGCCGAGTGAACGCGTCGCGCCACTGGTCGCGCTCGCCGGCCGGCTGCGCAAGCTCAAGGGCCACGATCTCGAAGAGGGCGTCTCCACCCGGCTATTGGTATATTGCGCCAGCCTGATCAGCGAGGGCCTCCCGGTGGGCGATGCCGTGCTCGCTGGCCTGATCGAGCCGCTGACCGACGATGCGGATGTGAAGGCCGCGCTGATCGAAGTCGCCGGCGCGGTGATTGGGTGATGCGTCTCCTCCGTCATTGCGAGCGAAGCGAAGCAATCCAGTTCACTGCATGGCCATGGATTGCTTCGTCGCTTCGCTCCTCGCAATGACGAGTCGATGGTCCGAACTCCGCTGAGAGGCCTGCCATGCTCGACTTCCTCGAACTCGAAGAGACCGTTGGCCGCGCCTGGCATCGTCTGGTGGGGCACGCGGCAAGCTATCCGGAGCATCCTGAGCACGCCGCAACGCTGAGCGACTGCCGCGCCGTGCTCGGCGTGATGTATCGCGGGCTCGGAGGAGAAACGGCGGTGCAGCTTGCCGGCAGCAGCGCGCGCACCTCGGGGCACCGGCTCGGTTGGCGGCAACGCATCGGGCTCGGCGAGGAGCGGCTGATGCAGCCCGGGCGCGACGACGCCACGTTGTTTCTGCCCGATCGGATCGCGCTGTTCGCCGATGTTGCGCTCAATCGCGCGCTGTATCGCTGGCTGGCGGCGTGGTTTGCGGTGGCTCCCTCCGGCACCGTCCGCGAACCGGATCCGCTGCGGTGTGACGTGCTGGCACTGCGCCGCGCCCACACGACAACGCAGCAGGTGCTCACGGCCTATCCCGGCCTCCGCGGTTGGTATCAGCAACTTGCGTCCGCGACGGCGGCGGCGCGGCCGAGGCGCGCACTACCGCGGATGGAGCACGATCTCGAAACCGCGATCCAGGCACTGCTCGGCGCGGACGTGGCGCCGGACCCCGAGCTGTGGCGGATGATCGTGACCGATGGCGAGATCTCGGTCCGGTCGCCGCCTGGCTATCAGCCATTCCTGCCGTGCCCGCTGTGGGGCGAAGTCTGGACGCGCGACGTCGAAGTGCCGGTCAGCGACGCCGATGAGACCGACGAGGCGGCGTCCAAGCCGTGCTCGCAGCCGCGGCGCAAGGCGGCGAAGCGGAAGGCGGACGATGGTCCACAGCGTGATCCCTTGGCGCTCAATCGGTTCGAGAAGATCCTGGCGATGGCCGAGATGGTCAATGTCGATCGGCCGACGGATGAGGACGATGACGAACACGCCGACAAGGCCGCCGACGATCTCGACGAGATAACCATCGGCAAATCGACCAAGAAGCCTGCCAGCAAATTCCGGTTCGATCTCGATCTGCCGCCGCAGGCGATCGAACACAGCCGGCTCACGGCAGGACAACTGTATCCGGAATGGGACTATAAGCGCGGCGCCTACCTCGCAGACCATTGCCGGGTGCTGGCGCAGGCGGCACCGGAGCAGGGTGAGGCGTGGGAATACAGCGATGCGACGCGGGCGTTGATCCGGCGGGTTCGGCGCCAGTTCGAAGCGTTACGGCCGCGCCACGAGGTGCTGCGGGCGCAAGCCGACGGCCATGATCTCGACCTCGACGCGCTGGTGCGCTCGCGTTGCGAGATCGCCGCCGGCGACGGCGGCTTCGACCGTTTCCACCTTGCAGCCCGGCCGCAGGCGCGCGATCTGGCGGTGACGCTGCTGGTCGATGTCTCGCTGTCGACCGATGCCTGGATCGACAACCGCCGCGTACTCGATGTCGAGAAGGAAGCTCTGACCGTACTGGCCCACGGCATCGAAGCGTGCGGCGATCAGCACAGCATTCTGACCTTTACCTCGCGGCGCCGCGATTGGGTGCGGGTCGAGGCCGTGAAGGACTTTGGCGAGAGCATGGGGCCGCTGGTTGAGCGGAGGATCGCCGCGCTGAAGCCAGGCTACTACACACGGATCGGCGCGGCGCTGCGCCATGCCAGCGCCGAACTCGCCAAACGGCCGCAGCGCAAGAAGCTGCTGTTGGTGCTGACCGACGGCAAGCCGAATGATGTCGATCACTACGAAGGCCGGTTCGCGCTCGAGGACAGCCGCAGGGCTGTGCAGGAAGCGCGCCGCAGCGGCATCGCGGTGTTCGGCGTCACCATCGATGTCGATGCACAGGCGTATTTCCCGACGCTGTTCGGCCGAGCCGGCTATGCCATCGTCGGTCACATCGGACGTTTGCCGGCCGCGCTGCCGGGCATCTACCGCAACCTGATGGGATGAACTGCGGGCCGGCGCGCTATTCCATCTCCTTCATCACCTGCGCGTAAGTCAGAAGCGCGAACATCGCGGTGCCGCCGAGCACATTGCCGATCAGCACCGGGGCGATGAACCCGCCGAACACCTGCTGCACGCCGGCCGAGCCGCCCCACATCAACATGAAGGCCTCGGTACTGCCTGCGACGATGTGCAGGAAGCCTCCGGCCGAGATCAGCCAGGTCATCACCACGATGATCCAGACCTGGCCGCCTTCCGCGCTCGGTAGCAGCCACACCATCGCGGCGATCAGAAATCCGGCAGGGATCGCCTTGACGACGGAGGCGGACCAGCCATATGCGAGCACATGCCGACTGATCTCGATCATCTCGTGCTTCAATTCGGGCGAGACAGCAGGTGTGAAGCTGCAGAACGCGGAAGCGAACAGCGTCCCGGCGAAATTCGCAGCCAGCACCACCACCCACAGCCGGGCGGCGCGACCGAGACTGCCGCGCGACCAGTCCGCCATCACCGGCAGCACGACCGTGATGGTGTTTTCGGTGAAGAGCTGCTGACGGGCCAGCACCACGATCAGAAAGCCGATCGAATAGCCGAGGCTGGTCACCAGCGGTCGCCAGCCGGTCGGGTCGAGATGCTGCTGCAGCAGCGCCTGGGCCAGCAGCGAGAAGCTGATCGACAATCCGGCGGCGAGCCCTGACCACCACAGCGATACCACCGGCCGAGCCATCTCGTCTTCGCCGATCCGGCGCACGATCTCGTAAATCACCGGCGTTCGCGGGCTCGATCGCGATTCCACATCCTCTGCCTCGCGCTTGGAGATCGGCGCCTGGTTGGCGGGTGTTTCGGCGGAGGCCCGATGCGATGATTGCGAGGTGGGATGGTGATTTGATGCTGACGCCATCAATGACCCTCTGTTCGGGCGAGGGCGCAAGCAGAGGATCGCCCGTTGCCCTCGGGAACCAAGCCAAGCGTGACCGGCGGTTGAAGTTCCCGCACCTCCCACAACGGATCGCTGCGGCATTCGCTCCGAATTGAGGCCCGCCGGTCGTCAGCGCGGCTCTGCTGTCGTTCGCCGTTGGTGGCGGCAATCGTCAGGCCTGGGCGGCGGCCCAGCTCGGGAACGGATCGGGCAGTTGCTGCCACGCATCCGGCGTGAACTGCGCATCTTCACCGACGAGGCAGAGGTCGAGCTGACGGCGCAGCGTGGCTTCGTCCATCTCGCCGGTACCGATGAACACGATTTCCTGGCGGCGGTCGCCCCACACCGGATCGAAATACGGCTTCATCGCCTCGTGCCAGTCGGCGTTGTCGGGCCAGCGCGTCTTCGGCACCGCCGACCACCACAGTCCGCGCTTGGAGGTGCGGACCATCGCGCCGGCCTGTGCAATCTCGCCGACATGCTGCGGCCGCGTCGCCAGCCAGAAGAAGCCCTTGGCTCGAACGACGCCCGGCCAGCTCCGGTTGCAGAACGACTGGAAGCGGAGCGGATGAAACGGTCGCCGCGCGCGATACACGAATGAGCGGATACCGTACTCTTCGGTTTCGGGCACATGATCGGAAAAGCCGTTCAGCTCCTTGAACCAAAGCGGATGCTGGTGCGCGCGTTCGAAATCGAACAGCCCGGTGTGCAGCACCGACGACAGCGGCACGTCGCCGAAATCGGCTTCGATGATCTTCGCATCCGAATTCAGCGCCCTTACGATCGATCGCGCGGTTTCGCGCCGGCTCGGCGACGTCGCCGACACCTTGTTGAGTACGATCACGTCGGCGAATTCGATCTGTTCGACCAGCAGATCGACCAGCGTCCGCTCGTCGTCGTCACCGGCGACTTCGCCGCGCTCGCGCAGAAATTCCTGGCTGGAGTAGTTCGCCAGCAGGCTGGCGGTGTCGACCACCGTCACCATGGTGTCGAGCCGGGCGACGTCAGAGAGGCTGTCGCCGTTCTCGTCGCGGAATTCGAAGGTGGCCGCGACCGGCAGCGGCTCGGCGATCCCGGTGGATTCGATCACCAGCGCGTCGAACCGGCCGCTCTCGGCCAGCTTGCGGACCTCGACCAGCAGATCCTCGCGCAGCGTGCAGCAGATGCAACCGTTGGTCATCTCGACCAGCGATTCCTCGGAGCGCGTCAGCCCGCCGTCCTGCCGCACCAGCTCGGCGTCGATGTTCACCTCGCTCATGTCGTTGACGATCACCGCGATCCGCCGGCCTTCGCGGTTGGCGAGCATCCGGTTGAGCAGAGTGGTCTTTCCGGCGCCGAGAAAGCCGGACAGGACGGTGACCGGGAGCAGGGAGTGATCCATGGCGATGGGCCTTCAGTTGAGGGTATCCGAGGATTGATTAGGCAATGTTATAACATTACATTCAACTCAGGCAAGCGACCGGGTCCCAGCCGAAGTGCCAGCCATTCAATTGATCGTGCGCGGAACGGCGCCCCGGGGCGGAGCTACCGATTGCGGCGTCCTGCGCCACGCTCGCGCCCGCCTGCGCGCCTACGGCCATTGAGAGGCCGTCGGTTCTGCAGTAAGGCTTGTCGATGGTCGCTTTGCTTCGGCGCGCCTTTCACTGAAGCCTGTTTTCGGCCGCCGGCGCGCCTTCCGGCGACGGACATTTTCACGGAACAGTTCAATGCCTGCTTATCGCTCGAGAACGACGACCCACGGCCGCAACATGGCCGGCGCGCGCGGCCTGTGGCGCGCGACCGGTATGAAGGATTCCGATTTCGGCAAGCCGATCATTGCGGTGGTCAACTCGTTCACTCAGTTCGTGCCCGGCCACGTCCATCTCAAGGACCTCGGCCAGCTCGTCGCGCGCGAGATCGAAGCGGCCGGCGGCGTCGCCAAGGAGTTCAACACCATCGCGGTCGACGACGGCATCGCGATGGGCCACGACGGCATGCTGTATTCGCTGCCGTCGCGCGAACTGATCGCCGACAGCGTCGAATACATGGTCAATGCGCATTGCGCCGACGCGATGGTGTGCATCTCCAACTGCGACAAGATCACGCCCGGCATGCTGATGGCGGCGATGCGGCTCAACATTCCGGCGGTGTTCGTCTCCGGCGGCCCGATGGAAGCCGGCAAGGTGGTGCTGAAGGGCAAGACCCACGCGGTCGATCTGATCGACGCGATGGTCGCCGCCGCCGACAGCGCGATGAGCGACGAAGACGTGCAGACGATGGAGCGCTCGGCGTGTCCGACCTGCGGTTCGTGCTCGGGCATGTTCACCGCCAATTCGATGAATTGCCTCGCCGAGGCGCTCGGCCTGGCGCTGCCGGGCAACGGCTCGGTGCTCGCCACTCACGCCGATCGCAAGCGGCTGTTCGTCGAGGCCGGCCATACCATCGTCGATCTGGCACGGCGTTATTACGAGAGCGACGACGCCTCGGTGCTGCCGCGCAACATCGCCAGCTTCAAGGCGTTCGAGAACGCGATGACGCTCGACATCGCGATGGGCGGCTCGACCAACACCGTGCTGCATCTGCTCGCCGCGGCGCGCGAGGCCGAGCTCGACTTTTCGATGAAGGACATCGACCGGCTCTCGCGCCGCGTGCCGTGCCTCAGCAAGATCGCGCCGTCGGTGCCCGACGTTCATATGGAGGACGTGCATCGCGCCGGCGGCATCATGGCGATCCTCGGCGAGCTCGACCGCGCCGGCCTGCTCGATACCTCCTGCACCACGGTGCATTCCGAAACGCTCGGTGCAGCGCTCGCGCGCTGGGACATCCGCCAGAGCAACAGCGAGAGCGTCCGCACCTTCTTCCGCGCCGCGCCGGGTGGCGTGCCGTCGCAGACCGCGTTCAGCCAGGACCGCCGCTACGACGAGCTCGATCTCGACCGTGAAAAGGGCGTGATCCGCGATGCCGCGCACGCCTTCAGCAAGGATGGCGGCCTCGCCGTGCTGTACGGCAACATCGCGCAGGAAGGCTGCATCGTGAAGACTGCCGGCGTCGACGCCTCGATCCTGACCTTCTCGGGTCCGGTGAAGGTGTTCGAGAGCCAGGACGATGCGGTGTCGGCAATACTGACCAACAAGATCGTCGCCGGCGATGTCGTGGTGATCCGCTACGAAGGTCCGCGTGGTGGTCCGGGTATGCAGGAGATGCTGTATCCGACCAGCTACCTGAAATCGAAGGGCCTCGGCAAAGCCTGCGCGCTGATCACCGACGGCCGGTTCTCCGGCGGCACGTCGGGTCTGTCGATCGGCCACGTTTCGCCGGAAGCGGCGGAAGGCGGTCTGATCGGTCTGGTGCGCGACGGCGATCGGATCTCGATCGACATCCCGAACCGCACCATCAGCCTCGACGTCTCCGAGGCCGAGCTCGCCAAGCGCGGCGAGGAGGAGCAGGCGCGCGGCGACGCCGCCTGGACGCCGAAGGACCGCAAGCGCAACGTCTCGGCGGCGCTGCAGGCCTACGCGATGATGACCACCAGCGCCGCCAATGGTGCTGTGCGCGATGTGAAACGGCGGGGTCGGTAAGCTGAACTAAGCGGCTGACGTTCGGCTGGGCAGCTTTGTTTTGATCAACTCAGAGCTGCCCGCTACTGAGCCCAGTACAAGCACCTCCTCATTGTGAGGAGGCGCGAAGCGCCGTCTCGAACCATGTGCCACAGGCATCCGTGGCCTCATCGTTCGAGACGCCCCCGCTGCGCCCTTCGGGCTACGCCGCGGCTCCTTAGAGCCAGACCGGAAATGCGGGCAGCAAATTTAAAGGCTTTTGTAAGTCGTTCAATTGACGATTAGTTTCGTCATGGCCGGGCTTGTCCCGGCCATCCTCGCCTTTCTTGCTGCGTTCGCTTCAACCCGTCATGCCCGGCACAAGGGCGGGCATGACGGGTTGAAATGAAAGTGCTTGATTTCATCGCCCGTATTTCCAGTCGGGCTCAGGACGAGGACGCAGTGCGTGGGGCAATGATGCTGTGCCCTAGCCTGACCGCCGGAGCGCGGCGAACGGCTGTTGCCGCTTGTCGCGATACGCGGCGACGGCTTCGCCGAAAGCGAGAAACAGTGCGCGGTTGATCGGATTGACCTGCGGATCGTATTCGGCGTGCCACTGCACGCCGAGCGCGAAGCCGGGCGCATCGGCAATGCGGATCGCCTCGATAGTGCCGTCTTCCGCGACGCCTTCGATCACGATGCGCGGGCCGGGCTCGAGAATGCCCTGACCGTGGAGCGAATTCACCCGGATCAGATCGCGGCCGAGCAGGTGGGCGAACACGCCACCTGCTGTGAGCTGCACGTCGTGGCGATCGGCGAATACGACCGTCGGATCGGGATGGATCTCGCCATTCTCCAGCCGCGGCATGCGGTGGTTCATCCGCCCCGGCAGCTCACGGATCTCCGGATGCAGTGAGCCGCCATAGGCGACGTTCATCTCCTGGAAGCCGCGGCAGATCCCGAACAGGGGTATGCCGCGCTCGACGCAGGTTCGCACCAGTGCCAGCGCCAGCTCGTCACGGGGCTGATCATAGGGTTCGTGGCGAGGATTCGGCTCGACCTTGAAATGCGTCGGGTGAACGTTGGCGCGGCCGCCGGTCAGCAAAATGCCGTCGACCACGGCGAGCAGATCTTCGATCTCGGTAAATTCGGACGAGGCGCCGAACATCAGCGGCAGAGCCCCGGCAACCTCGGCGACCGCGCGAAGATTGCGCTCTCCCACATGCTGGACCGCATACCGATTCTCGGCGAGATGGGCGTTGCCGATCACCCCGATCACCGTTCTGCCCGCCATCCTGTTCCTCCCTGACAACCCTCGGACCATACAGCCAAAATGGCGAAAATCGAGCCCAACGATACCGCCGGAACTGGTTGTCAGCTCTGCGCTGGCGAACCCACCGATCAGCCGGTAGAAGCGGGCGCGTGTCGGCCGAGCGCACGTTCGCAACAGGCCGTCGCTGCCCCGTATTTCACCAGGATTCCCCGCAGCCATGGGCCACGCGTCATGACGAGTGTCGTTTCAGCCGGGGGCACCCGATGAGTGCAGTTTTGGGTCCCGAGTCGCCGGCGGTTTCCGGCAGCGCTTCTGCCTCAGCGGCGCCCGGACCCTGGCGGCTGCCGGCCTCCCTGCGTAACTTCGTCCGCAACCGGGAAATCGGCCTGGTGCTTGTCGCAGTGGTGATCGGCCTGCTCTCCGGTCTGCTGGTGGCGATCATCTGGCACGCGAGCGAATTGGCTCACGCCGTGCTGTTCGACATTCCGTTCGACACCCGGCTCAGCGCCAACGGCGTGATCTCGTGGCAGCGGACGCTGTTGGTGCCGCTCGGCGGCGCCGTCATCCTGACCATCATCGGACTGTTCTACGCCGGCCGCTTCAAGGGGCGGCTGGCCGACGCGATCGAGGCCAATGCGCTGTACGGCGGGCGGATGTCGATGCGCGGCAGCCTGCTGATCTCGTTGCAGACCTTGCTGTCGAACGGTTGCGGCGGCTCGGTCGGGCTGGAAGCCGGCTACACCCAGATCTGCGCCGCGCTCAGTTCGCAGATCGGACAGCGCCTCGCCGCCCGACGTGCCGACATGCGGCTGCTGGTCGCCTGCGGTGCCGCGGGCGCGATCAGCGCCGCCTTCACCGCGCCATTGGCGGGGGCATTCTTCGCATTCGAAGTCGTGCTCGGCGCCTACACCTCGGCCAGCCTGGTGCCGGTGATCGCCAGCGCGGTGTCGTCATGGCTGGTGATGCGCAACCTCGTGCACACCTCGTTCCTGCAGATCCCCGGCGTGCCGACGCCGGCGTCGGTCGAGATGGTCGGACAGACCATGCTGATTGGTGTGCTGTGTGCGTTTGTCAGCATCCTGGTGATGCTGGCTGTGGCGTTCTCGGAGCGGGTGTTTCAGCGCATCACCGTGCTGCGCGGCGGGCTGCGGCTGGTGATCGGTGCGGCTCTGCTCGGCGGGTTGGCGCTGCTCACGCCGACCGTGCTCGGCTCGGGCCACGGCGCGATGCAGCTTCTGCTGATGAGCGACCCGACTTGGCTGATGCTGGCGACCACGCTGGTGCTCAAGTCTCTGGCGTCTGCGATTTCGCTCGGCGCCGGCTTTCGCGGCGGTCTGTTCTTTGCCTCACTGATGCTCGGCGCGCTGATCGGGCAGCTCTACAGCACGGTGCTATTGCCGTATTTCCCGAACATCGCGTTGCAGCCCGGGACAGCGGCGGTCGCCGGCATGGTGGCGTTCGGCACTGGAGTGATCGGCGCACCGTTCAGTATGATCTGTCTGGCGCTCGAACTGACCGGGGACTTCTGGGTGACGATCGGTGCGGTGGTGGCGGCCTCGACGAGCGCGCTGATCGTGCGCGAATTGTTCGGCTACAGCTTCGCGACCTGGCGCTTCCATCTGCGCGGCGAGACGATCCGCGGCCCGCAGGACATCGGCTGGGTCAAGCAAATCAGCGCCGCGACGCTGATGCGGTCGGATTTCGCCTCGGCGCAGGACGATCTGCCGATCTCGACCGCGCAGAAACTGTTTCCGCCAGGCCGCGTCAAACAGATCGTGTTGCGACGGGGCGACGGCAGCTATGGCGGAATCGTCAGCTCGGCGGAACTACACGGCCTCACCGACGCCGATCACGATACGCTCGCGACGTTGGCGCAGCAGCGCCATCAGTACCTGCTTCCGAGCGTCACCGTGCGCGACATTCTCGCCACCTTCGATCGCAGCGAGGCAGACGTTTTGGCGGTCGTCGACAGCGCTGCGACGAGGCAGGTGATCGGCACCGTCAGCGAGGCCCATGTGCTGCGAACCTACTCGACCGAACTCGAGCGGCGTCATCAGGAAGTGTTCTTCCGCTGATCGATGCACTGCCGGCTCCGCGCCTGTGCTCGCAAGTTCGTGACAAAGGTTCCCGCTGCGGAGCCTTGCTCAGTGCACGGCTTCTCCTAGCTGTACCGAGCGCCCGCGGTTGGGCGCTCTACGGAGAAAATGATGCCGCACCACGATAACGTCGCCCTTTCGGGCGTCATCCAGCACGTCTTTGCCCATCGCTTCACGCTGGAAGCGCAAGGCGAAACCCATCTGGCAGATCTCGGCCCGAAGGGCGCGGAGGCGTTTCCGCTCGCAGCGGGACTGGCCGTGACGCTGGAGGGCGAGCGTCGTCCTTCCGAGATCAAGGTCACGCGGATCGCTGCGCGAGGCCGCGACGCCGTGCTGATTCATCACAAGAAGCCGCACCATCCGCCGGGGCATCATCATCCCGACGTGCCGGCAGATCCGAAACGTGTGCTCGCGGCGGTCGAGTCCGCGGGCTGGAGCGCGAAGGGCGATCCGCAGCGCAAGCCGAAGCATTTCGAGGTGCTGGCGCGGCAGGGCCGCGGTCCGTGGACCGAGCTTCACGTCGATTTCGCCGGCACGATCTACAAGCAGAAATCGCCCGATCCGGCGAAGTGGTCGGTTCACGCGTAGTTGGACGTCGGGGCAGCGCGACGCGCTGCCCCTCTCGTTTGCGAGGAGGTCAACCCGCTTTGGCGAGCCCGGCCATATAGGCGCGCCAGCCGCCGAAATGGGTGATATCGCGTGCGCCCTCGAGGGCGGCCGGTTCGACCAGAAAGCCCTTGACCTTCGTGCCGTCTGCCAGCGTGATCGTGCCGATCGACAGCGGCTGGGGGATCGCGGCGACGAAACGGCCGAATGCGGATGCCGACAGCGTCCAAACCTCCACCGCGATCGCAGCGCCCGCGCCACGAGCGACCCGTAGCATCCCCGGCTTCGGTGGCACGGTGCCGCTGAGCGCATAGAGCTTGTAGTCCGGCGCTGTGGATGTGGCGCAAGCAAGCCGGCCGTCGAGCGCGGTGAGCTCGCCGTTCAACGCCATGCCGGAGAGATGCGCACCGACCACCGCGATGGCGATTTCGTCGGTAGAGGCACCATCCGCGATCGGGGCCAGCGGCGGTTGCGGCCGGCGACTTGCTCCGATCGGCAACCCGGTATCGGCATGGAAGACACGCCCGAGACTGGCGAGCACGGCGTCGCGGCCTGCGGGTGCCAGCAGCGTGATGCCGAACGGAGTGCCGTCGCTGCGGATCGACGCCGGCAGCGCGAGGCCGCAGAGGTCGAGCAGATTGACGAAATTGGTGTAGGTGCCGAGCCGGCTGTTCAGCGTGATCGGATCGGCCTGCACCTGTTCGACCGTGTAGGCGGTCGGCGCGGTCGGCAGCACCAGCACATCGATGCCGGCGAAGCTGCGCTCGGCGATCTTGCGCAGCGCCTGCAGCCGGTACAGCGCCGCGAAAGTGTCGGCGGCGGACTGTTTGGCGCCGGCGAGGGTGATCTGTCGCGTCACCGCGTGCACCGCGTCCGGTTGCGTGTCTAGCAGCTTCCGGATCGTCAGGTAGCGTTCGGCCACCCACGGCCCTTCGTACAGCAGCCGCGCCGTCTCGTAGAGCGGTTCGACATCGATCTCGACCAGCTCCGCGCCGAGCCGCCGCCAGCGCTGCAGCGCCTCGTCGTAGCTGCGCGCCGCGGTGTCGTCGCCGAAGAACTGCAGTTGATCTTCTTGCGGCACGCCGAGCCGCGCGCGCTCCGGCGTCGCGGTGATCGCCGCCACCGGCCGTTCGCGCGAGAACGGATCTTCGGCGTCCGGCCCCGTCATCACCTGCAGGGCGGTGATCGCGTCATCGGTGGTCAGTGCGAAGATCGAGACGCAGTCGAGCGTGCGGCACGCCGGCACCACACCCGTGGTCGCAATCATCCCGAGGCTCGGCTTCAGCCCGACGATGTTGTTGAGCATCGCCGGCACCCGCCCGGAGCCTGCCGTATCGGTGCCGAGCGACAGCGGCACCAGCCCGGCACCGACCGCGACCGCCGAGCCGGAGCTCGACCCGCCGGGCACCAGATCGCTGCGCATTGCGTTGCGCGGCACGCCATAGGGCGAGCGCACGCCGACCAGCCCGGTGGCGAATTGATCGAGATTGGTCTTGCCGATCACAATCGCGCCGGCGGCGCGCAGTTTGGCGACTGCGGCGGCGTCGCGCGCTGGCTGGTAAGCGAACGCCGGGCAGGCGGCGGTGGTCGGCAGGCCGGCGACATCGATATTGTCCTTCACCGCGACCGGCACGCCGTACAGCGGCAGCAACGGATCGCGCGCCGTCAGCGCGACCGCTTCGGCGATCACATCGGCCTCGTCGCGCAGGGTGATGAACAGCGCCGGATCCGCATAGGCGCGGATGCGCTGGTAGCACCGCGCGATTGTCTGCGCCGGCGTCGTGGTGCCGGCGCGATGCGCGGCGACGATTTCACTGATGGTTTCGAATTGGCTCATACCGACACCGCGTAGATTTCATATTCGTCACGCACCAGATCGATGTGATGGCGCATCGCCTTGGCGGCGCCATCACGGTCGCCGCGCAGAATCGCGATCACCACGCGGTCGTGCTCGGCGTGCGACTTCGCCAGCCGGCCGAGATTGCGGAACTGGGCCCGGCGGAACGGCTGCACCCGTACCCGTGTCGCCAGCGTGATCTCGGCGATGTAGTCGTTGTGCGCGCCGGCATAGATCGCGTTGTGGAAGTGTTCGTTGACGTCGTGGAAGCGCTCCGGATTGCCCTGCGAGCTGAGCATCCGCAGCTCCTCATGGATCGTCTCCAGCGCCCTCCGCTCCAGCGGCGTCATGCGTTCGGCGGCGAAACTGGCGCACAGCGCTTCGAGTTCGGACATTGCTTCGAACATGCCGGTCAGCCGTTCGAACGACGGCTGCGCCACCACTGCGCCGTAGTGGGGTCGCGATTCGACGAGGCCGCTGGTGACGAGCTGCCGCAGCGCTTCGCGCACCGGCGTGCGCGACACCTTGAAGCGTTGTGCGATCTCGGTTTCGTCGAGCGCGGCGCCGGGACGGAGCGTGCCGCGAACGATCTCGTCCGCGAGCTGGCGCCGTAGCTCCTCGGCGCGGGTGATCTTCACCGGCGCCGGTGCGACCCGAGCCAGCCGCACATCGGGCTTGATCACTCCGGCAGGGATCGGAGATGACTTGCCTCGGCGTGGAATGAGGGCCTTGTCGACACTCATGGCGACGCTCGCGGCTCGTCGATGATGCTGACATGGGCCGCGACGATGCGCCAGCCTTCGGCAAATCGCACCCAGGTCTGCATCTGGCGTCCGACCTTGCCGGGCGCGTTGTCGCGGTAGAACAAGGTCGATGCGACCGCGGTGTCGCGGCCGTAAGCTGTGATGATCGTGCGCGCGGTGGTGCGCATCAGTCCGGTCGGCGAGCGGGCGCCGCGGAATGCCTTGATCTCATCATAGCCGTAGAGATTTTCGCCGCCGCCGTAGCGAAGCGTCCGCGGATCGTTGTGGAACAGCTCGTTGAGCGTGGCGACGTCGTTGCCGACAAGCGCGGCCTCGTAGCGGGCGAAGGCTTCGCTGACTTCGGCGACGACTTCGGGCAGATCGATATCCATCTTCAGAAACCTTCTGGCCGCGGTGCGCGGGCGACGCCGGCGCGTTCCAGCGCCGCGGCCACGCGCAGCGCGATGTCCTCGCGCCACGGCGCGGCGATGATCTGCACCCCGATCGGCATCGGCTCGAGCGGGATTGGGGCGGCCACCACCGGCAGGCCGATGAACGAGATCGGCTGGGTGTGGATGCCGACGTTGGCACGCACCGGCAGTTCGACACCATCGAGCGTGAAGGTGACCTGCCCGAGCTTGGGGGCGACGCAGGGCGTTGCCGGGGCGATGATGACGTCGACCTGCTCGAACAATTCGAGCACGCGGGCGCGATACCAGCGCCGGAATTTCTGCGCGCGGTCGACCAGCGGCGCCGGCACCATCGCGCCGGCCAGCAGCCGGTCGCGCACCGCGGGATCGAAGTCATTCGGCTGCCGCCGCAGCCGGTCGAGATGCAGCGAGGCACCTTCGGTCGTGCTGATCACGTAAGCCGCGGCGCGGGCGCGGGCGGCTTCCGGCAGTTCGACCGAGCGGGTGACGCCGAGCGCCTTCACCACGCGGCCAACGGCTTCCTGCGCTTCCGGAAACACATTGGCCTCGAAGTAACCGCCGGCCTTCGCGATCCGTAGTCCATCAATGCCTTGGGCGAGCAGGCCGGAGACCGGCTCGGGAGCCCGCGTGGTGCAGGCGGCGTCGCCATCGTCCGGCCCCTGCATCGCGTCGTAGGCCAGCGCCAGATCGGCGGCACTGCGCGCCAGCGGACCAAGGTGATCGAAGCTCGCCACGAATGGGAACGACCCGGTGCGCGGCAGCCGTCCGTAGGTCGGCTTCAGTCCGAAGATGCCGCACAGCGAGGAGGGCACGCGGATCGAGCCGTTGGTATCCGAGCCGAGCGCCAACGGCACCTCGCCGCCGGCGACCGCAGCGCCCGATCCGCCCGAGGAGCCGCCGGTCATCCGGGTGGGATCGTGCGGATTGCGCGACGGACCGTCGTGAATGTTCTCGCCGGTGAAGTCGTAGGCGTACTCGCCCATGTTGAGCGCGCCGATCAGCACGGCGCCGGCCGCTTCCAGCCGCTTGATCAGCGGTGCATCGTCGGCGGCCGGGCTGCGGTCGCGGTTGATCTTGGAGCCGGCCCGGGTGGGGAGCCCGGCGACGTCGAACAGGTTCTTCACCGCGAACGGCACGCCGGCGAGCGGGCCGATGCTTTCGCCGCGTGCGATTGCGGCGTCGATCTCGCGGGCGCGAGCGCGGGCACGCTCGGCAACGACATCGGTGAACGCGTTGAGCGTCGCGTCGGCCTTGGCGATGCGCGCAAGTGCGGCCTCGGTGGCGGCGAGCGCAGTGGTGGTCCGGTTCGCCACGGCTGCGGCGGTCTCGGCGGCGGTCATCCAGTCAGTGGACATGGCGGAACTGATCTCAGGCACGGAACACGCTCGCAGGTTCGGTCTCGTCGGGAAGCGGAAATTCATCGACCAGCCGCCCCAGCTTCAGCGAGACTTCGAGATTGGCCCGCACCGCGGGCTTCCACGCCGGATCGATCGGCAAATCCAGCGCGGCGGCGACGGCGTCGATGTAGGAGTCGAGAGAGTCGGTCAAAGCAGGCCCCTTTCAAGTAACAGGTTGGTCATTCCGGGGCGCGCGCAGCGCGAACCCGGAATCCCGAGATGATAACAGCGAGATTCCGGGTTCGCTCGCTGGCGCGAGCGCCCCGGAATGACCATGGAGAATTGTGCATCGCGTCATCACGCTGCCGACGGTGGATGCGGGATCGCGGTGAGGAGTTCGCGGGTGTAGTCGTGCTTCGGGCTGCCGAGCACCTGCTCGGAGGATCCTTGCTCGACGATCTTTCCAGCGCGCATCACGATGACGCGGTCGCACAGCAGCCGCACCACGTTGAGGTCGTGCGACACGAACAGGTAGCTCATCCCCATCGATTGCTTGAGGTCCTGCAGCAGGTTCAGCACCACCGCCTGCACCGAGACGTCGAGTGCCGCGGTCGGCTCGTCGAGGATCACCAGCTTGGGCCGCAGCGCGATCGCACGGGCGATGCCGACGCGTGCCTTCTGGCCGCCGGAGAGCTGATGCGGAAAGCGGTCGAGCAGATCGAGCGGCAGGCCGACCTGCTCGGCCAGCTCCTCGCAGCGGGCGCGCACCGCACTCCGGCCTTTGATCTCGTCGAGCTGCAGGATCGGATCGGCGATCGCGCGCGCCGCGGTGAAGCGCGGGTTCAGGCTGTCGGTCGGATCCTGAAACACCATCTGGATCGACTTGCGCAGCGGCAGCCGCGCGAAGCGTTGCGGCAGGATGGTGCCGATCTCCTCACCATCGAACACGATGCGGCCCGAGGTCTGGTCGAGCAGCCGCATCAGCATCATCGACGTGGTCGACTTGCCGCAACCGGACTCGCCGACCAGTCCAACGCTTTCGCCGTGCCCGATCTGGAAGCTGATGCCGTCGACCGCACGAAACACCTCCGGCTCCGGTGACGGCCCGCGCGAGAACAGCCGGCTCAGCGTCGCAGTCGCCCCCTGGCGCGGATATTCCTTCACCAGCTTTTCGACCAGGAGGAGGGGAGCGGCCTGCTCCCTCTCCCCGCTTGCGGGGAGAGGGGTGGGGTGAGGGGGCGTCTCCGCGAGGCCGAGCGCTCCGACTCGTGGAGACGCCCCCTCACCCGGATCGCTGCGCGATCCGACCTCTCCCCGCGCGCGGGGAGAGGTTTGCGCTGTGCCGTGTTCGGTCGCGGTGCTTCGCTCACCTTCCGGCAAAAGCTCCCGCAGACTCACCCCGAGGCGCGGCGTCGCGCGCATCAGTTTCTTGGTGTAGGGGTGCTGCGGATTGGCGAAGATGTCGGCCGCGGAGGCGGTTTCGACCACGCGGCCCTTCTCCATCACCACCACGCGATCGCAATAGGCCGCGGCGAGGCCGAGGTCGTGGGTGATCAGGATGGTCGACAGCCCGCGGCTCTTGGTCAGCTCAACGATCAGGTCCATCACCGCCTTCTGGGTCGTGACGTCGAGTCCGGTGGTCGGCTCGTCGGCGATCAGAAGCTGCGGATTGCAGGCGAGCGCCAGCGCGATCACCACGCGCTGGCACATGCCGCCGGAGAGCTGGAACGGATAGGCGTGGTAGCGCTCGCGCGGCCGCGCGATCTTCACCGCCTCCAGCGCCGCGATCGCCTTCTCGCCGCGATCGGCCGAGGTGGACTGCACATGCTGGCGCAGCACGTCTTCGATCTGGTCGCCGACCTTGCGGATCGGATTGAGCGCGGCGCGCGGGTTCTGGAAGATCATCGAGATCTCGCGCCCGCGCAGGTCGCGCATCTGGTGCTCGCTGGCCGCTTTGAGATCCATGCCACCGAACATTACCGAGCCTTCGGCGATCCGTCCGGCACGATCGAGGATCCGCATCACCGCGTAGGATGTCACCGACTTGCCGGAGCCGGACTCACCGACGATCGCCAGCGTCTCGCCCTTGCCGACACTGATATCGACATGCTGCACCGCCTTGACGATGCCGCGGCGGGTGACGAATTCGACCGTGAGATCTCGAACATCGAGCAGGGGCTGGGTGGTCATGATTACGTCCTCCGCTGCGGATCGAAGATGTCGCGCAGGCCGTCGCCGAGCAGGTTGAAGCAGAACACGGCGATCATCAGCGCGAGGCCGGGGAACAACGCGATCCACCATTCGCCGGAGACCATGAACGACGCGCCTTCCGCGACCATAATGCCCCATTCGGCGGTCGGCGGGCGCACGCCGAGGCCGATGAACGACAGGCCGGCGGCGTTGAGGATGGCGTAGCCCATCGTCAGCGACATCTGAACGATCATGATCGGCATGATGTTCGGCAGGATGTGCACCAGCAGGATGCGCATCTCGCTGTTGCCGGACAGCCTTGCGGCCATCACGAAGCCGGCGTCGCGGCGCACATTGGCTTCGGCGCGGGCGACGCGGGCGTACAGCGGGAAGTTCACGATCGCGGTGGCGATGATGATGTTCTGCACCGTATTGCCGAGCGCCGCGACGATGCCCATCGCCAATACGAACAGCGGAAACGCCATGATGGTGTCGGCGATGCGGCCGACGATGCGGTCGGTCCAGCCGCCGAAGTAACCGGCCGCGACGCCGGCGAGGCCACCCATCAGGAACACCAGCACCACCGAGGCTACCGCGATGAAGACGTCGAGCCTCGTCGCAACGACGACGCGGCTGAAGATGTCGCGGCCGAGCTGATCGGTGCCGAACCAGTTGGTCGCCGACGGTGGCTTCAGCGCCTGCGCGGTGTTGCTGGCGAGAGGGTCGTGCGGCACGATGTAAGGCCCGAACAACGCGGCGAACACGATCACCACCAAGAGGCCGAAGGCGAACGCGGTGACGCGATTGCCGCCGAGCACGTAACGCGCATGCGAGATCATCTCGGCAAGGCCGGAGCGGCGCGCGGGCTTGGCGGGCGCAGTCGGTTCGCCGATCGGAGGGGCGACGGTGGTCATGGTCATGCTCCTAGCCTTCCAGCCGGACGCGTGGGTCGATCACGCCGTAGAGGATGTCGATCACCAGGTTGAGCAGCACGTACATCACCGCCATGGTGAGCACGAAGCCTTGGACCGGGGCGAAGTCGGATGCGATCAGTGCCTCGACCGCGTAGGAGCCGATGCCGGGCCAAGCAAACACCTTTTCGACCAGCACATTGGCGCCGAGCAGGAACGAGAACACCATCGACAGAGTGGTGATCACCGGCAGCATCGCGTTGCGGAACGCGTAGGTCATCGTCACCTTGCGTGGCGACAGGCCGCTGGCGCGGGCGGTGCGGACGAAATCCGATGCCAGCACTGCCAGCATCGAGGCACGGGTCATGCGCGCGATCGGTGCCAGCGAGAAGATCGCCAGGGTTGCTGCTGGGAGCAGAAGCTGGCTCAGCGCCGAGCGGAAGGTCTCGAAGTCGCGCGCGATCAGGCTGTCGATCAGATAGAAGCCGGTCACATTGGGGGGCGCGCTGTAGAACACATCGAGCCGGCCGAGCGGCGCCGGCGCCCAGCCGAGCTTGAAGTAGAAAACGTAGACCAGCAGCAGCCCGGTGAAGAACACCGGCAGCGACACGCCCGCGGTGGTCGTGACGCGGCAGAGATGATCGATCCACGAGCCCGGCCGCGTCGCCGCCATGATGCCGAGCGGGATCGCGATCACGATCGCCAGCGCGAGGCCGAGCAGGGTCAGTTCGGCGGAGGCGGGCAGGCGGTTCTTGAGTTCAGTGACCACCGGCTGGCCGGTGGTCAGCGACTCGCCGAGATCGCCGCGGGCGAGGTCGACGGTGTAGCGGACGAATTGCTCCGGCAGCGATTTGTCGAGACCGAGCTTGTGGCGGATCTGCTCGATCGCCTCTTTGCTCGCCGCTGGTCCGGCGAAATACGCCGCCGGATCGCCGGGCAGCGCACGCGTCAGTAGAAAGGTGACGATCACCACCCCGATCAGGCTCGGGATCGCGAACATCAGGCGTTTGCCGATCAGGGTGAGCATTGGATCATACCCTTAAGTCATCGCGTTAGAGAGCATTGCGTCGTCGAACGCCGCGGCCGGCTCCCCTCCCCCTTGCGGGGAGGGGTCGGGGGTGGGGGGGCCCAGGCGCTTTGCCCGCGTCGCCCTCACCCCGGCCCTCTCCCGCAAGCGGGAGAGGGAGAAGAGCCTCAGCCCTTCACCATCGTCCGGTAGTCGAGGCGGCGGTGGAACCAGTAGGCGAAGCCGGAGACGTTCTTCTGCATCGCGACGTTGAGGTAGGGCTGATACAGCGGGATCCGTGGGATGTCGTGGAAGGCGAGATCAACGAAGCCCTTGACGTCGGCGTCATAAGTCGCGGTGTCGTGGTTGGCTGCGGCGATGCGTGCGCCTTCGATCAGCTTGTCCATCTCTGGCGAATTGTAGTTCATGGTGTTGAAGATCGAATTGCCGGAGCGGTAGCACCAGTAAAAGAAGTACTCCGGATAATCGAGCCAGCCCGAGAAGATGTTGACGTAGAGCGGCATCACCTTCTTGTTCAGCTCGGTACGCCAGTTCGCGCCGGGGATCTTGTTGATGGTGCAGCGGATGCCGATCTGCTTCAGGCTCTCCTGGATCAGAATGCACATCGGTTCGTTGACGCCGGCGAATCCGAGGTCGAACGACAGCGTGGTGTCGAAACCGTCGGTATGACCGGCCTCGGCCATCAGCGCCTTGGCTTTGGCGATGTCGGTGTCGTACTTGGTCGGCTGCGGCCACTTCACTTCGGTCTGCTTGTCGGCGGCTGCGCCGAACATCGGATTGGCGAGGCCGAACATCACCGCGTCGATGATCTTCTGATACGGCACCGCATAAGCGACCGCCTCGCGCACCTTCGGATTGTCGAACGGCGGCTTGCTGACGTTCATGCCGAGATACTGGATGCCGTTCGAGATCGGCAGCGACACCACGTTGACCTTGCCGTCGCGCTTCATCTCGGCGAAGTCCTGGTTCGGCAGCTCGTAGGAGATATCGGCGTCGCCGCGCTCCAGCAGCGCACGGCGATTGCCGGCCTGCGGCACCATCCGCCAGATCACACGCTTGATTTTCGGCAGCGGGCCGCCGACCCACTTGTCGTTGCGTTCCATGATCACTTCGGTGCCGGCGGTCCACTTCACCACCCGGTAGGCGCCGGAGCCTGCGGTGTTCTGCTTGGTGTACTCGAGGCCCCACGGATCCTTGTCGGTGGCGTGCTTCTTCACCAGCTCCGAGTTGACGACGCAGGGCACGATCACCGCGAGATCCGGGATCGTCAGCCGGTCCTTCTTGAGGAAGTCGACCCGCACGGTGTGATCGTCGACGATCACGAACTGCTCGGGCTTGGTCAGCGAGCCGGCGCTCATCTGGAAGGTCGGGAAGCCGCCGACGCTGACGGCGCGGTCGAGCGACCACTTCACGTCCTTGGCGGTGACCGGGGTGCCGTCCTGGAAGGTGGCGTTCTTCTTCAGCTTGAACGTCGCCGACATGTCACCGACGTTCATGTCCTCGGCGAGCTCGCCCTTGAACTTGTCCTTATCGTAGTAGGGGACGCCGCCGGGGCCTTCCTTCATCTCATGGGTGATCAGGCGATCGTAGCAGTTCCAAGACACTTCATAGCCGGGGACGTTGGTGCCGACGCCGTGGATGTCGAGATTGTTCGGACCGCTCTCCGAGACGACCAGCAGACTCTCCGACCTTGCGTCGGCCTTGGCGGCGGACCAGATCGCTGGAGCAGGCACCATTGCACCGGCTGCAAGGGCGGTAGCGGACTTCAGGAAATCGCGACGCTTCATTGACGGCTCCAAAGCACGAGGATGGTAGCTGTTGGAACTCGTTTGCAATCACTGTGCCAGCCTTCAGTAGCCGGTCAAGTAATTGATTATTTTAAGAAAAACACCGGATGGGGCGACTCCCTCTCTGGCTCTGAATTACGCATTGCATACAAAGCGCAGTAGTTGCCTAAAATATAGGCACACAGGGTCGGCCGGGATAATCTGCGGGCTCGGATCGTTGGCCGGAGATCGTCCGCCCGTCGCTCCGGTCGCCAAGTTCTAGGCGTGCAAAACAAAGGCGGCGGGGAAATCCCCGCCGCCCGACGTCTCGATTGATGGCTGGAACGATCCGCTGAGGCGGTCAGTTCATCGTGGTGCTTTCGCTGCGCGCCGGCGCGTAGATCACCGTGTCGGTTGCGGACTTTGCCTCGATCGCGGTGGTCGGCCGCGTCAGCGGGCGATGGCTGCGGTACACCTCGAAGGCGTACCAAGCGGCGACGACGACGGCGATCAGTGCGACCTGAGTCGGCGGCAGGATCAGCGCCAGCGCGACCAGCGCAGTGGCGATCGTCGCTGCTTTCACCACGCTCTCGCCGTCGTGGAACATGGCGTTGAAGCGCTCCCAGTTCTCGCCCTTCCAGAACGGGGCCGAGAAACGATCGAGCGCGAACCGCGTCCAGGCGCCGGCGAAGCCGAGCTTCCGTGCCCACATCAGATAGAGTGAGCCCGCGAAGGCGAGCAGCGACACCGCAGCCCCAACGGGGCCGGCTGCATAACCGATGACCACGACCAGCGCGGCCGTGAATGCAATGATCCAGTATTGCATTGTGTGACCCTTTCGCCCGCGGTGCGGGCGCCTTTCAGATTGATTCGATGGCGGCGATAGCCGGCTCATTATGTGCTGTTTTCCACAGCCGCGCCGCAAAAATATCGCGTGTTAGTTGTTCATCCGATTAGCACTTTGGCGAAAAGGTATCGAGTTGTGGGTTAGTTGCACGACACCGATCATCCGCTGCGACAGGCCGCCGCAGAGGATGATCGGGCGCGTGAGTAATCATCAATTAGCTGGACAATAATACCGGTGAGCGAGCCTCTACCGGGCGAGGCGGCTTTCAGCTTCGGCAATCTTGGCGTTGCGAATGCGTTTCGCATCGCGGCTCGCCATGAACGGCATCCCGAGTTTCCTCGCTTTCACCTGCACCGAGGAGCGCGCGCGCTTCAAAGCTGCCGCGGCACGCACGGCCGATGCGCCGCTTGCAATCAGCTCCTTCAACCGCTCGACCTGCTCGTCGTCCCACGGCCTGCAAGCATTGTTCTTAACGGACATCGGCATCAGCGGCTCCTTTTCGTCTCGGGCCCGCTCGCTCATCAATAGTCTGGTCGGCGGGCAATTCACGGAATCTGCGATGTTGTGTGCGCAGGCTGACCATCGTCGGCTGTCGCTGCAGTCGGAGGAGGTCGCCACGCGGGTCTGGCAATGCGCGCGGCTGGCAGTCATTCAGTCTTCGACACAGAAAGCCGAGCGCAGCCGCTTTCTGCTCAATCCCGATCAAGGGTGAAGGTTCCAAACGCTGCCGCAGAAGTTGCGACGAGAACGCCAACGATCTGGCCGTCGCACGTTTGTCATCGGCGATCGATAGGGGGGACACGCAGCGGCGAGCGCGCCGCGCGATCATCGAAAAATCGAGCACGACCCGAGACTGTCGCGGTGGGGAGCGCTCGCCGGCCGGTATGGCCGCGATGGGTCGGCAGTCGTGTTGACGTTCGGGTCGACGCCGGCGCGATCCCGTTGTTCTCCGATCCCCATTCACAATCCGAGCTAGAGATCCGACGATGCCGCCGAAGCCGATCCTGATTGCACAGATCTCCGACCTGCATATCAAGGCGCCGGGCAGCCTCGCTTACGGCAAGGTCGATAGCGCCGTCGCGTTGACGCATTGCGTTGCGGCGTTGAACAGGCTGGTGCCGCGTCCGGATCTGGTGGTGATCTCCGGCGATCTGGTCGACACGCCGACCGAGGCGGAATACGCGCATCTGATCGATCTACTGGGGCCGTTGCAGATTCCGTTCGTCGCCCTTCCGGGCAGCCATGATTGTCGCGAATTGATGCGCAGGGCATTTCCGCAGCCTGCGTTTCCTGACGAAGGGCCGCTCAACCAGCTCCACCCGGTCGGCGGGCTCGACGTCGTGCTGCTGGATTCCAGCGTGCCGGGCGAACGGCACGGCGAGCTCGACACAGAGACCCTGTCGTGGCTCGAGGCGGTGTTGTCCGCATCGGACCAGCGGCCGGCGCTGCTGTTCCTTCATCATGCGCCGTTTCGCACCGGCATCGGGGAGGCAGACCGCCAGACTCTGCGCAACGCCGCCGAGTTCGCGCTGCTCGTCGAGCGCCACCCCTGGGTCCGTTTGGTTGCCTCCGGCCATGCGCACCGTGCCGCCGTGACCGCTTTCGCCGGCACCGTGGCGACGATTTGCCCCGCGCCCAACGCGACGACTCTCGATTTCGGCAACCCGCGCGAGCCGTCGCTCGGCGCCGGGCCCGCGGCGTTTCACCTGCACGCCTGGCTCGACGGTCCGTCGTTCGGCGACCTGGTCACCCACCAGATCGCGATTGGCCGCTCGGACGGCCCGGACCCGTTCTTGTCGACCCACGATGGGCCGTTGTGAGTTCCCGCCGGAACTTGCCTCATTAACGACGCGCAAAAAGTCCGGACAATTTTACCCAGGGAGAATCCCTGAGCGCTGGAACGATCGGGACGCCTGAGCCTTTGATGAACAGTCGATACGCGTGAAGAGGATGATGCAGGTGAGCAGGAGACCGGTAGTGCTGGTGGTCGAAGACGAACCGCTCCTGCGCATGAACGCTATCGATATGATCGAACGTGCCGGGTACGAGGTTCTGGAGGCGAGTTCGGCCGACGACGCGATCGGCATCCTGGAGGAGCGGACGGACGTCCGGTTGGTCTTCACCGATATCCAGATCCCAGGTTCGATGGATGGCCTCAAGCTGGCCCGCGCGGTGCGCGGCCGGTGGCCGCCCATCAAGATTGTTGCCACCTCGGGCCGGGTGAGCGTCTCCCCGACCGATTTGCCGGATGGAGGAAAATTCGTGCCGAAGCCGTACACCTCCGAACAGATCACTTGGTTGCTGCAGGAGCTGCTGGCGGGAGGCGATTCGTCGAGCGGGGTTAGCGACCGGTCGGGGCTTTCCGAAATTTAACCCGCGTCATTCCAGAAATAGGTCTTTTCGAGCTATCATCTCGTCCCAGCTACATATTAAGGAAGGCGGGCGGGTCTGGAATTGCGATGAAGCGACCACTGATCATATTCTGTCTGCTGAGCGCGGTGGCGATCGCAGCATATTTCACGTTCAGTCATTGGGCGATCAGGCACGAGACGTTAACCTTCTTCGACCAGACGCGCGGCCGGCCGGTTGCCGTCGATCTCGCGGTGCGGCGTGATGCCGAAATGAAGGCTGAGGCCGGAATGGTGACGCTTCCGGTTGCGATCGTCAGTCATGGCAACACCGTCAAGAATACCGAGTACTCGTTCCTCGCCAACGTGCTCGCCGCGCGCGGATATTTGGTGGCCAGCATTCAGCACGACTTGCCGGACGACAAGCCGCTGATGACCGTCGCCGGTTCGCTCTATGTCGGGCGCCTCGCGGTGTATGAGCGCGGCGAACAGAACATTTTCTTTGCGCTCAAGGAGCTGAAGAAGATCGAGCCGAACGCCGATTACGGACACCTGACCCTGGTCGGGCATTCCAACGGTGGTGACATCTCGATGTTCTTTGCCCAGCAGCATCCCGAGCTGGTGCGGCGGGTTGTGACGCTGGATAATCTGCGGGTGCCGTTCGTCACTTCCGGCTTCGCCAAGATCCTGTCGTTCCGCTCCAAGGATCCGCATTTCAAGACCGATCCCGGCGTTCTGCCTGATCCGAAGATCGCCAAGGAGGCGGGCATCGAGATCATCGACACCGGTGCTCAGCACACCGAGATGAGCGACCGCGGTCCGGAGAGCGTGAAGGAGCGGATTCAGTCGACGCTCGACAAATTCCTGTCGGACGACAGTGTCAGCAAGTTGCGTCCCCTGGACGTCCAGAAAGACATCAAGCGGATGTACAACGATCCGCGGGCGATGGGGCCGTAGCGACCGCGCTCGGATCGACCTCGGTTAGATCGGCGATCGGTTCAGTGCGAAGTGATCGAGCCCCGGCGGCCGCTCGCCGTCGATCAGGCGACCGATCATGCGGCTCGCCAAGAAGCTGAATGTGATTCCGTTGCCGCCATAGCCGTAGGCGGCGTAGATTCTCGGCTGACCGGGGACCTCGCCGATCAGCGGCAAGCCATCCACGGTGGTGGAAAACGCGCCCGACCAGACGAACTCCGGAATCGCTGCCGCCTGCGGCCACAGCCGATGCAGCTTGTCGAGCAGGATTCTCGCCTTCTCCGGCATCAGCGCGTCGCGCGCCTCAGGGGCGATCACCTCATCGTCGTCCTCGCCGCCGATGATGATCCGGTTTTCCGCCGTGGTGCGCGCGTACAGATAATCGACCGAGGCTTCCCAGATCAGCGCACGATCCCGCCACAACTGCTCCGGCGGCTGCGGCAGAGTCGCCACCACCCAGCTCGATGCGGTCTTATGCAGGTCGGATGTGACGATGTCCGGCAGGATGTAGCCGGTCGCCAGGACGACATGCGTCGCCTCGATGCAGCAGCCGTTGTCGGTCGCAACGTGTACGCCGCGGCCGAAGCTGTCGTAGGCGGTCGCCTCGGCGTCGAACAGCACCGCGCCGCGCTCCGCGGCGGCGGTCAGCAGCGCGTGCGACAGCAACAGCGGATCGACCTCGGCGGATCCCGGCGAGACGATCGCCGCTTCGCGGTCGAAGCCGTATTCGGTCCGCAGTTCGCGATAGTCGAGAAAGGCGCCAGGCAAGCCGGCGCGCTTGCGAAGTTCGTGCTCCTCGAGCAGTTCCTTCGCGCCGTGATCTCCGGCTGCCAGATACACGGTGTCGCGCGGCCGCAGTGCACTTGGAAGCCGCAGCGAATGCGCCAAACGATACAGCCCGGCCACCGCGCCGTGGCTGAGCCGATACACATCGGCTGCGCGCTCGAAGCCGTAAAATGCCGCCAGTTCGGTCAACGATCTGTCGATCTCCCACTCCAGCATCGCCGTCGACGCCGCCGTGCTGCCGAAGCCGGGGCGTTCGCGATCGATGATGCAGACCTTGCGATCCTGCCGCGCCAGATGCTCGGCCATCATCGACCCGGTGATGCCGCCGCCGACGATCAGCACGTCGACAGCCATGTTGCGGTCGAGTGGCTGGCGGATCGGCCGTGTCAGACCCGCCGCCCATGGCGCGACGCCGCCGTGTAGTTCGCTCTGCCGAGAGGCTCGAAACTGATCCATTACTCATCGTCTCCCGACGCCGCGATCGACGGCCGATCGTGAAAAAGGCCTCGCTCCGTCGATACGGCCGAGACCCTTTTCCGTTCTGTTTGCTGTCGCGTCGGACTTAGCGCCAGAACAATGCCAGCAGAATAATGATCGGCAGGGGGACGCCAATCAGCCACATCAACGCACCTTTTCCGAACGTCATGCCTCATCCTCCAGTCATTCAACCTGCGGCAATAACCATGGCCTTCGCGAACGGTTCCGGGCTCGGATTTCGAAACCGGCTGCTCATCCTGATGCCGTCTTGACGGCTGAGCCGTGCCGGGCGAGGGATCAGGTCTGGTTCGAAGGCATGGAGTGCAAGATGGCTGCGAAGGTGAGCCCGCTGGCGGGTAAGACCGTCGATCCGAACAGTCTGGTCAACGTCCCACGGCTGGTCACGGCGTACTTTGCCGGCAAGCCCGACCCGGCGGTGGCGACCGAGCGGGTGGCGTTCGGCACTTCGGGGCATCGCGGCTCGTCGCTGAATAACGCCTTCAACGAAAGTCACATCGTGGCGGTCAGCCAGGCGGTGTGCGATCATCGCCGTGCCGCCGGCATCACCGGCCCGCTGTATATCGGCATCGACACCCATGCGCTGGCCGAGCCGGCGCTGGTCAGCGCGCTCGAAGTGTTTGCCGCCAACGAGATCGACGTGGTGATCGACGAGCGCGGCGGTTACACCCCGACCCCGGTGATCTCGCACGCCATCCTCACCCACAATCGCGGTCGTACCGATGGGCTGGCCGACGGCGTGGTGGTGACGCCGTCGCACAATCCGCCCGAGGACGGCGGCTTCAAATACAATCCGCCGAACGGCGGCCCGGCCGACACCGACATCACCTCCGCGGTCGAGAAGGCCGCCAACGCGATGCTCGAGAACGGGCTGAAGGGCGTCAAGCGGATCTCCTACGATCGCGCCCGCAAGGCGAGTTGCGTGCATCGCCGCGACTACCTCGCGCCCTATGTCGAAGACCTCGCCAATGTCGTCGACATGGAGGCGATCCGCAGCTCGGGCGTGAAGCTCGGGATCGATCCGCTCGGCGGCGCCGCGGTGCATTACTGGCAGCCGATCATCGAGCGCTACAAGCTCGACGCCAAGGTCGTCAGCGACGCAGTCGATCCGACCTTCCGCTTCATGACCGTGGATTGGGACGGCAAGGTCCGGATGGATTGCTCGTCGCCTTATGCGATGGCGCGGTTGATCGGGATGCGCGATGACTTCGACGTCGCGTTCGCCAACGACACGGATGCCGACCGCCATGGCATCGTCACCCGTTCCAGCGGGTTGATGAATCCGAACCATTATCTATCGGTGGCGATCGCCTATCTGTTCGCGCATCGGCCGCATTGGGGCCGCGAGGCCGCGATCGGCAAGACCGCGGTGTCGAGCGCGATGATCGATCGTGTCGCCAGCAAGATCGGCCGCAACGTGGTCGAGACCCCGGTCGGCTTCAAATGGTTCGTCGACGGCTTGATCGGCGGCAGCTTCGGCTTCGCCGGCGAAGAGAGCGCCGGCGCTTCGTTCCTGCGCCGCGATGGCAGCGTCTGGACCACCGACAAGGACGGCATCATCCTCGGTCTGCTCGCAGCCGAGATCACCGCCGTCAGCAAGGCCGATCCGGGCGAATTGTATCAGCGGCTCACCGCGGAACTCGGAGCGCCGTTCTATGCGCGGATCGATGCGGCGGCGTCGCCGGCCCAGAAGGCGATGTTCAAGACCCTGACCGCCGAGAAGCTCGGCATCAAGCAGCTCGCCGGCGAGCGGGTCACTGCGACGCTGACCAAGGCACCCGGCAACGGCCAGAGCATTGGCGGCGTCAAGGTGACTACAGCCAACGGCTGGTTCGCGGCGCGTCCGTCCGGCACCGAGGACGTCTACAAGATCTACGCCGAGAGCTTCGTCAGCGGCGATCATCTGAGCCAGATCCAACACGAAGCCCAGGCCGCCCTCAGCGCAATGTTCGCCGCAGGTTGACGCGCGACAACGTTGGGGCCGGCCAGTCGGGCGATGAACGAGCTGAACGCAGAGCTTCGTCATTGCGAGGAGCGAAGCGACGAAGCAATCCAGCATTTCGCGACTATCGCTTCTGGATTGCTTCGCTTCGCTCGCAATGACGGACTCGACTGCCTCGGAATCGGTTGGAAGTTCCTATGTCGGGCTGGACTGAATTCGTCGCCGCCTTCGCTGTGTTCTTGCTCAGCCACGCGATTCCAGCGCGGCCGGCGGTGCGTGCGAGGTTGGTCGGTGCGCTCGGCGAGCGCGGCTTCCTGATCGCCTACAGCATCGAGTCACTGGTTGTGCTGATTTGGCTGATCGTTGCCACGGGGCGGGCGCCGTTCGTCGAGCTGTGGCCGTTCGAGATCTGGCAGATGTGGGTGCCGAACCTGGCGCTGCCGCTGGCCTGCCAGTTTGCGGCGTTCGGCATCGGCGCCGCCAATCCGCTGTCGTTCGGCGGCGATCCGCGCAAATCCTTCGATCCGCAACATCCGGGCGTGGTCGGTATCATCAGGCATCCGTTGTTGGGGGCGATCGGCCTGTGGGCCGGCGCGCACGTCGTGCCGAACGGTGACCTCGCGCATGTGCTGTTGTTCGGCTTTTTCGCGCTGATCGCGCTGCTCGGGATGGTCATCATCGATCGCCGTAAGCGGCGCCAACTCGGCGCCGGGCGGTGGGCCGAGCTCGCGGCGCGGACGTCGTTCTGGCCGTTCGCTGCGCTGATCAGTGGCCGCTTCAGGCCGCAGACTTGGCGGATCAACCCGCTTCGGTTCGGCGTCGGCCTAGCCGCGTGGCTCGCGCTGCTGCTGCTGCATCCGCTGGTGATCGGCGTGTCGCCGCTGCCCTGACAAGCGGTAGAAGCAGGTTCCCTGCAAATCGTTCGCGAGTTTGTGCTGGCACAACCAGCCTCGCGGGCCGCCCGCATAAACCGGATGAAGCCGGCGAATGGACTGCCGGCGTCAGACCCGGTGGACCGCGATGAGCAGCACGACAACCCAATCTTCCGCAGCCGGCCCCGCCAAGCGCAAGCCGGTGCCACGCTATTCGCCGCAGGCCGGCTGGACCGTGCTGTCGGCCGGGTTCCGTCCGTTCTTCCTGCTCGGCGCGATTTTCGCGGCGGTCTCGGTGCTGCTGTGGCTGCCGGTGTATCACGGCGAACTGACACTGCAGACCGCGTTCGCGCCGCGCGATTGGCACGTCCACGAGATGCTGTACGGCTACCTGCCGGCGGTGATCACCGGCTTCCTGCTCACCGCAATTCCGAATTGGACGGGCCGGCTGCCACTGCAGGGCGCGCCGCTCGCGACGCTGGCGCTGGTCTGGTTGGCCGGCCGGCTGGCCGTGACCTTCTCGGCGGATACCGGCTGGCTCGCGGCTCTGCTGATCGACGCGAGCTTTCTGGCGCTGGTGGCGCTCGCCGCGCTGCGCGAGATCATCGCCGGCCGCAACTGGCGCAACCTCAATGTCGTCGCGCTGCTGACGCTGCTGCTGGCCGGCAATGTCGCGTTCCATCTCGAGGCGCATGTCGGCGGGGCGGCGGACTACAGCATTCGCATCGGCATGGCGGTGGTGATCCTGCTGATCTCGCTGATCGGCGGCCGGATCACGCCGAGCTTCACCCGTAACTGGCTGGTGCGCGAACAGCCCGGCCGCCTGCCGCAGCCATTCAACAAGGTCGACATGGCGATCGTGGCGTTCAGCGCGCTGACGCTGGTGCTGTGGGTCGTGCTCCCGGTCAGCCGGATCAGCGGCGCCGCGCTGCTGCTCGCCGGCGTGCTGCATCTGATCCGGCTCGCCCGCTGGGCCGGCGACCGCACCGTGAAGGAGAAGCTGCTGCTGGTGCTGCACGTCGGCTACTTCTTCGTCCCGCTCGGCTTTCTGCTGACGTCGGCGGCGGCGTTCGAGCTGATCCCGGCCAGCGCCGGCATTCATGCCTGGATGGTCGGCGGCGCCGGCGTGATGACGCTCGCGGTAATGACCCGTGCCTCGCTCGGCCACACCGGTCAGCCGCTCACAGCCTCGCTGTCGACCCAGGGAATCTATCTGGCGGCGCTGTTCGCTGTTGCTGCGCGGATCGCGGCGTCCCTGCTGCCGGCCTGGAGCGATCCGTTGCTCCACTTGGCGGCGCTCGGCTGGGCGACAGCCTTCCTCGGCTTCGCGCTCAGCTACGGGCCGACGCTGCTCGCCCGCGGCAAGCCGCACTGACGATGTTCCGATCCGACCTTCAACCCCAGCCAGGACAGGGCTCATGACCGAAGCTGCCACCGCCGAACGCGTCCTCGATGTCCGCGAGATCCCGCCGTATCAGCGCCACGAGATCATTCCGCGGCTGTTCGATCAGCTTGCGGTCGGCGCGGCGATGCAGATCGTGGTCGATCACGATCCGCGGCCGCTGCGGCAGTTCTTCAGCGCCGTGCACGGCGAGGATTGCGAGTGGAGCTATCTCGAGCAGGGCCCCGACGTGTGGCGCGTGCGGCTCCGCCGCGCCGCATAGGGATCCTTCGGGACGGCCGGTGGTCGGACCTCCCGCGTCGCGCTAACCTCTCGGCAAAACAACGGGAGGCACGGCATGGACGATGGGCAGCAGGCGGACGGATTCGACAAGACGGCGCATCGCGTCGTCGAGCCGCGGCCGTTTTCCGCGCTCAGGCTCGGCGAACGTTTCGTGCTGCCGAGCCGCACCATCACGGAGGCGAACTTCTCAGCGTTCCAGGCCGTCTCCGGCGACAACCACCCGATCCATTACGACGTCGAATATTGCCGTGCGCAGGGCCATCCCGGGCTGCTCGCGCACGGCCTGCAGGTGTTGTGTTTCACGGCGGCCGGCGCCGGGCTGTTTCCGCACGTCGTCGGTGAGGCGCTGCTGGGTTTCATCGAGCAGTCGTCGAAATTTCACAAGCCGGTCTATGCCGGCGACACGCTGTATCCAGCGCTCACCATCACCGGACTGAAGCCGCAGCGCTCGACCGGCATCGTCACCGTGGAGTCGACGGTGCACAATCAACGCGGCGAGCTGGTGCTGAGTGGCGAGCAGAAATATCTGATGCGGATGGCGACGCCTTAGTCGAACAGCCGTCTATCCCGCGCCGAACTGCGCGAGTTCGTCGTCGGAAAAGCCGGCCTGCTGTAGCACCACCTTGGTGTGCTCGCCGAGCCGCGCCACGCGCGGGTTCGGAGACGGATTGGCCGCCGACATCCGGAACGGCAGATTGAGAACCTTGAAGCTGCCGGCGTCGTCGTGCACCTCGGCGAGCGCTTGGCGGTGCGCGGTCTGCGGATCGGCCATCGCCTCGGCCACGGTGCGATAGGCCGAGCAGGGCACGCCGAACTTGTCGAGCGCCGCCAGACATTGCTGCGACGTCAGCTTGCGCGACCAATTTTCGATCGTATCCATCAGCTCGCCCCAGTTGAGGCGGCGGTCGGCGTATTTCTCGAACCGCGGATCGGTGATCAGGTCGGGGCGCTCGGCTGCCAGCATGAAGCTGCGGAACGACTTCTCGCTCGCCACCGCGATCATGACGTAGCCGTCGGCGGTTTCGACCGGCCCGAACTGCGGGCGCGACGACAGCGTCACCGGGAACTGCGACCATTGCATCTCGTTCAGCGTCAGCGTCAGCATCGATTCCAGCATCGAGACGTCGATATGCTGGCCCTCGCCGGTGCGCGTGCGCTGATACAGCGCCGAGGTGATTGCCCCATAGGCGTAGATGCCGCTGACCACGTCCGCAAGATAGATGCCGCAGTAATCGGGGCGGTCGCGGCCGGGCTGATAGGCGAGATGCGCCATGTCGAAGCCCGATGCGGCATGGATCGCGGGCGCGTAGGCCGGCAGTTCCGCCGACGGCCCGGTCTGGCCGTAGCCGGAGATCGAGCAGTAGATCAGCTCGGGATTGAAGCTGCGCAGCGACTCGTAGTCCATCCGCAGACGCTGCATCACGCCGGGGCGGAAATTCTCCACCAGCACGTCGGCGGAGGCGACCAGCCGCTGCACGGCTTCGAGTCCGGCCGGCGATTTCAGATCGAGCACGATACTCTTCTTGCCGACGTTGAGCTGGCCGAACGCGGTGCTGCAGGCCTCGCGCACCGGCGGCCGGTTGCGCATGGTGTCGCCGTCGGCGGCTTCGACCTTGATCACCTCGGCGCCCATGTCGGACAGCATCCGGGTGCAATGCGGGCCGGCGATGGTGGTGGAGAAATCGAGCACGCGGAGCCCGTCGAGGGCTTTGGCGCCGGAAACCGGCGCGGTGGTGGCCTGCGGCTTCTGCGTCCGCGTGTCGACGGTCATTCGGTCCTCCCCATGCTTCCCGTTCAGATGACGGCGTCGAAGGCGCCGTCCCGCGGGATGTTCTGCTTGCTCAACCAGCGGGCAAGCTAGCGGGTCGTTCTGACCGGATCAACGGCTCGCGGCCGGGGACGCCTATGGGTCGGACAGCCAGCCCATGCTGAGCGCGAACCGCACCACCTCGACGCGGTTGTGGAAGCCGAGCTTCGCCATTCCGCGCGCCTTGTAGGTTTCGACGCTCTTGGCGCCGATCTGCAGCTTGGCGGCGATGGTCTTATTGCTGTGGCCGATCGCGGCCAGCCGCAACACCTCGATCTCGCGGGTCGATAGTTCCGACACCGCGTTGTTCTCTTCGCCGTGGTGCGGGTGCGTCGTGGCGCGGCCGATCGCCCGCCCGGCGATCGCCGGGTCGAGATAGATGCCGCCGGTGCCGACCGCATGGATGCCGCGGATCAGTTCCTCGGTGGCGGAGCGTTTCAGCACGTAGCCGGCAACGCCGAGGTCGAGCAGTTGCCGCAAGTAAGCGCCGTCCTCGTGCACGGTCAGGACCAGCACCCGGCAATCCGGGCAGGCGGCGAGAAATTTCCGCGCCACCTCGATGCCATTGAGGCCGGGCATCGACAGATCGAGCACGGCCACGTCGGGTTTGAGCTCCGTGGCACGTCGCAGCGCGTTGGGGCCGTCGTTGGCTTCACCGACCACTTCGAGGCCGGGGTCGTCAGCGACCAGGGCTTTCATGCCGCTGAGCACGACCGGGTGATCGTCGGCGAGAAAGACGCGCAGTCGGGAAGGGGCTTGCTGGTCCATCGCGGTCACTTCCATAGGTCACAGCGGAATTCGGGCGTAGAGCGCGGTGCCGTTGCCCGGCGCGGTTTCGAGTTCGAGCGTGCCGCCGACCAGCGACAGCCGCTCACGGATGCCGAGCAGACCGAGCCGGTTCGCCGGTTGTTTGGGGCCTGCAGAGGAGAAGCCTCGGCCGTCGTCTTCGACGATCATCGTGACTTGGCGGTCGTGCAGCCGCAGCATCACGCCGACATGGCGGGCCGCGGCATGGCGGATCACGTTGGTCAGCGCTTCCTGCAGCACACGATACAGCGTGGTCTCGACCGCGGGCGGCAGCCGGCTCGCGCCGAGCGTGATGTGCAGATCGAATTCGATGCCCGATCTTTCGCTCCAGGAATCCAGCAGAGTCTGGATCGCGGTCTGGATGCCGAGATCGTCGAGCGCCGTGGGGCGGATTTCCCACGCCAGCCGATTGGCCTGGCTGCCGATGTCGGCGGTCAGGCTCTTCATCTCGGCGATCCGCTGTTTCAATTCAGGCGCATCGCCGGCGGCCTGGCTGAGTTTGTCGAAGCCGAGCTGCAGCAAGGTCAACGACTGGCCGAGCGTGTCGTGCAACTCGCGTGCAATCCGCAGCCGCTCGGCCTCCTGGTCCTCGACGGTCCGGCGCAGCACCTGGGAGAGATCGTCCTCGACCAGCACGCGGCGCCGCTTCTCCTCCTGCAGCGTCTGTGCGACGTCCTTCGAGCGGTTCAGGCCGATTTCGACCTGTCGCATCAATTGTTCCTGCAGCAGCAGCGCCGACCGGCGCTCGCGGGCAATGCCGTTGATCCTCCGCAACACGACGTCGAGCAACGACTCGCGCAGCCGGTGCGCCGCGTCGATCTCGGCGTCGAGCCAGGGTTCGCCGTGCAACCGCACCGCTTCTTCCCAGCTTGCCGGGCAGCGATTGGCCGAGGGGCGTCCGTCGCCGCTGTCGACGCCGACCGGTTTGTTCGGCGCGCCGGCCCAGGTGACGCGGCGGACGACCTCGGGTCGAAACCACAGCACGTAGTCACGCGGAGTGTTCGACAGTGACAGTGCGATCAGTCCGCAGGCCTGTGCGGCGAACGCTTTGGACGGCGGATAGGCGAGCGGCAGGCAGTCGGTGTGATACACGCCGTCGTGCGCCACGCCGTGCAGCCAGCCGATCAGCGCGGCGACCTGCTTGGTGTCCGGGGTGATCCCGGTCCCGGTGAACTGGCCGTCGATCCACAGGCCGACCCCGGCCGCCGGAATGAAATCCAGCAGATCGGGATAGAAGCGGATCAGCCCTTCGCCGAGGTCGGACTCCTGGCTCATCCGCGTAACCAGTTCCTCGTGGACGCGTGTGCTGCGCAGGCGTGCTGTGAGCTGCTCGGCGGCGAGCCGCGCTTCGAGCTGCGACGACGCCATCTCGGCGAACAGCGCGCAGGCCTCGCGCATCCGGTAGGGCAGGAAGCGCGGCATGGCGTGGTGGCAGACCATCAAGCCCCAGGGGGCGCCGTCGACGGTCAGCGACAGCGACAGCGACGCAGCGACGCCGAGCTGAGCCAGATACAACCGATGCTCAGGCGAGGCGCTGCGGATCGAACTGTGGGAAAGGTCGAGCGCGGCGCCGCTGCGCGGATCGATCCCCGGCATCACCGGCGCGGCGACCGCGCGGGCATCGGGCTGCAGGCGGATTCGGCTGCCTGAGCTTGGCCGATTCGGTATGTCGGGCTGCGGATCGCGCAGCCCGAGAAAAGAGCTGATCTCTGGCGCGCGCGCCTCGGCGATCACATCGCCGCTGCCATCTGCCGCGAAGCGATAGACCATCACCCGGTCGAAGCCGGTGACGCCACGCAGCTCGGCCGCCATCGCCTCACAGAATTCCTGCACCGTGGAGGCGGACTGCACGCGCCGGACCATCGACTGAACCAGCGCCAGCGAGTTTTCCGGCGGCCGTTCGCGGCACGGGTCGAGCTCTACCACCAGCAACCCGGAGGCGTGATGGGCGATCACGTCGGTCGGCATGGCGTCGGGCGCGTCGAGCGTGAACGCATATAACGGCTGTTCGATCTGCTGGTCCGCCGTCGCCAGTATGCGCAGCCGGGCGATCTGATCGGACGAAAACACCGTGGCCGCCGCGGCGCCGGGCAGCAGCTCCGCAGGCGCGCCGCACAACGTCTCGGTGGCGCCGCCAGCATGAACGATCGCCAGATTGTCCGGCGCGAGCGCCAGCAAGGCAGCGTGGGGCTGGATCGATCCGGGAGGACTCGCCGCCGCGCGCCGGCCGCCGACACGACCGGATGCGGCGCAGTCCGCGACGCCAAACTCGGTCGAATTGTCAAGACCAGAGTGCATCACAATTTACTCAATTTTCCGTGTCCGGGACTTGTCGGACCGGTTTGAGGCTGTCCGGTATGACACGGACAGTCCCGGGTGTCATGTTAAATTGACAAAGATGTGTGTCAGGATAGTCTTACAATCACTCGGATGTGATCAAGACGTGAGTCTTCGTCATCCGAGGGCTGGAAGCATCCGCATCGGCCCGTTCCAAGGCGAGACGAGTCTCGTCGTTGTCGGCCGGGTGTCGGGGCTAACAGGAAATGCTGAGACCAAGCGAACGAATGTTCGGCGTAGCAGCGACAATCAACCTACGTGCAGGTTCAGCACGACACTGTAAGTCTCTCTGGAGGATTTACTATGGCAGACGATCCCAACAAGGTCTGGCCGACCGGTCTGACGATCGCGGAATCGGAAGAGCTCCACAAGCATGTGATCGACGGCACGCGCATCTTCGGCGCGATCGCCATCGTCGCTCACTTCCTGGCGTATGTTTACTCGCCCTGGCTGCACTAAGGAGTACGTAAGATGAATCAAGGTCGTATTTGGACTGTTGTGAAGCCGACCGTCGGTCTTCCGCTCCTGCTCGGCAGCGTCACTGTGATCGCGATCCTGGTGCACTTTGCTGTTCTCAGCAACACCACCTGGTTCCCGAAGTACTGGAACGGCAAGGCCGCGGCGATCGAGAGCTCGGTCTCCATCGGCTAATTCAGCTTCTTTTCGAAGCTGTTGTGGCTGGACCGGGATCCAAGGGTCCCGGTCGCTTGCTTTGTAGCGGGAGCGGAGTGCGGAGATTTGATCTGCCGCAGTTCATCTTTGGCCTCAAAGTGGTGCTGTTCGATCGGACACCGGCGGACCTGACCGCCGGGCTCACGCAAGCTGGAATCGCTGCACGATGAACACAGTCAGCCAAAAGATGATGAAAGTCTGGGCCTCGCTCGGGCCCCGCTTTCTGCCTTTCGCGGATGCGGCCACGCCGGATCTGCCATTGTCCCGGTTGCTGCGCCTGTCGCTGTTTCAGGTCGCGGTCGGCATGTCGCTAGTGCTGCTGGTCGGCACGTTGAACCGGGTGATGATCGTCGAGCTCAACGTGCCGGCGTCGATCGTCGGCATCATGGTCTCGCTGCCTTTGATTTTCGCGCCTTTCCGGGCGCTGATCGGCTTCAAATCCGACATCCACAAATCCGCACTGGGCTGGCGCCGCGTGCCGTTCCTCTACAAGGGGACCATGGTGCAGTTCGGCGGCCTGGCGATTTTGCCGTTCGCGCTGCTGGTGCTGTCGGGCGGCGGTGATGCAGGTCAGGCGCCGGTCTGGGTCGGGCAGGCTGCGGCAGCCGCAGCGTTCCTGCTGATCGGCGCCGGGGTGCACACGACGCAGACTGTCGGGCTTGCGCTCGCGACCGATCTGGCGCCGCCGGATTCGCGGCCGAAGGTGGTCGGCCTGATGTACACGATGCTGATGCTGGGCATGATCGCCAGTGCGATCATCTTCGGTATCCTGCTCGCTGATTTCTCGCCCGGTCGCCTGATACAGGTGATTCAGGGCTCTGCGGTGGTCACCATCATCCTCAACGGCGTCGCCTCGTGGAAGATGGAGGCGCGCCGCCGCGACAATCCCAATCAGGCGACGCCGCATCCGGATGCGCCGAGCGGTGGTTTTCGGCAGTCGTGGGATGCATTCATCCATGGTCCGAACGCGATGCGCCGGCTGGTGGCGGTTGGTTTCGGCACCATGGCGTTCAGCATGGAAGACGTGCTGCTCGAACCCTACGGCGGACAAATTCTCAATCTCAGCGTCGGTGATACCACCAAGCTCACCGCGGCGCTGGCGGTCGGCGGCCTGCTCGGCTTCGGCTATGCGTCGCGCGTACTCAGCCGCGGCGCCGATCCGTTCCGGATGGCGAGCGCCGGTGCGCTGGTCGGGATTCCCGCCTTCCTCGCCGTGATCTTCTCCGCAAGCTTGTCGTCGACGATGGCGTCGGCGCTGGTGTTCGGCTTCGGCACGCTGATGATTGGCTTCGGTGCCGGTCTGTTCGGGCACGGCACGCTGACCGCGACGATGAATGCGGCGCCGAAGGATCAGGTCGGTCTGGCACTCGGCGCATGGGGCGCGGTGCAGGCGTCCGCGGCCGGCATCGCCATTGCGCTCGGTGGTATTTTGCGTGACCTGGTAACCGCTTACGCGCCGCACGGGTGGGACGGCGCCGCAGCGGGTTATCACTTTGTCTATTACCTCGAACTAGTGTTGCTCATTGCCACGCTGGTGACGATGTTCCCTCTGACGCGGCGGCGCGACACGATTCTGATGCAGGGCCAGTTGACCAGGTCCTGAGATTGAGACGGAGTACCCATGACGCAAATCATCGCCCGCTTGTACGACTCCGGCAGCCGCTTGTCGGCGCTCGAAAGCGATCTGAAGAGTAACAATTTCAAGTACGCCGTGGTGTCGGTAGGCCGGTCGTCGGCCGACGAGACCGCTGCGGCGCTCGTCAAGGCCGGCGTGTCGCGCTCGGAAGCTGCGGCCTACGCCGACTATCTGAAGAAGGGTGGCGTCGTCGTCGCGGCGCAGGCCGAATTCGGCTTCGGCGCCAAGCTGACGAAGATTCTCGACGGCTACGGGCCGAACCCGATCAGCCTGAAGTCGTCGTCGTCCTCGCGCGCCGCTGATCAGAGCGAGGGCGCGCCGTTCTCGAACATGATCCACGCGCCGGTGTTGCTCGACACGTCCGGCCCGTACAAATCCTATTCCGGTGACTTGCTGCTGGTCGACAGCGACAAGACCTTCTCTGGTACGCCGCTGGTTATCAGCAGCGATGGCCCGTATCAGTCGTTCTCCGGAACACCGTTGTTGCTCGACAGCAGCGGCCCGTACAAGTCCTTCTCAGGGACTCCTCTGTTGCTGGACACCAGCGGTCCGTACAAATCGTACTCGGGCGAGCCGCTGTTGATCAACAACTCCACACCCTTCTCCTCCTGGCTGGGCCTGCCAGTGCTCCTCTAAGTAAAAGGAATCGACCATGAGCGAAGAATACAAAGGACATTCCGGTCACCCGCTGATCCTCAAGCAGGAAGGCGAGTACAAGAGCTATTCCGGCGAACCGCTGATCCTGAAGCAGGAAGGCGAGTACAAGGGCTACTCCGGTACTCCGCTGATCCTCGAGCAGAAGGGCGAGTATCAGAGCTTCTCCGGCACGCCGCTGATCCTGAAGGACGAAGGCGAGTATCGGGGCTTCTCCGGTATGCCGCTGATCCTGAAGCAGGACGGCGAGTACAAGTCGTTCTCCGGCTATCCGCTGCTGCTCAACATCTGAGCCGTCGGCACATCACAGGTCCCATGACGCCGCGGGCAGCAATGTCCGCGGCGTCGTGCGTTTGGGTCGCAAAAAAATGCTGGGCAAACTCGCCCGCAGCGGCCAATCTGTTTCCAACGACACAAAAAAAGTCGAGGAAACATGCCCCACTCCGATGCCCACCGGATCGGCGCGACCGCTGATGCTCCGGCCAATGCCTCCATCCCCCACACCGATTGCGACCATGTCGACGTTCTGATCGTCGGCGCCGGAATTTCCGGCATCGGTGCGGCCTATCATCTGACGACGCAGTGCCCGGACACGCGCTTCGTGGTGCTCGAAGCCCAAGACGGATTCGGCGGCACCTGGCGCACCCATCGCTATCCCGGCATCCGATCCGACAGCGATCTCTACACCTTCGGCTATCGCTTCAAGCCGTGGACCGGCAAGCCGATCGCGACCGCAGCCGAGATCCGCGACTATCTCGGCGAGGTGATCGACGATCACGATCTCGCTCGTCACATCCGCTACGGCCATCGCATCATTTCGGCGAGCTGGTCGAGCGAGGATGCGTGCTGGACGGTCGAAGCGCGGCGCGGGGAGGGCGGCGAGACGGTGCGCTTCACGGCGAACTTCCTCTGGATGTGCCAGGGCTATTATCGCCACAGCGAAGGCTACACCCCGGAGTGGCCGGGCATGGCCGAGTTCAAGGGCCGGATCGTGCATCCGCAGACCTGGCCCGACGATCTCGATGTCACCGGCAAGCGGGTGATCGTCATCGGGTCGGGAGCGACGGCGGCGACGCTGGTGCCCTCGGTCGCGCCCGCCGCCGCGCACGTCACGGTGCTGCAGCGTTCGCCGACCTACTTCATTCCCGGCCGCAACAAGATCGAGATCGCCGACACGCTTCGCGAGCTCGGCGTTTCCGAAGACTGGATCCACGAGATCGTCCGCCGCAAGATCCTGTTCGATCAGGCGACTTTCACCCGCCGGTCGATGACCGAGCCGGAGGTGGTGAAGGAGGAGCTGTTGGCTGGCGTCCGAGCCCATCTCGGTCCCGATGCCGATCTCGATCCGCATTTCACCCCGAGCTATCGGCCGTGGCGGCAGCGCATCGCCTTCGTTCCGGAGGGGGATCTGTTCAAGGCGATCGCGTCGGGCAAGGCGTCGGTGGTCACCGACGAGATCGAGTGCTTCACCGCCGAGGGCATCAAGCTGAAATCCGGCGAAACTCTTTCGGCCGACATCATCGTCACCGCCACCGGCTTCAATCTCAACGTGCTCGGCGATATCGCGTTCTCGATCGACGGCAAGGCGCTGGATTTCGCCGACACCATCACCTATCGCGGCATGATGTTCACCGGCGTGCCGAACATGACCTGGGTGTTCGGCTACTTCCGTGCGAGCTGGACGCTGCGCGCCGACCTTGTCGCGGATTTCGTCTGCCGGCTGCTGAACCATATGAAGGAGCGAGGCTATCGCAGCGTGGTTCCGGCGCTGCGGCCGCAGGATCGCGATATGCCGCTGCTGCCGTGGATCGATCCGGAGAATTTCAATCCGGGCTACCTGATGCGTGGCATGCACCTGCTGCCGAAGCGCGGCGACAAACCGGAATGGCAGCATAGCCAGGACTATTGGACCGAGAAGGACCAGTTTCCATCGATCGACCTCGCCGATCCCGCCTTCGTCTACGCGGCCTGACGCTGCGCTCGAATGTCACGAAACCGACGTGGTCGGCCGCCGTTATGCGGTAGCCGACACGCTTCGGCGGGACGGGTTAAGCGTCGGTTAATTCAATGGGCGCCCGTTAAGCTGCGGCATTTGTTCGCATTTTCTAGATTCACGCAGCTGTGAGGCTGCGAAAACCGTGCCGGATCAGGCGGTTCCCGGCCGTGTGACATTGCGCCGCCGCCACCCCATGTTGTGCTGCACAAATCCGCTATTAACATCTGTTCATCAGTCGCTTCCACGGTCGGGGACGGTTGTCGGCGGTCTTTTCATGTCGCTGATGGCACGGGCCTTGCTCGACTGAATTGAAGCGCACGAGATGAGGGTTCAGATGCGGCGAACGATAAGCTTTGGATTGACGGCGCTGGCGCTCGCCTGCCTTGCACCGGCGTTGGCCGGCTGCAACGAGCCGTCCGTCGCCAACGCGTCGTCGCCCGAAAAGCCGGAAGTCGGCGTCGTCACCATCAAGGCGCATCCGCGCTCGATCGTGCGCGAGCTGCCGGGCCGAATCGCACCGGTCAGGGTCGCGGACGTTCGCCCGCGCGTGTCGGGAATCATCTTGAAGCGGCCGTTCCAGCAGGGCAGCGAAGTGAAAGCCGGCGATCCGCTGTATCAGATCGACCCGCGCCCGTTCGAAGTCGAGCTGAAAGCGGCCGAGGCCGCTCTGGCCAAGGCGACCGCAGCCCGCGATCAGGCCGAGATGCACGCCAAGCGCATTTCGATGCTGGCGCATGAGCAGGCGGCGTCGCGCGCGGCCAGCGAGGTCGCGACCAGCAATCTGCGCCAGGCCGCCGCCGAAGTCGCGGTGCGCGAGGCCGAGGTCTCCCGTGCCAAGCTCAATCTCGAATATGCGACCATCCGCGCCCCGATCAGCGGCCGGATCGGCGCGGCGCTGGTCAGCGAAGGGGCGCTGGTGGTGCAGAACGACTCCACCAGCCTCGCCACGATCCAGCAGCTCGACCACGTCTATGCCGACTTCACTCAGCCGGTGTCGGAGATGGCGCGGCTGCGCCGTGCCTTCGATTCCGGCGAGCTCGATCAGATCGCGCCGGACGCCGTTCGTGCCCATCTGGTGCTCGACGACGGCACTCAGTATCCGTTGCACGGCAAGCTGCTGTTCTCGGACGCCAAGGTCGACGCCTACACCGGTCAGGTGACGCTGCGCGCCGAATTCGACAACCCAAAGCGCGAGCTGTTGCCGGGCATGTATGTCCGGGTTCGGATTGAGCAGGGCATCGATGCGGATGCGATCGCGGTGCCTGAGCAGGCGGTGCAGCGCAATAGCGGCGGCGGCAGCGAAGTGTTCGTCGTCAAGCCCGACAACCGCGTCGCCGTGCAGGCGGTGCGGCTGGGTCCGCAGCAGGACGGGCAATGGCTCGTGCTGGATGGCCTCAAGCCGGGCGCTCGTGTCGTGGTCGAAGGCTTTCAGAAATTCGCCGCCGGCGACACGGTGGTTCCGGTGAATATCGGCGAACGTCGGTCGGCGGCTGTCACCGGCGAGACCGCGGACACCGCCAGCGCGGTGCGGTAGGCGCCGCATATGCCCTCATTCTTTATCGACAGGCCGATCTTCGCCTGGGTCATCGCGCTGTTCATCTGCTTGATCGGCGCGATCTCGATTCCGTTTCTGCCGGTCGCGCAGTATCCGATCATCGCGCCGCCGTCGATCGCGATCGCCACCGCCTATCCGGGCGCCTCGCCGGAAAACCTCTACAACAGCGTCACCCGGCTGATCGAAGAAGAGCTGAACGGCGCCAACGGCATCCTCAACTTCGAATCGACCTCGGATTCGCTCGGCCAGGTCGAGATCACCGCCAACTTCGTGCCCGGCACCGACACCCAGCTCGCCTCGGTGGACGTGCAGAACCGCATCAAGCGGATCGAGTCGCGCCTGCCGAAGGCTGTGCTGCAGCAAGGCATCCTGGTCGAGGAAGCCTCCAGCGCAGTGCTGCAGATCATCACCCTGAGTTCGACCGACGGTTCGCTCGATGAAGTCGGCCTCGGCGACTTCATGATCCGCAACGTTCTCGGTGAAATCCGCCGCATCCCCGGCGTCGGCCGCGCCACGCTGTATTCGACCGAGCGAGCGCTGCGGATCTGGATCGATCCGGACAAGCTGGTCGGCTACAATCTCACTGCCGACGACGTCACCAAGGCGATCGAAGCGCAGAACGCCCAGGTCGCGTCCGGCAGCATCGGCGCCGAGCCGTCGCCCAAGGACAAGAAGACGTCCACGCTGGTGCTGGTCAAAGGCCAGCTCTCTTCGGCGGACGAGTTCGGCGCGATCGTGCTGCGTGCCAATTCGGACGGTTCCACGGTGCGGCTGCGCGACGTCGCCCGCATCGAGATCGGCGGCTTCTCCTATCAGTTCAACACCCGCCTCAACGGCCAGCCGACCGCCGGCCTGTCGGTGCTGATGTCGCCGACCGGCAACGCGCTGGCCACTGCGGGGGCGGTCGAAGCCAAGATGAAGGAGCTGTCGCGCTTCTTCCCAGCCAACATCAAATACGAGATCCCCTACAACATCACCCCGGTCGTCGAAGCCTCGATCACCAAGGTGGTGCACACGCTGCTGGAGGCGGTGGCGCTGGTGTTCGTGGTGATGTTCCTGTTCCTGCAGAACATCCGCTACACCATCATTCCGACCATCGTGGTCCCGGTGGCGCTGCTCGGCACCTGCGCGTCGCTGTTGCTGTTCGGCTATTCGATCAACATGCTGTCGATGTTCGGCATGGTGCTGGCGATCGGCATCCTGGTCGACGACGCCATCGTGGTGGTCGAGAACGTCGAACGCATCATGTCCGAGGAGGGGCTGCCGCCTAAGGAAGCGACCCGCAAGGCGATGTCGCAGATCACTTCGGCGATCATCGGCATCACCCTGGTGCTGATCGCGGTGTTCCTGCCGATGGCGTTCTTCCCGGGCTCGGTCGGCATCATCTACCGGCAGTTCTCAGTGACGATGGTGTCGGCGATCGCGTTCTCAGCGTTGATGGCGCTGACGCTGACTCCGGCGCTGTGCGCCACGCTGCTGAAGCCGGTGACCAAGGGCCACGCCCACGCCGAGCGCGGCGTGTTCGGCTGGTTCAACCGGACCCTGGATGTCGTTCGCGAGCGTTATTCCGGGATCGTGCGCTGGAATCTCGGCCGCACCGGCCGACTGATGGTGATCTATGCGGTGCTGGTCGGCGTGCTCGGCTGGGCGATGGTGAGGATGCCGGGCGGGTTCTTGCCGGTCGACGACCAGGGCTTCATCACCGTGGACGTACAGACGCCGTCGGACTCGTCCTATAACCGCACCTACGACGTGGTGAAGCAGGTCGAGGACTATCTGCTCAAGCGCGACGGGGTCGAGAACGTCACCTTCCTGACCGGCTTCAGCTTCCTCGGTCAGGGTATGAACGCCGCGCAGGCATTCGTCACGCTGAAGGATTGGGGTGAGCGCGACGACAATTCGTCGGCTGCCGCGATCGTCGACGACGCCAACCGCAAGCTCGGCAGCATCCGCGACGCGCGCGTTTCGGCCTTGCAACCGCCGCCGGTCGACAACCTCGGCAATTCGTCGGGCTTCAGCTTCCGTCTGCAGGATCGCGGCCAGAAGGGATACGACGCGCTGGTGAAGGCCAGCGACCAGCTCGTCGCCGCCGCCAATGCCAGCCCGGTGCTGCAGAAGGTCTATGTCGAAGGCCTGCCGCCGGCTCCGGTGCTCAATCTGGTGATCGACCGCGAGAAGGCCGGTGCGTTCGGCGTCACCTTCGAGGACATCAATTCGACGGTCTCGACCAATCTCGGCTCGTCCTACGTCAACGACTTCCCCAATCGCGGCCGCATGCAGCGCGTGATCGTGCAGGCCGACGCCGTCGGGCGGATGAATGGCGACGACATCCTCGCCTACACGGTGAAGAACAGCCGCGGCCAGCTCGTCCCGTTCTCCTCCTTCGCGACCGTGGAATGGGCCAAGGGGCCGACCCAGATCGTCGGCTTCAATTACTATCCGGCGATCCGCATCAGCGGCGAGGCGCGGCCCGGCTTCACCTCCGGCGACGCGATCGCCGAGATGGAGCGGCTCGCCGATCAGTTGCCGCGCGGCTTCGGTTACGATTGGACCGGTCAGTCGCTGCAGGAGAAGCTGTCCGGCTCGCAGGCGCCGATCATTCTGGCGCTGTCTGCGCTGGTGGTGTTCCTGGTGCTGGCGGCGCTCTACGAGAGCTGGACGATTCCGCTGTCGGTGCTGCTGACGGTTCCGCTCGGAATCGCCGGTGCGGTGATCGCGGCGTCGATGCGTTCGCTGCCGAACGACGTGTATTTCACCGTCGGTCTGATCACGATCATCGGCCTTGCCGCCAAGGATGCGATTCTGATCGTCGAATTCGCCAAGGATCTTCGCAAGGGAGGCAAGAGCTTGCGCGACGCGACGATGGAGGCCTGCCATCTCCGGTTCCGCCCGATCCTGATGACCGGTCTGGCGTTCTGCTCCGGCGTGCTGCCAATGGTGATCGCGCACGGCGCCGGCGGCAAGAGCCAGCAGGCGCTCGGCACCGGCGTGATGGGCGGCATGATCGCGGTGGTGATCCTGGCGCTGCTGATGGTTCCGGTGTTCTTCGTCGTGGTGCAGCGGCTGTTCGCTGGCGATCGTTCCGACGATCCGGTCGCGGAGACGATCACTCATCGGGTTCCCATGCACGCCCAACTGCCGCACGATCAGGCGTAAAGTCCGGCCGAGATCAGTCTCGTTCGGCACAACCGCCGGGGCGGAACGAATCGAATTATCTCCAGTTGGTTGTCGACAGGTGAACAACTCTACCCGTCGACAACCGGAGGTAATTCATGAACGGAGACCAACCCATTAGCTGGCTGATGTTCTTCACGCTCGCCGCAGGCGTCGTGGTGGTCGGGCTCGCTTTCGTCAACTTCATCCGCTCGCGCTCCAACCGCGAGATCGCCGCCGATACGCTCGAGGGCAATGGTACGGGTCGCGGCGCCGCCGCAGATGGCGCGCTGCCGGAGCTTGCTGCGATCGCGGTCTTTGCGTTCATCGCAATGGGCTTGCTGGCGGCGGGAGCGACCTACAAGTCCGATGAACGCGCGACCGCGCAGATCAGTAACCCGATCCCCGAGGCCGGCACCACCGGCCTGGCTCAGCCCAAGGGGGTACAGAACGAGCCGAAGCGCTATCAGCCGAACAACCCGGGCACCGACACCCGTACCTCACCGACGGGCTCGGATGCGGGTGTGGGCAACTCGCCCGGTTCGACCGGCACGCTGACGAAGTAACTGCCGGAAAATCTTGCCAGACTGATACGAGGCCTCGGTCGAAAGACCGAGGCCTTTGCGCGTTTGGAATTTGCTCGCTCGGAGGGGGCATCGAGCCTGACTTTTTTCCGGCCAGCCTCTCAGGATGAGGGCTTCGTCCCTTGGGAAAGGCCAAGTCCGTCCGTCAATCGACCAAGCGGTTGACTGTTCGAACGGGGAGGCGTTTGGAGCGTCGGCTGCTGATGTGATCAGACATGAAAACGGGGGCCGTGGCCCCCGAGGTCATGCTCGCGTAACTGAGGCGCTGATCAATGCGCGGCTTCGTAAGCCGCATTCTGTTGCTCCATCAGCGCGATCTTTTCGCTGATCTTGGCGCGCTGGGCCGTCAACGTGGAGGCGACGCCGGGCGATGCAGCGGCCACCTTCAGAGCATCGTCGTATTTCGACAGATTGCGCTTTTCGCCGTCGATCAGGCCGGGCAGGACGCTGCCATCGAGGCCGTCGAACAGCGACCGCACGCTCATGATGGTGCGGTGAACCACGCTCATGAAGGAGCCGGAATCATCGGCCGTCTCGCCGGCATTGATCAGCATCCCGGCAAGCTCTTCGGCGTTGCTGTGATGCAGCGCGATCATGTCGCGGAACAGTGGCGTCATGCCCTTGCCTTCGGCGTCTTCGAGCGCTTCTTCGTAGCCGTTGCGCGCATCGATCGCGGTGGTGTGCAGCGTCTTCAGATGGTCGATGATGTCGTTGTCCACGTCAGCCTCCATGCTCGGTACAGCGATGCGCGAGCGACGCCCGCCATCTCGTGCGCGATAACCGGAATCAGGAAACTCGGTTCCGCGTAGCTACCGCGGCGTGAACATGAATTAGTTGCGGTGCTCGCCGTCGTGCGGCTCGAGGCCGTAGGGCTTTACCAGAGCCCAGACATGAGCAGGTATCATGTTCTTCATTTTGTGTTTGTAGTGGCGCCGCAGATGCAGCACGGTCTCCACCGCCTTCATCTCGACCCGGGCGCGGGCGAATTCGAGCCCGCGCGGGCCGACCTTCGGCATCAGCCAGCCCATCAGCGGCCGCAGCCAGTTCGGCATGCCGCGCACCGGCAGACCGCCGGCGGCGAGCTCGGTGTTCTTCAGGAAGCCCTTCACCGGCGCGACCCGGTTGCCGGCGCTGGTCGGCTCGCTCAAGCGAACGTCGTCGCCGAGCAAATTCAGCAGCTCTTCGCCGCGTTCGTTGCGCACCAGCAGCCATTGCTCCCCGCGCCCGCCCATGTAGCCGACGGTGATGTCGGCGAGCGTGTTGGTGTAGTCGACGCAGGTGCGGCAGGTGATCGGGAAGAAGTCCGGGGGCAGCTTGGAGATCGGTAGCAGCAGGAACGGAATCGCCTTGCTGCGGCCGTCGTCGAACCGCAGCTCGACGTGATAGTCGGCGCGGAATTCGAGATAGGTGATGGTTTCCGGCTTGTCGGACAACAGATCGAGGAAGCCGTGAAACGCCTCGGTGGTGGTATTGTCCGAGCACGGCGTGCCGATCACATACAGCCGCTCCAGTCCGAGCTGTTGCTCGAGCCGGCGCAGTGCGTAGATCTGGCACGGCACGCCGATCACCGCGAGCCGCTTGTAACCTGCAGCGATCGCGGGCTCCAGCAGGGCCAGCGACGGGGCGTAGCCCATCCGCATGCCGCGGCATTGCGCCATGCCTTCCGGCTTGGTCACCAGGACCGGCATCGGCTTCCATTTGTCGTCCGGGTCCGGAGCCATCGCGATCACCGCATCGACTGCTCCGGTCTCCAGCAGCCGCTGCGCGATCGTCGTGGTGATGCCGGTCCATTGCGCGCCGTCGCGCGGCTCTTTCATCGCCGCCTGCACCATGCGGCGATATGGGCCGAAGAAGGCCTCGTCGCCGGATGCTGGGTCGCGGGTGCGGCCATGGACCCGTTGTTCCATCGCCGGATAGTCCGGCTTGATGAACTGGCAGGCCTGTCCGCACTGCTTCGGATCGCTCATCCGCGACACGCCGCAATCGGTGCACAGCTCGCGCTCCGCCGGCGCGTTCAGCGGCGGCGTCCACAGCTCGGACTGAATGTTGCGATCGTCCATGAGCGCGTCTTCTAGGAACCGGCGGATGGCGTCGCCATTCGCCTTAAGTTGCTGAACCGATCAATAGAGCCAAAGCCGGGCGATCGATAGATCTGCGTCAAATTCGCGGCCGATCGCCACCAGACCAATTCGTCGCAGCCGGCTCACGTCGAGTGGCGCATCGGTGCGATGAGGACTGAAGGCGACGAACGGAAATTCGACGACGCGCCAGCGTCGCTCTGTTTGGAACGACTGGCGATAGGATTGTTGCGGTCGCACCAGATCGGTGGTGCGAAGATGCAGGCCGTAAGTCTCGTCGTTGCCGAGCAGCTCGGCGGCGATTCCGTGAAAGCCGGTGGCATCGAACGCACCGCCGTCCGGGGACAGATCGAGTGCGATCTGGATGAAGCCGCCATTGTTGGCGGTCGAGACTGCGCCTCGCATCCGCGCTGCCGTTCTGCCTTCGACCTCGCCGAGTTGCACGGTTCCCTGCGACACGCCGCCCATCACGGTGTCGGTGACCAGACGCCACAGCCGCTGTCCTGCCGCTGGCCACAGCTCGTGCTGCATCAGCGGATCACCATCGGGAACGTCACCGCGATCGCCCAGGCGAACAGAATTGCATTCGCGAGCGCGCCCGGGAGCGGGTGATTGGTGGCTTTGTAGGTCCAGTTGCTGATCAGGCCGAACGCGAGGAACAGCAGCAGGATCGCCGGAACGATGATGATCAGGAAGAACAGCTTCTGCAAATTCAGCGCGACAGCGACGGCGAGCGAAGCGAGGAAGCAGAATTTCCCCAACGCATAGGCGCCGGGCTTGGCCCGTTGGCCGTGCGCCATCCACTCAGCGGTGAGAAAATACGGAATCGTGCCGCAGGCGACCGCGGCGATCAGATGGATGCGCGGTTCGATCGGCATGAACGAGAACAGATAGCTGTCCAGCGCAATGCCGAAGCCGAGAATGTTGTAGGCGATCGCCGCCACGGCCGCGATCACCAGCGCGGCGATCGCGACGCGGGGGCGGTCGGGATCGGGCAGGGCGTCGAGAGTTGCGAGCCCGTGCGGCTGATGCGGAGCGAGGTGCGGCGCTGCGCGCCGGCTCCGCAGCCGGATCAGCACCAGGATCGCCGCGGTCAGCAGGCCGTACAGTAGGAAGTGCAGCGTCAGATAGTCGCCGAGCAGGATGGTCAGGAAATCGGTCGGCGCCTTCCACAGCAGCAGCGGTGTCAGCACCGCGGGCACGATCGCGGTGACCAGAAGCTGCTTCCAGGTCAGGTTGGCACCGATCGGCACCGCGGCTGCCCGCGGCAGCAGCTTCGACAGCGGCCAGGCCAGCGCGATCAGGCCGCCGAACAGCAGTGCCAGCCAGCGCGGCCGCTGGTCGATCCAGCCGGAGCTGGTGCGGCCGAATGCGTCGTTCATCCAGTGCAGCGCTTCGCGCATCGAATCCTGGCTGTACAGCACGCCGATATGTTCGACGCCCGAAGCCAAGACGAAGCGGCGCGCGGTGCCATCGGCGAAGCTGCCGTAGGTCCGGCCCGCGACGGCGCCGCCGCCGGCGACCTGGTTGACGATGCGCAGCCCCTCGTCCTTCAACATCTGCGGTTCGAGCGCACCGACGATCACCAAAAGATCGTGCGGCAGCGTGGCGGTGGACTTTCGGGTGAATACAGACACCGCGACCGTGGCGGTGATCTCCGGATGAGCCACCGCATAGGCCACCACGATGTCGGATGCCATCGAATGGCCGAGCACTGCGGCGCGGCCGTCGCTCTCCGGCAGCTTGCGGGCATAGTCGGTGACCCGCCCGAGCTCGTCGACCAGCACGCCGGTGATCTTGGTCGGCTCGTCGACGTCGCCGACCATCGTCACCGGATTACGGCCGTGCCCGGTGAAGTCGAAGGTGACCGCGATATAGCCGTTGCGCGCCAGTGTCTGCGCGAAAGGCTGCATCAATTGCTGCGAACCGGCAAAGCCGTGGGCGATCACCACCACTGGTGCGTTGGTGGCGGCCGGTTGCCGAAAGATCGTGACCGGCGTCTGACCGACCGTCGCGTGGTTGATGAGCAGGCCGTCCTTGCCGCGTTGCAATTGCCACAGGCCAGCGGCAATCGCCACCAGCGCTGCGAGGGCGACCAGAATACGAAGCGGCTTCAGCGTGCGGCGCGCGGCCATTAATCGACGTCCGGGACGTGCTTCTTGCGGATGCGGCGGATCGTCCACCAGATCGACAATGCGGCGATCGGAACGAACCCTGCGGTCAGGAGGTTGGGATCGATCTTCAGGCGGCCGGCCTCCGCGGCACCCTTCACCATGTAGCCGAACAGCCCGACCACGTAATAGGTGATCGCCGCGGTCGACAGTCCTTCGACGGTGGTCTGCAGCCGGAGTTGTAGCTGTGTCCGGGCGTTCATCGACTTCAGCAGTTCCTGGTTCTGCTGTTCGACCTCGACGTCGACCCGGGTGCGCAGCAGATTGGCGGCGCGAGCGAGCTTCAGCGACAAGTCGGATTGCCGCGCCTCGGTGGTGGCGCAGGTGCGCATCGCCGGCTTCATTCGGCGGGCGAGGAACGACGACCAGGTCGGCAGTCCGCCGACCTTGCGTTCGCCGAGCGTCGCCAGGCGGCCGTTCATGATCTCGTCATAGGCGCGGCTGGCGCCGAACCGGTACAGGCTCGCGGCCGCGCCGGCTTCGACCTCGGCGGCGAGTTCGGTCAGCTCCTGCAGCAGCTTGTTGTTGTTGGCGAGATCGCCGACGCGGCGCATCTCTGCGGTGACTTCGGCGAGGCGCTTCTCGCTCGCGGCGATCGACGGCGCGAGCCGCTGCGCCTCGGGCAGGCCGAGCAACGCCAGCGTGCGGTAGGTTTCGACCTCGAGAACGCGCTGAACCAAAGCGCCGGCGCGTTCCGCCGACATCCCGCGATCGATCACCAGCACTCGCACGAAGCCGGACGGGCCAGGCTGAAAATCGGTGGCGAACAGCGCCGCGCCGTCGGAGTTCTCCGCGACCGCGAGACTGGCGCGATCGAACAGCCGCTCCGGGGAGGTGCGCGGCGGATCCTCCGGCATGACGTGCAGGTCGATCGCGACCAATAGCGGCCCCGGCTGCGGCATTAGACGCATCGGCGAAGCGAGAGACGGTGCTTCCGGGTGAAACGGCGTTGCGGCCGGATCGGCCGGAATTTCCCAGGTGTAGGTGGTGAATTCGGAGTGCTGCTCCCAGCGCAGCATCGTGGTGCCGAACCGGGCGCGATGATGCTTTTCGCCGGGCGGCGGCGGCTGCAGACCGCGCGACTCGCAGAAACTGATCATCGCGTCGCGGTCGGCGGCAGCGCGTGCGCCCGAGGTGTCGAATGCGAAGTGCAGTACGCGCGCCGGGACGCTCAGCGCAGTAAACGGACGCGCATGAACTTCACCCAGAACGACCGCGCGCAATGGATGCGGCGAAAGTCGAACGTCGCCGTCACCGATCAGAACTTCAGCCGTCATCTCGCTTTTGACCTTGCTCAATATTGCGCCTAGTTGACTTGAGTACCATTGCGTGGCGATAGACAGAAGCTGAAAGGTTCTGCAGAAGACTGTCGCAGGCGCCGGAATTGTCCGAGATCAACGACCCCGGAACCCCGCCGGGCTTCTACGAGACTTCGGTGTCATCCGTTTGCAATCTGGCTCGGGCTGGTCATAAGGTTCGGCCGAACTTCGCCGCGGGCCCGTCGCGGTTGTCGAATGGAGCGTGTGGTGAAATTTCCAGTCCGTATTGGTACGCGCAAGAGCGTGATGGCGCTTGCCCAGACTGAAGACATCGCCAAGCAGTTGAGCGCGGCTGCCAGTGAGCTCGATCCTCAGATCATCAAGTTCGAGACCGTCGGCGACAGCGATCAGGTCAGCAAGCTGTTGCCGCACGGCGGCAAGGGCGGCGCCTTCGTGGCCGAGATTCGCGCCGCGATGCTGCGGGGCGAACTGCATTGCGCAATGCACTCGCTCAAGGACATGCCGGCCAACGAAGAGACTCCCGGCCTGATCGTCGCCGCCACGCTGGCGCGCGATCCGGCGTGCGACTCGCTGGTGCTGCGCAAAGGTCTGACTCTCGAAGAGCTGAAGAAGTCGCGTGGCAAGGGTTACACCATCGGCACCAATGCGGTGCGGCGCGCGGCCTATGCCAAGCGGCTGTTTCCGGAAGTCCAGGTGATCCATTTCCGCGGCGCCGCCGATACCCGGATGCGCAAGCTCGACAATGGCGAGAAGCAGCGGCTGCCCGACGGCAGCGAGGTTGGTCCGGCCGATGCGCTGATCATGGCGCGCGCCGGCATCGAGCGCGTCGGCTTCGTCGATCGCGTCGCTCACGATTTCACCCCGGAAGAAATGCTGCCCGCGGCCGGCCAGGGTATCGTCGCGGTGGAATGCCCCGTGCATGAGTGGAAGACCCGTCAGTATCTGGCGCTGATCGACGATCAGAAGTCGCGGATGTGCTGCGACGCCGAGCGCGAGGTGCTGTGGGTGCTCAACGGCCACTGCAACTCGCCGATCGCGGCGCACTCGATCATCACCGGCAACGAGATGACGTTGCGCGCTTCGGTTCTCGATCTGGAGGGCGGCATGTTCATCGAGGCGGTACGCACCGGTCCGGCCAATCGGCCGCGCGAACTCGGTCGCACCGTCGGACTTGAACTGCTCGACAAGGGCGCAGCCGCGGTGATCGAAAAGACCCGGCCGGAGTAATCGCAATGGCCACAGTATTTCCGTTCTCCGCGATCGTCGGCCAGGAAGAGATGAAGCTGGCGTTGCTGATCGCAGCGGTCGATCAGAAGGTCGGCGGCGTGCTGGCGTTCGGCGATCGCGGCGCCGGCAAGTCGACCGCGGTGCGTGCGCTCGCGGCGCTGCTGCCCAAGATGAAGACCGTGGTCGGGTGCCGCTACAATTGCGATCCCGATCAGCCCGAGCGCTACTGCGAAGAGTGCAAGGAGAAGGTCAAGCACGGCAAGGTCAAGACCGCGCAGGTCCCGGTGCCGGTGGTCGATCTGCCGCTCGGCGCGACCGAAGATCGCGTCGTCGGCGCGCTCGATCTCGAACGCGCGCTGGCCAAGGGCGAGAAGGCATTCGAGCCCGGCCTGTTGGCGCGCGCTCATCGCGGCTTCCTCTACATCGACGAAGCCAACCTGCTCGAAGACCATCTGGTCGATCTTCTGCTCGACGTCGCCGCCTCCGGCGAGAACGTGGTGGAGCGCGAAGGCCTCAGCATTCGTCATCCGGCGCGGTTCGTGCTGGTCGGCACCGGCAACCCGGAAGAGGGCGAGCTGCGTCCGCAATTGCTCGACCGCTTCGGCATGTCGGTCGAAGTGAAGACGCCGGACACGCTGCCCGAGCGCATCGAAGTGGTGCGCCGCCGCGATGCGTTCGAGAACGATCCGGCCGCCTTCATTGCCGACTGGTCGAAGGAAGAGGCCAAGCTGCGCCGCAAGATCTCCCAGGCCAAGGAGCGCCTGCCCGAAGTGACGGTGCCCGATGCTGCGCTGGAGCGCGCCGCCAAGCTGTGCATGACGCTCGGCACCGACGGCCTGCGCGGCGAGCTGACTCTGATGCGGGCCGCGCGTGCGCTCGCCGCCATCGAACACGCCAAGACCGTGACCGACGAACACCTGAAGCGGATCGCGCCCTCTGCCTTGCGGCACCGGTTGCGCCGCAATCCGCTCGACGACGCCGGCTCCAGCGTGCGGGTCGACCGCGCGCTCGCCGAAATCTTCGGATGAGCATCGAGGTCGCATGGTCCGATGCGGTGACCGCGGCGCAATTGTTCGCGGTCGATCCGGTCGGTACCGGCGGTGTGTTGCTGCGCTCGCGTGCCGGCCCGGTGCGCGACCGCTGGCTTGCGATGCTGCGCGCCGCGCTGCCGCCTGAACAACCCTACAAGCATCTGCCGCTGCACATCGCCGACGGTCGCCTTCTCGGCGGGCTCGACCTGTCGGCGACGCTGCTTGCCGGCCGTCCGGTGGCCGAGCGCGGCCTGCTGTCGGAAGCCGACGGCGGCGTGCTGGTGGTGGCGATGGCCGAACGGCTGCAGTCGTCCACCAACGTGTATCTGACCGCCGCGATGGACGCGCACGAGACCGCGGTGGAGCGCGACGGCCTGTCGCTGCGGATGCCGGCGCGGTTCGGCGTGGTGGCGCTCGACGAAGGCATCGAAGACGAGTTCGCGCCGGCCGGCCTGCGCGACCGGCTCGGCTTCCATCTCGATCTCGATCAGTTCGCCTGGCGCGAGACCGACGACTTCCCGATTTCGCTCGACGACATTCGCGCCGCCCGCGAGCGGCTCGCGAGCATCAAGGTCGAGAGCGAGCAGATCGAAGCGGTGTGTACCGCCGCCGCCGCGCTCGGTATCATCTCGCTGCGTGCGCCTTTGCTGGCAATCCGTGCCGCCAAGGCGAGCGCGGCGCTGTTCGATCGCACCAAGATTGAACAGGACGACATCACGCTCGCCGCACGCCTGGTGCTGGCGCCGCGCGCGACGATCTTCCCGCAGCCCGAGCAACCGGATCAGGCCGACGAGCCGCCGCCGCCCGAGCCGCCGCCGCCGGAAGACGACAATCAGGACAACAGCGATCAAGAGCAGCAGACGCCCGACATCGACAAGGCGCTGGACGAAGTGATCCTCGCCGCCGTCAAGGCCGCGATGCCGCCCGGCGTGCTGGAGGCGATGCGCGCCTCGGCCGGACGGGCGCGCGCCCGCTCGGCCGGCAAGGCCGGCGAGCTGCAGAAGTCGAAGAAGCGCGGCCGCCCCGCCGGCAGCATTCGCGGCGAGCTGCGCGACGGCTCCAAGCTCAACGTGATCGAGACGCTGCGCGCAGCGGCCCCGTGGCAGCCGCTGCGGCGGCGCCAGGCGGAAGGGCGCAGCGGCAGCGCGCCGCGTATCCTGGTCGAGAAGGACGATTTCCGGATCGCGCGCTTCAAGCAGCGCACCGAAACCATCACCATCTTCGTTGTCGACGCCTCCGGCTCCGCCGCGCTGCATCGCCTCGCCGAGGCCAAGGGCGCGGTCGAACTGCTGCTGGCGGATTGCTACGTGCGCCGCGATCAGGTGGCGATGATCTCGTTCCGCGGCACCATCGCCGAAATTCTGCTGCCGCCGACGCGGTCGCTGGCGCGCGCCAAGCGTGGTCTCGCCGGGCTCCCCGGCGGTGGCGGCACGCCGCTGGCGTCCGGACTCGATACCGCGTTCATGCTGGCCGACTCGATCAAGCGCAAAGGCCAGACACCGACAGTGATCGTGCTGACCGACGGGCGCGCCAATATCGCCCGCGATGGTGCGCCGGGCCGGCCGCAGGCCGAAGAGGACGCCAAGGCGTCGGCGCGCCAGTTCCGCGTCGCCGGAATTAGTTCTGTGGTGATCGATATGTCGCCGCGCCCGGGGCCGCAGGCCGAAGCCTTCGCCAAGGAAATGGATGCGCGCTATCTGCCGCTGCCGCACGCCGACGCCACCGTTCTGGCACAGGCGGTGACCGCCGCGACCCGGCAGGACTGATCGGTCATCTTGCGCCCGATTAGTCCGGTGCGGCGACGCCGGTCAGGCGTCGAGTACGAACGCGTCGTCGCTGGCGGAAACGATCGGCTGAATCGCAACCGGCGGTTCGGCGGACGTCGCCAGCCGTTCGATCCGCGCATTGACGGTGGCGTTGCGCTGCGGCGAGCGTGCGATCCGCCATTCCAGTTCGTTGCGGTTCTGCAGGTCGGTGAACTTCACCGCGAAGCCGTCGGGGCGGTGACGCACGACACGGCCGACGCAGCCGCCCACCGCCAGCGGCGTGCCGATCTCCGGCTGCACGTCCGCAGACACCGCAACGCCCGAGATCGACATGTCGATTACGAAGCAGGCGTGCATCGATCCGTCGGCCAGGGTCAGCGTCGAGTGCGGGCACGCCGGGACGATCCGCGCCTGTTCCCGCGCGTCCTTGATCTCCGGATCGTGCATCTTGCGTTCCAGCCAGGTGAGCTGGTTCGACAGCCGCTCGCGCATCGCGCGGGTCACCGAGAGCTCCAGCAGGAAGCCGCCGGGAAGCGTGTCGCTGATATGGCCTTCGAGCTTGCCGAATTCGCTGAAGTAGGACGAGATATGGTCGCCGACCCGACCGATCACCGGAACATCGACGATCATTCGAAACGGAGAAACCCGGCTGGTGCGGCAAGCGAATTGTCGCAGCTTGCCGTTGTGATCGTACCAGTTCGCCAGCGAGTAGTTGCCGCCGACGGTCACGTTGACGGCACGCTGCTTCAGAAAACGCTGGACGGACACGTCGATATTCCTGGTGGAGAAACTTCGCACTCGTAACGCATTCCTCGGCGTTCGGTTCTCCGCTGGACGGCGTACCGGTCGTAATGATCCGGACCGTGGTTATCGAACTCTTGCGTCTGCCAATCGGGTTGTCGGAGACTGGAACTGTGGTTGCTATCAGCGGCAGATTTGCCTGCAAAGCGCCGATCGGTGCTCTTTCTGCGCGAGTCTTCGATAGACTGTGCAACCGGTTCGAGTCGGCGCGAGTCGCCATCAGTGCTTCGAGGGCAGTTGCGGCGGGGGCAAACAAAAAGGGCCGGCGCGCGCGCCGGCCCTTCGATCACGATCGCGTCGCCCGAAGGCGCGGGGCTCAGCCCTTGTAGTCGCGGACGCGTTTCACCATCTGCTCGACATGCGCGATCGACGCGTCGGGCGTGATGCCGTGGCCGAGATTGAAAATGTGACGGCCGGACGAGAAGTTCTTCAGCACCTCGTCGACGCCTTCGTCGAGCGCCGAGCCACCGGCGATCAGCAGCAGCGGATCGAGATTGCCCTGCACCGCGACCTTGGTCTGCACCTGCTCGCGCACCAGCTTCGGTTCGGCGGTCCAGTCGATGCTGACGGCATCGACGCCGGTACGCTCGATGAAGGCCGGCAGCAGCGCGCCGGCGCCGCGCGGGAAACCGATGATCTTGGTGCCCGGCTTGACCTTGCGAATGCCTTCGACGATCCGGCGGGTCGGCTCGATGCACCACTTCTCGAATTCGCGCGGCGGCAGGATGCCGGCCCAGGTGTCGAAGATCTGCAGCACGTCGGCGCCGGCATCGAGCTGCTTGAGCAGATAGGCAATCGAGCTCTCGACCAGCACATCGATGATCTTGGCGAACGCGCCGGGGTGCTGATACGCCATCAGTCGCGCCGGATGCTGATCCGAAGTGCCCTGGCCGGCCACCATGTAGGTCGCGACCGTGAACGGCGAACCGCAGAAGCCGATCAGCGTGGTCTCGGGCTTCAGTTCGCGGCGCACGATGCGCAGCGCTTCGAATACCGCCTCGAGCTTGGACAGATCGATCGCGCTGTTCAGCGTGCCGACCAGATCCGGCGAATTCAGCGGGTCGAGCCGCGGGCCTTCGCCGACTTCGAACCGCACCGAGCGGCCGAGCGCGTAGGGCACCACCAGAATGTCGGAGAAGATGATCGCGGCGTCGAAGCCGAATCGCCGGATCGGCTGCAGCGTGACCTCTGCGGCGAGCTCCGCATTGAAGCACAGATCGAGGAAACTACCGGCTTGCGCCCGCGTTGCGCGGTATTCCGGCAGGTAACGTCCGGCCTGCCGCATCATCCACATCGGGGGAGAGGCCTGCCGATTGCCGGAAAGCACTTCCATGAACGGTTTGGTCACCAGATTCTGTGTCAAGAGAGCTACCCACTGTTGTACGACAAGTCTTCTTGACGGTCTGATACACTGCGCGCACCGTCTTGACCACGCCGACCTGCGGCGGAGATGCCGCGAATAGGAATTTCGAGATGAACGCAACCGCACCCACCCCCGCATCGTCCGAGACGCTCAGCGGCAACCCGGCGCTTCCGCCGCCGGTCCCGGGCGAACGTCACGACATCGACAGTTTCGGCGGGCGGCTGACCTATTGGTCCGCGTCGCCGTCGGAGCCGTCGTCCGAGCCGCCATTGTTGCTGATCCACAGCGTCAATGCCGCAGGCTCGGCCTACGAGGTTCGGCCGATCTTCGAGCACTATGCACAGAGCCGGCCAGTCTATGCGATCGAATTACCGGGCTTTGGTCATTCGTCGCGGGCAAAGCGTCAATACTCCGTTCGGATGATGACGGACGCGATTCATGCCGTCGTCACCGAGATTCAGAAGGTGCACGGCGACAAGCCGATCGATGCGCTAGCGCTGTCGCTCGGCAGCGAATTTCTCGCGCGCGCCGCGAGCGAAACGTCGCAGGCGTTCCGCAGCCTGGCGCTGGTCGCCCCCACCGGATTCGACAAGAAAAACCAGCGCTGGACCCGCGGCTCGCGCGCGATTCCGTGGCTGCATGCGTTCTTCGAGAACCCGGTGTGGAGCGAAGGCGTCTTCAAGCTGCTGACGATGAAGCCGGTGATTGGCTGGTTCCTGAAGAAGGCGTTCGGTGCGCCGAATATCGATCAGGGCATGCTCGATTACGACTATCTGACGACGCATCAGCCCGGTGCCCAGCACGCGCCGTATTACTTCGTCGCGGGCTATCTGTTCAGCCAGGACATCCTGCGAATCTATCAGGACCTGACGATCCCGGTCTGGTTCAGCCACGGCGTGCGCGGCGATTTCGTCGACTACAGCCTGAAGACAACCGTCGAGGGCCGTCCGAACTGGACCGTCACCGTGTTTCAGACCGGCGCGCTGCCTCATTTCGAGGTGCCGGGAGAATTCATGCGGGCCTATGACGAGTTTCTCGGCCGGGTGACCAAGATCGGGGCCTGAGGCTTTCGCGATGTCCGACCTGGTTTGGAGTCGGGACGGGCTCGATTGGCCTCATCGCGAGGCCAGCCGCTTCGTCGAAGCGGGCGGCTTCCGCTGGCATGTGCAACGGATGGGATCGCCCGCGGCTCCGGCGATCCTGCTGATCCACGGCACCGGCGCGGCGTCACACTCCTGGCGCGGTCTGGCGCCGCTGCTGGCGCGGCACTATCACGTCGTCGCGCCGGATCTGCCCGGCCATGGCTTCACTCAGTCGCCGCGCGGGCATCGGATGTCGTTGCCCGGCATGGCAGCGGATGTCGGCGCGTTGCTGCGGGCGATCCAGGTCTCCCCGCGCCTCGTCGTCGGCCACTCGGCGGGCGCGGCGATCCTGGCGCGGATGTGCCTCGATGGCGCGATCGATCCGGCGATTCTGTTCAGCCTGAACGGCGCTTTCCTGCCCTATGGCGGTCCGGCTGCGAGCTTCTTTTCGCCGCTCGCCAAGATGTTGGTGATGAATCCGTTCGTGCCGAGCCTGTTCGCCTGGCAGGCCGGGCACCGCGGCGCGGTCGAGCGGCTGATCGGCAATACCGGTTCGACCATCGATCCGGCGGGGATCAAACTCTACGGCAAGCTGGTCTCCAGCCCCCATCATGTCGCCGCCGCCCTGCGGATGATGGCGAACTGGGATCTCGAGCCGCTTTTGAAATTGCTGCCGAATTTGAAGCCGCTGCTGGTGCTGGTGGCGGCGGAAGGCGACCGCGCGATTCCGCCCTCGGTGGCGGTTAAGGTGCGGGAAATTCAGCCGAAAGCGGTGATCGAGCGGATTCCGGCGCTCGGCCATCTCGCCCACGAGGAACGTCCGGCACTGATCGCTGCGCTGATCGAACGCTACACGGAAAAACTGGAGAATATCGAATAGATCAAAGACGGATTGTCAGGACCTGCTTACAGATTGCCGCTAGCCCTCTGTCAATTTTTTGTTACAGTGGTACCCATGCTCGATCCTGGCTCCAATCCTGCTGTTCGTCCTCCTCGCGATCACGCCCCGCATGCGGTGGTGATCGGCTCCGGCTTCGGCGGTCTCGCTGCCGCTGTCCGGCTCGGCGCCAGGGGGTATCGAGTCACCGTTCTGGAGAAGCTCGATCAGCCTGGCGGTCGCGCTTACGTGCACCGGCAGGACGGCTTCTCGTTCGACGCCGGCCCGACCATCGTAACGGCGCCGTATCTGTTCGAAGAGCTGTGGAAGCTGTGCGGCAAGCGGATGTCGGACGACATCACGTTGAAGCCGATGTCGCCATTCTATCGCATCCGTTTCGACGACGGCACGCACTTCGACTATTCCGACGACCGCAACGCGGTGCTCGATCAGATCGCCAAGTTCTGTCCCGACGACGTGCCGGCCTACGACCGCTTCATGGCGGCGTCGCACGAGATCTTCAAAGTCGGCTTCGAGCAGCTCGGCGACCAGCCGTTCAGCCACTTCACCGACATGCTGAAGATCGCGCCGGCGATGATCAGGCTGGAGAGCTATCGCAGCGTCTACGGTCTGGTCGCCAAGCATTTCAAGGATCCGAAGCTGCGTCAGGTGTTCAGCTTCCATCCGCTCTTGATCGGCGGCAACCCGTTCATGTCGAGCTCGGTGTACTGCCTGATCACCTATCTGGAAAAACAGTGGGGCGTGCATTCGGCGATGGGCGGCACCGGCGCGCTGGTCGCCGGCCTGGTCAAGCTGATCGAAGGGCAGGGCAATGAGATCCGCTACAACCAGGATGTCCGCCAGATCGTCGTCGATAACGGCACCGCCTGCGGCGTGAAGCTCGCCGACGGCGAGGTGATCAAGGCCGACATCGTGGTGTCCAATGCCGATTCGGCCTCGACCTATCGCTATCTGCTGCCGCCGGAGACGCGTAAGCGCTGGACCGACGCCAAGATCGAGAAGTCCCGCTACTCGATGAGCCTGTTCGTCTGGTACTTCGGCACGAAGCGCCGTTACGAGGACGTCAAGCACCACACCATTCTGCTCGGGCCGCGCTACAAGGAACTGATCAGCGATATCTTCAGCCGCAAGGTGGTCGCCGACGATTTCAGCCTGTATCTGCATCGCCCGACCGCGACCGACCCGTCGCTCGCCCCGCAGGGATGCGACACGTTCTATGTGTTGTCGCCGGTGCCGAATCTGCTCGGCAATGTCGACTGGCACAGCAAGGCGGAGCCCTATCGCGCCGCGATTGCCAAGATGCTGGGCGCGACCATTCTGCCGGATCTGGAAAACCAGATCGCGACCTCGAAGATCACGACGCCGCTCGATTTCCAGGACCGGCTGTCGTCGTTCCGGGGCGCTGCGTTCGGTCTGGAGCCGGTGCTGTGGCAGAGCGCCTGGTTCAGGCCGCACAATCAAAGCGAAGACGTCAAACGGCTTTATCTCGTCGGCGCCGGAACGCATCCCGGCGCTGGCCTGCCTGGGGTTCTATCCTCGGCGCGGGTGCTCGATGCGCTGGTCCCCGAGGCCGACAGTTTGGTGACATCATGAGTTTGCAATCCGATATGTTGGCCCAATCCGACATGCTGGCCTGCCGCGAGATGATCAAGGAAGGCTCGCACACCTTCCACGCGGCCTCGATGGTGTTGCCGCGCCGGATCAGCGATCCGGCGATCGCGCTGTATGCGTTCTGCCGCGTCGCCGACGATGCCGTCGATCTCGGGCTCGATCGCGCCGCCGCGGTCGAAGTGCTGAAGGATCGCCTGGATCGCGCCTGTCGCGGCGTGCCGCGGGCCTATCCGTCCGACCGCGCCTTCGCTGATGTGGTGGCGCGGTTTTCGATTCCGCCGGCGATTCCCGAGGCGCTGATCGAAGGTCTGGAATGGGACGCGCAGGGGCGTCGCTTCGAGACGCTGTCGGATCTGTATTCCTATTGTGCCCGCGTTGCCGGCACCGTCGGCGTGATGATGACGCTGGTGATGGGCCAGCGCAATCCGGACATCGTGGCGCGCGCCTGCGATCTCGGCTGCGCGATGCAGCTCACCAACATCGCCCGTGATATCGGCGAAGACGCGCGCAACGGCCGCATCTACATGCCGCTGCAATGGATGCGTGAAGCGGGCGTCGATCCGGCGGCCTGGCTCGCCGATCCGAAATTCACGCCGCAGATCGCCAGCATCGTCAAGCGGCTGATCGACACCGCGGACGCGCTGTATGATCGCGCCACGCTCGGTATCGCCAACTTGCCGCGCTCCTGCCGGCCGGGGATCTTCGCGGCGCGCGCGCTGTATGCCGAGATCGGCCGCGAGGTCGAGCGCTCGGGCCTCGATTCGGTGTCGAGCCGTGCGGTGGTGTCCACCGGCCGCAAGCTTGCGGTGCTGGCTCGGCTGCTGGCGTTCCAGGAAACCGAATGGGCGCCGGCGAAGTATCTGCCGGCCAAGTTCGGCGACATGGAGGAGACCAAGTTCCTGGTCGATGCCGTGATCGCGCATCCGGTGCGCGAGGTGCCGCCGCGCCAGAAGATCAAGCCGGTCGAGCAGAAAGTGGCTTGGTTGGTCGACCTGTTCACCCGCCTCGAACGCCGCGATCAGATGCTGCAACGCAGCCGGGTGTAGTTAGCAGATCTCCGTCTCAATTTCGTCATGCCCGGGCTCGTCCCGGGCGTCCACGAGCGGCGGTTGCGCCGGCATTTGTGGCGCATGGGTCGAGACGGCGCTTCGCGCCTCCTCACCAAGCGGCTTTGCTTTGTTGAAGCCCTGCAACGCGTTTGGACCTCCTTCAGAGCAGGCAACCGAGCGTGACCTCATCCTGAGAGCCTGACCGGAAATGCGGGCAGCAAGTTCAAAGGCTTTCGTAAGTCGTTCAATTGACGATTAGTTTCGTCATGGCCCGGCTTGTTGTTCAGCCCGGAGACATAGTC
>NZ_JAMKBZ010000017.1:0-119490 GCF_053772255.1 Rhodopseudomonas parapalustris | reverse complement strand
GAACAACAAGCCGGGCGATGACGTTGGTCGTTGGGACGAAGTGTGCCCGCAATCAGCTCACAACTGCCCGAGCAGCGTGTCGCCGCCGGAGACTTCGACCTTGCCGGGGTTGGGCTCGAGGTTGAGCGTCTTCACAACGGCGTCTTCGATCAGCATCGAATAGCGCAGCGAGCGGGTGCCGAGGCCGAAGCCCGAGCCGTCCATTTCCATGCCGATCGCCTTGGTGAATTCGGCGTTGCCGTCGGCGAGGAAGACCGCTTCGTCGCGCTGGTCGGTGTCGCGCTTCCAGGCGTTCATCACGAACGCGTCGTTGACCGAGACGATCGCGATGGTGTCGACGCCCTTGTCCTTCATCGCATAGGCATTGAGGAAGATGCTCGGGAGGTGCATCTTGTGGCAGGTCCCGGTGTAAGCGCCCGGAACGGCGAACAGCGCCACCTTCTTGCCCTTGAAAATGTCGTCGGTGCTCTTCACCTGAACGCCGTCCGCGGTCATCACGCGAAACTGGACGTCGGGCAGCCGGTCGCCAACCTTGATGGTCATCTTCATCTCTCCCTGTTGTGCGAGTGGTTTCTAGCCCGCGCGCATGACAGTGACAATATTGCCGGGCTGGGCGTGCCGTTGTGCTGGTGACGGGCGATGCTATTCCGCGCACAATGCCGTCATTCCGGGGCGCTCGCGCCAGTGAGCGAACCCGGAATCCGAAACGGGCACGATAACTGCGGGATTCCGGGTTCGCAGCCTGACGGCCGCGCCCCGGAATGACGTGGAGAGGAGAGCAGGCGTTTACGCCGCCGCCTGATTGCTCTTCTTCTCGTCGCGCAGTTCGCGGCGCAGGATCTTGCCGACGTTGGTTTTTGGCAGCGTGGTGCGGAACTCGATCTGTCGTGGCACTTTGTAGTTGGTCAGTTCGCCGTGGCAGAACTTGATGATGTCCTCGGCCGTGACGTCCGGGTCCTTCTTCACCACGAACGCCTTGACCGCCTCGCCGGTGCGCTGGTCGGGCACGCCGATCACCGCGCATTCCAGCACGCCGGGGTGGCTCGCGACCACTTCCTCGACCTCGTTCGGATAGACGTTGAAGCCCGAGACCAGGATCATGTCCTTCTTGCGGTCCACGATCTTGGTGAAGCCGTCCGGCGACATGATGCCGATGTCGCCGGTCCGGAAGAAGCCGTCGGCGGTCATCACCAGCGCGGTCTCGTCGGGGCGATTCCAGTAGCCGGACATCACCTGCGGGCCCTTGGCGCAGATTTCGCCAGCGGTGCCGAACGGCACTTCCTTGCCCTCTTCGTCACGGATCGACAGTTCGGTCGACGGCATCGGAAGCCCGATGGTGCCGTTGAACTCGGTCACGGTCGCCGGGTTGCAGGTCAGCACCGGCGCGGTCTCGGAGAGGCCGTAGCCTTCGGCGATCGGGCAGCCGGTCAGCTTCAGCCAGGCTTCCGCGACCGGACGTTGCACCGCCATGCCGCCGCCGTTGGAGATCTTCAGCTTGGAGAAGTCGACCTTGTCGAAGCCCGGCGCGTGCAGCAGGCCGTTGTACAGCGTGTTGACGGCCGGGAAGCTGTTGACCTGATACTTCATCAGTTCCTTGATAAAACCTGGGATGTCGCGCGGGTTCGGGATCAAAAGGTTGACGCCGCCGGCGCGCATGCCCAGCAGGTAGCACGCGGTCAGTGCGAAGATGTGATACAGCGGCAGCGCGCAGACGATGAACAACTGGTCGACGTGCGGCGGCTTGGCCAGCGCCGGCTGCAGCCAGGCATCGTTCTGCAGCACGTTCGCCACCACATTGCGATGCAGCAGCGTCGCGCCCTTCGATACGCCGGTCGTGCCGCCGGTGTATTGCAGGAAAGCGACGCTCTCGGGACCGATCGCCGGCTTGGTGAACTTCTGGCCACGGCCGGCCGACACCGCGTCGTTGAACGAGACCGCGCCGGGCAGCGAAAACGCCGGCACCATCTTCTTCACTTTGCGGACCACCAGATTGACGATCATGCCCTTGAAGCCGAGCATGTCGCCCATCGTACCGACGATGATGTGCTTGACCGGAGTGCGGGCGACCACCTGCTCGACGGTGTGGGCGAAGTTCTCCAAGACGATGATGGCTTCCGCGCCGGAATCCTTGAGCTGGTGCTCGAGCTCGCGCGGGGTGTAGAGCGGGTTGACGTTGACCACCGCGAAACCGGCGCGCAGCACTGCGGCGATCGCCACCGGATATTGCAGCACGTTCGGCATCATCAGCGCGACGCGCGCGCCCTTCTGCAGACCCTTGCCCTGCAGGTAGGCGCCGAGCGCCACCGACATCTCGTCCAGCTCGCGATAGGTAATCGCCTTGTCCATGCAGATGAAGGCTTTGCGATCGCTGAACTTACGGAAGCTCTCCTCGAACAGGTCGACCAGCGATGGGTACAGCGTCACGTCGATCTCGGCCGGGACTCCCGGCGGGTAGTGCTTGAGCCAAGTCCGCTCCATGGTGTGTTCCTCGTGTCGCCAGCACGAAGCGCACCGCTCCGTGCATTATGATTGTCGCATATTGGTCGGAGACGGCGAATTGGCCGAAAGACGTCGCGCTTGATTTGCTGCATTGCAAAATAACTGCGCGAAAACTGCGTCCAACCTCCCGTTTGGCGGAGTATTGAGCTAAGCCAAGACTGAACGCAAGCGACCGCACGCCGCAGCGAGGCGCCATCCTCGGCAGCCGCGTAGCGACCGAGTGATAGCCGCCGCGCTTCGCTGCGGAGAGGTCAGGATTTCGGTTTGGTCTCGCCGGTTGCGCTCTTCGGCGCCGGCTTCGACGTGGCCTTCGGCTTCGGCTTCGGCTTGGACGTAGATGGCTTCTCGCCGGTCGCGTGCGTCTTGGCGGTGCCGTGCTTGGCTCCGCTCGGTTTGGCGGCCGGCTTGTTGGTATCGACGATCACTGCGGTGCGCGGCTTCGGCTTCTTCGCCGCGGCATCCTTGTCGGCACTCGATTCCTGGCCGGCGGTCTCGGTCTCTTTCTTCTTTGCGCCCCGTCGGACTTTCTTCTTGGCTGGCTTGGCGGCGTGCTGTTCGGCGTCGCTGCTTTCGGCGGCGATCAGCGCAGCGCCGCTCCGCGTCGGTCCGGTATAGACCACGACCGGCTGGACCGGTTCGGGTTCAGCGGCGATCATGTCGGCCGGCCTCAGCGCCGGCGGCTGGAACATCGACATCACCGGATTGCCCGACAGCGCGTTGGCGACGGTCTCGTCCTCGTCGCTGGCCGGGCGCTTGCGCTTCGGCCCGCACATCTCGTCACGCAGATCCGGCGGGGCGGCGGCGATCGGTGCGAGATTGTCGACGGTGCCGAGCGACGGCGTCAGCCAGGCGAGGGTGTTGGTCGAGAAGCCGCGCTCCAACAGTTGCGCCGCCTTCACGGCGCGGTCCGTTCCGGAATTGGCGCCGAGCACCACGGCGATCAGACGGCGACCATTACGCGTGGCGCTCGCCACGAGGTTGTAGCCCGAGGCGCAGATGAAGCCTGTCTTAAATCCGTCGGCGCCTGGATAGCGGCCGATCAGCTTGTTGAAGTTCCGGGTCACCCGCTTGCCGAAGCGGATCGCTGGAATGTGGACGTAATATTCGTATTCGGGCAGGTCGCGGATGATGGCGCGGGCGAGGATCGCCAAGTCGCGCGCCGAGGTCACCTGCTCGTCGGCCGGCAGACCGTTGGGATTGACGTAGTGTGTCTGCGTCATCCCGAGCCGCGCCGCGGTGTCGTTCATCATCTCCGAGAAACCGTCGATCGAACCGCCGACGCCTTCGGCCAGCACCACGGCCATGTCGTTGGCCGACTTCACCATCATCATCTTCAGCGCGTTGTCGACGGTGACCTGGGTGCCGGCGCGGAAGCCCATCTTCGAGGGCGATTGCGCAGCCGCGATCGATGACACCGTCAGCAGAGAGTCGGTCGTGAGCCGGCCCTGCTTCACCGCCTGCAGCGTCACGTACAGCGTCATCAGTTTGGTGACGGACGCCGGATGCCACGGGTAGGTGGCGTTCTCGGCTTGCAGAACCTTTCCGGTGTCGGCCTCGACCAACAACAGCGCTTCGGCGTTCGCCACCCGCGGCAGCACGGTGAGTGACAGCAGCGCCGCCACGACGATGGTGAAAAACGAGGATGAACGGCGAGGCTGTGCGGTGATGAAAGGCACGTTCCGATTCCGGTCCTGTGAGTTCCGTCGCGCCGACGAGATCGCGGCACGGTGAAGTTCGGGTTTTCAGGCGGTGGCCCCAGCAAACCCGACCCTATACCGGCTCGCGCCCGCAGAACAGGGCTTGGGCCCCGGTAATCGGTGACGAAAGGGGCTGAAATTCGACCGGTCAGCTTTGGGCGTCGACAGCGGCGCTCATGGCCGAGCGGGCGTTCTCCTGCACCATGAACTGCGCCCGCGCCAATTGCGCGAATGCCCCGCCAAGGCTCACCAGTTCATCGAACGTTCCGCTTTCGATCACTTTGCCGTTCTCGAACACCAGAATACGGGTGGCGTCCCGGATGGTGGACAGCCGGTGTGCGATCACGAAGGTTGTGCGTCCCTTCATCACCTCGTCGAGCGCGAGGTTGAGCTTGGCTTCAGTGACGGCATCGAGCGCCGAGGTGGCTTCGTCGAGGATCAGGATCGGCGGGTCCTTGAGCAGCGCACGCGCGATCGACAGCCGCTGCCTTTCCCCGCCGGACAGCATACGGCCGCGTTCGCCGGCATTGGTGTCGAACTTGTGGTCGCTGCGCTCGATGAACTCCAGCGCTTGCGCGCGCTCCGCGGCGAGGCGTAGCTCGTCGAGCGTGGCGTCCGGCTTGCCGATCCGCAGATTGTCGGCGATCGAGCGGTCGAACAGCAGCGCTTCTTGAAATACGACCCCGATGTTCCGGCGCAGCGACGCCAGCGTCAGGCCGCGAATGTCCATGCCGTCGACCTTGATCAGGCCGGACTGCGGATCGAATGCGCGGTGCAGCAGCGCGATCGCCGTTGACTTGCCGGCGCCGGTGGCGCCGACCAGCGCGATGGTGTCTCCCGGCAATGCGGTGAAACTCAGATCCTCCACCGCCGGCCGCTTGCCGTCATAGGAGAACGACACGTTCTGAAACTCGACCAGGCCGGACAGCCGGCCGGGGTCGATCGCGTCGGGACGGTCGCGCACCGCCGGCACAGCATCGAGCACGTCGATGAACTCGCGCAGCCGCGGCGCTTCCATCAACACGTTGTTGATGAAGTTCACCACCTGCTCGAGGCGCTGGATCAGCAACGAAGCGAACGAGACGAACATCACGATCTCGCCGACGCTGGTGAGTCCCTGCTGGTTGAGATAGATGCCGAGCGTGAAGATCGACAGCACGGTGATGGTGGTCGAGGCGCGGGTGATCACGGTGACCAGCGCCCACCACGACAGCACCGGCATCTGTGCCGCGAGCAGCCGGCCCGAGACGTTGCGCAGGCCCTGAACTTCGGCGTCGACGCGAACGAAGCTCTGCACCAGCGCGACGTTGCCGAGCGCGTCGGACGCCCGCGCCGACAGGTCGCTGTATTGCGCTTCGACTTCGCCCTGCATGCCGTAGGTCTTGTGCACCACCAGCGTGGTCAGCACCGTGAACACCACGCACAGCACGAACAGCAGGATCGCCAGCCGCCAGTTGATGTACAGCGACAGCGGCAGCAGCACGACGAGCGACAGGATCGCGGCGAAATGCTCGCGGAAGAAGCCGAGCCACATCCGCCACAGCGCGTCGGTGCCTTGCAGCATCACCTTCATCAGTCGGCCCGAATGGGTGCCGGTGTGAAAGCTGATCGGCAGTTGCAGGATGTGTTCGAAATAACTGGTCAACACCGTCTGGCGTTGCCGATGCGACAGCCGGTCGGCCTGCAGCGCGACGATCGCCGAGCATAGAATGGTGAACAGCCCGAAGCAGGCCCAGGCGGCCAGCAGCGGCCAAGGCGAGCGCGTTTCCGGCACCAGCGCGCCGGTGGCGAGATTGCCGCTCATCACGTCGACGATGCGGCCGAACAGCACCGGCTCGGCGAATTGCGCGGTGGCGAGCAGCAGATTGGCGATCGCCAGGACCCAACCGAGCCGCGCCTCCCTGCCGAGCAGTTGCAGCACCCGGGTGTAGAGACCAATCAATGACATCGGCAGGGCCCAAAACGGAACAATTATGGTTAGATCATTTCCGAGCCGGGCGAAATCCGTCCGCGCATCTGTCCACGCGTCGTTTTGCGGGACGTTGCGGGCGTTCTGCACATCTCGGTCCGCGCAGCCGTTCCGGAGGCGGCGCTTCGTTGCTATCGTCCGCGAACGTGGCAACGTGCCGCATCTTGGCGACGGCAGCGATTCGCGGCGCTGCGAGAAGCACGCAAAACACCGCCCGAGCGGGCTTTTCGTCGGTGCCTTGGCGGTTTCAAGTACAGGAAATCACGAGCGGAATCTCACGTTGTCGTGGTCGCAGACTTGATCGGCGTCAACCAGCCTTGACGGGTCGGGTGGCATGGTGACGATAGTTACAACCAGACTTCCATACCCCACGTCGGATCGTTTCGTGATCCGCTCTTCCGCTGTTTGTTGGAGCCTTGCCGGTGGGTGATCTGACCCTTCCGATCAATTCGGGCGCCGCACTCGCTATCCACGTCGCGTTGTCGGCCGGGATCGTTGCGGCGATCATCGTGGTTGCGGCCTGGCTGCGCGAGAAGCGCTCCGGTGCGCGGCCCGACGTGCCTTACGAAGGCGGCGTGCTGCCGGCGCAGCCGCAGCAGGGGCCGTTGAATGCGCCGTACTTCTTGATCGCCGCGCTGTTCGTGATCTTCGACATGGAAGCCGCGATCCTGTTCGCCTGGGCGGTCGCCGCGCGCGACACCGGCTGGCTCGGCCTGATCGAGGCGGCGGTGTTCATCGGCGTGCTGCTGCTGGCGCTGGTGTATCTGTGGCTCGATGGCGCGCTCGACTGGGTCAAGGGGCGGCGCCGATGACGACGACGCCGCAACATCCGGGCATGCCGGGCGAACAGCGTTCTGTTGAAGAACATATGGCGCTGTCGAGCCTGTTCACCACGCTCGAAGACCTCACCGCCTGGTCGCGCAAGCACAGCCTGTGGCCGTTCAATTTCGGGCTGTCGTGCTGCTACGTCGAACAGGTCACGGTGCTGACACCGGTCTACGATCAGGCGCGGTTCGGCGCCGAGGTGATCCGCGCTTCGCCGCGTCAGGCCGATCTCCTCGTCGTGTCCGGCACCGTGTTTCACAAGATGGCTGCGCCGCTGCTGCGCCTGTACGAACAGATGCGCGCGCCGCGTTGGGTGATCGCGATGGGCGCCTGCGCCTGTTCGGGCGGCATGTACGATATCTATTCGGTGGTGCAGGGGGTCGACCGCTTCATTCCGGTCGACGTCTACATTCCCGGCTGCCCGCCGCGCCCCGAGGCGGTGCTCGATGCGCTGATCATGCTGCAGCAGCAGGTCGGCAGCGAGCGGCGTCCGCTCGGCGTCACCGTCGGCAACACCGCCGGCCTCGGTTTCGATGCGCCGCGCCGGCGCGACCAGCGCCGCGACGAACGTATGGCGCAGACCCTGCTCGATCCGCCGGAGTCATTGTGAGCGCATCCGAACTCGTCACCGAGCTCAGCGCGCGCTTCAAGGATGCGGTGCTGGGCGAGCAAGTTACTGCCGATCGGTTTCCGACCGTGTGGCTTCGGCCGGACGCGACGATCGACGTGCATCGCTTCCTGAGGCAGGAGATCGACCGGCCGTTCAGGATGCTGGTCGACCTGTGGGCGATCGACGAGACCGCGCGTAAGCATCGCGAAGGCCTGCCGCCGTCAGGCATCACCATCGCCAGTCATCTGATGTCGCACGAGCGCAATGCCGACATCCGGATCAAGATCGCGCTCGATGCCGAGTATCCGCGCGCCAAGTCGATCGGCACGGTGTTTCCCAACGCGCCGTGGTACGAGCGCGAAGCCTACGACATGTTCGGCGTCGAGTTCGAAGCCCAGCCGCATTCGCTGCGCATCCTGCTGCCGCCGGGCTGGGAAGGCCACCCGATGCGCAAGACCCAGCCGGGTCGCGCCACCGAGCGGCCGCTGTTCAACATGACCGCGTCGCTGTTCGACGCCAAGGAACACGCGCTCGCCGCCGATCCGGAGAAGTTCGGCCTGCCGACGCATCGCGACGGCGTCGAGCTGATGATCTTGAACTACGGGCCGCATTCGATGGCGACCCACGGCGTGTTCCGAATCGTGCTGGCGCTCGACGGTGAAGAGATCGTCGCGGCGCGGCCCGATATCGGCTTCCATCATCGCGGCGCCGAGAAGATGGCCGAGCGCCAGACCTGGCACAACTTCCTGCCCTATACCGACCGGGTCGATTATCTCGGCGGAGTGATGGGCGAGATGCCGTACCTGCAGGCGGTCGAGAAAGCCTGTGGCATCAAGGTGCCGGACCGCGCGCTTACGGTGCGGATCATGCTGTCGGAAATGTTCCGCATCATGAATCACCTGTTGTTCTACGGCACCATGGCGCAGGATACGGGTGCGATGTCGCCGGTGTTCTACATGTTCACCGACCGCGAGCGCGGCTACCGGGTGATCGAGTCGATCACCGGCGCCCGGATGCATCCGGGCTTCTTCCGCATCGGTGGCCTGTCGATGGATCTGCCGGAGGGTTGGGACCGGCTGGTGCGCGAATTCCTCGACTGGATGCCGTCGCGGCTCGACGACTACGAGGGCATGGTGCTGCGCAACGAGATCTTTCGCGCGCGGACCAAGGGCATTGCGGCCTACGACACCGCGATGGCGCTGGACTGGGGCGTCACCGGTCCGGGCCTGCGCGCCACCGGCTATGCCTGGGATGTGCGCAAGGCGCGGCCCTATGCGGGCTTCGAGAATTTCGACTTCGAGATTCCGGTCGGCCACACGGGCGATTGCTACGACCGCACGGTGGTGCGGGTCGAAGAGATCCGGCAATCGCTGAAGATCATCCGGCAGTGCGTCGACAACATGCCGTCCGGTCCGATCAAGGCCGATCATCCGCTGACGACGCCGCCGCCGCGCGAGCGGATGCTGCACGACATCGAGACCATGATCCATCACTTCGTCAGCACGAGCTGGGGTCCGGTGCTGCCGCCGGGCGAATACACCGGCCAGGTCGAGACCGTGCGCGGCCTGACGCAGTTCGCGCTGATTTCGGACGGCGAGCCGTCGAGCTATCGCACCCGGATTCGCACGCCGTCGTTCGCGCATCTGCAGATGATTTCCGCGGTCGCCCCCGGCATGATGGTGGCCGATCTCGTCGCCTATCTCGGCAGCATTGACTACGTGATGTCGGACGTCGACCGATGAGCCTCAGTCCCGCCCTCAAGACTGCGATTCAGCACGCTGCCGCCACCCATGGCGGCGCGAAGGCTGCGATGGTGGAAGCGCTGAAGTTGGTGCAGGAAGCCGAAGGTTGGGTGTCCGACGTCCACCTGAAGGAAGCCGCCGACGTGCTCGGCGTCACGCCTGCCGAGATCGACGCGCTCGCGACCTTCTACAGCCAGATCTTCCGCTCGCCGGTCGGCGACACCGTGATCCTGCTTTGCGACGGGCTGAGCTGCTATCTGTGCGGCGGCGATGCGGTGCGCGATGCGGTGATGAGCAAGCTCGGCATCGGCTTTGGCGAAACCACGCCGGACGGCAAGTTCACCCTGATCAACATCTGCTGCGTCGGCGGCTGCGATCGTGCCCCGGTGGCGCTGGTCGGCCCGGAGCGCAAACTGGTCGGCCCGTTGACGCCGGACGATCTCGACGCGCTGATCGGCGGCGCTGTAGTGGGAGGCCAGCCATGAGCGACAAGCCGCTCACCGGCCGCGCGCGTGCCGACCGTCAGCCGCACAGCCTTGCCGCCTGGCGCGGGCTCGGCGGCTACGCGGCGCTGTCGCTCGCGCTCAAGCGCCACAGCCCGGAAGCGATCATCGCGATGGTCGAGGCCGCGGGCCTGCGCGGCCGCGGCGGCGCCGGCTTCCCGACCGCCAACAAATGGCGCTTCATGCGCACTGGCAGCGAGAAGGCCGGTCCAGGCGCGCGCTACCTCTGCGTCAACGGCGACGAGACCGAGCCGGGCTCGTTCAAGGACCGGCTGCTGATGGAGGCGCTGCCGCATCAGCTGATCGAGGGCGCGACCATCGCGGCTTACGCGACCGGCGCCACCGAAGTGATCATCCTGGTCCGCGACGAGTATCGCGCCGCTGCTGCTGCGCTGAGCCGCGCAATTGCCGAAGCGGAAGCGAGCGGCCTGCTCGGACGCGACATTCTCGGCTCCGGCTTCGACCTGACGATGCGGGTCCACGCCTCGGCGGGCCGTTACATCGTCGGCGAAGAGACCGCACTGATCGCCGCGATCGAGGGCGAGCGTCCGGTGCCGCGGCATAGGCCGCCTTATCCTGCGGTCAGCGGCCTGTGGGGACGGCCGACCACGGTCAACAATGTCGAGACACTGTCGTCGGTGCCGTCGATCATCGAGAACGGCGCCGACTGGTATCGGTCGCTGTCGTTCACCGACGAAGGCGGCACCAAGCTGTACGGCATCTCCGGCTGCGTCGAGCGCCCGCAACTGATCGAAGCGCCGATGGGTTCGACCGCGCGTGAGCTGCTGCATCGTGCCGGCGGCGTCCGCAATGGCCGTGCGCTGCTGGCATTCCAGCCCGGCGGCGGCGCCACCGCGTTCTTCGAGAAGGCCGAGCTCGACGTGCCGCTCGATTTCACAAGCACGAAGAAGGCCGGCAGTTCGCTCGGCACCGGCGCGCTGATTGTGCTCGATGATCGCGCCTGTCCGGTGGCGGCGATCGGGCGTCATATGCGGTTCTATGCGCGCGAGAGCTGCGGGCTGTGCACGCCGTGCCGCGACGGTCTGCCGTGGGTGTCGAAGCTGCTCGATACGCTCGAAGCCGGCAAGGGCACGCGCGCCGACATCGACCTGCTGCACCAGCACGTCGCGCTGTCCGGCCCGTCGGGCCGCTCCTATTGCGATCTCAACACCGGCGCGCTGACGCCGCTGCGCAGCGGTCTCGAACGCTTCGGCGATATCTTCACGGCCCACCTCCAGGGCTTCTGTCCGGTGGGCCGCGCATGACCAAGAAGAAGATCGAGATCGACGGCCGCGTCATCGAAGCCAAGGACGGCGAGGATCTGCTGTCGGCGTGTCTGACCCATGGCATCGACGTGCCGTATTTCTGCTGGCACGGCGCGCTCGGCTCGGTCGGCGCCTGCCGTCAGTGTGCCGTGAAAGTCTATGACGGTCCGGACGACAAGGAAGGCCGCATCGTCATGAGCTGCATGACGCCGGTCGCCGATGTCGAGCGGGTGTCGGTGTCCGATCCGGAAGCTGTGGCGTTCCGCGCCCAGGTGATCGAGTGGCTGATGGTCAACCATCCGCACGATTGCCCGGTGTGCGAGGAGGCCGGCTCCTGCCATCTGCAGGACATGACGATCGCCACCGGCCACATCGATCGCCGCTACAAATTCACCAAGCGCACCCATCGCAATCAGGATCTCGGGCCGCTGGTGACGCACGAGATGAACCGCTGCATCGCCTGCTATCGCTGCACCCGGTTCTATCGCGACTATGCGGGCGGCCGCGATCTCGACGCGTTCGGCGCCCACGACAACGTGTATTTCGGCCGTGCCGAGGATGGTCCGCTGGAAAGCCCGTTCGCCGGCAATCTCGCCGAAGTGTGTCCGACCGGCGTGTTCAACGACAAAGGCTGGTCGCGCGATTACGCGCGCAAATGGGACATGCGGGCGACGCCGTCGATCTGCCCGCATTGCTCGCTCGGTTGCAACATCCTGGTCGACCAGCGTGACGGCCGGGTGAAGCGGGTGCAGAACCGTTACCACGGCGCGCTCAACGGCTACTTCATCTGCGACCGCGGTCGCTACGGGCCGCTGCACGTCGTCTCCCAGCATCGGCTGCGGCAGCCGTTGATCGATGGGATGCCCGCCAGCGAGCACGACGCCGCCTCGGCCGCGCATGCGATCGTCGCCGAAGGCGCAATCGGGATCGGTTCGCCGCGTGCCTCGCTGGAAGCCAACTACGCGCTGCAGCGTCTGGTCGGGCCGGAGCGGTTCTTCGCCGGCGTGTCCGATGTCGAAGCAGGGCTGGTGCGCCGCATCCTCGAGATCCTCCGCGCCGGCCCGGCCAAGATCGCGTCGCTGCACGAGGTCGAGCACGCCGATGCCGTACTGGTGCTCGGGGAAAATCTCACCGGCACCGCGCCGCGACTGGCGCTGGCGCTGCGGCAGACAGCACGGGGCGCCGAGCGGGAGCTCGCCGCGCAGAAGGGCGTGCACGCCTTCCTCGATCCGGCGGTCCGCACCGCCGGCGAGGGGCGCCGCTCGCCGATCATGCTGGCGACGCCGCTGCCTGATGCGCTCGACGATCTCGCCACGCTGTCGCTGCGGCTCGATCCGCAAGGCGTCGCCGCGTTCGGCGGCAGCGTTGCGTCTGCGCTCGGCGCAGGCCCCGCCGGCTTGGTCGAGGAGCATTCTGAAGCGGCGCGGGTCGCCGAGATTCTGGCGAACGCCGAGCGGCCGCTGATCGTCGCCGGCTGTGCCCTGATGTCGGCCGAGATTATCGAGACGGCTGCGCGCATCGTTGCGGCGCTCGGCACGAAAGCGCGGATCGTTCTGCTGGCGCCGGAAGCCAACAGCATCGGGCTGGCTCTGCTCGGCGGTGACGGCCTCGACAGCGCTGCCGCTCTGCTCGAACGCGGCGGTGCCAAGACCGCGATCGTGCTCGAGAACGATCTGTTCGACCGCGCGCCGCGCGCTAGTGTCGAGCGGCTGTTTGCCGCCGCAAAGGGCGTGGTCGCGCTGGACTCGATGGCCAATGAGACCACGGCGCGCGCGGCGGTTGCGCTGCCGGTGGCGCCGTTCACCGAAGCGACCGGCACCTTCGTCAATTATGAAGGCCGCGCACAACGCTTCTTCGCCGCGGTGGCGCCGCAGGAGTCCGCACCGGCGAGCTGGCGCCGGCTCGATGCGTTCGGCGCCGGCGACTGGCACGGGCTCGATGCACTGATCGGCGATCTGATCGTCGAGCGTCCCGATCTCGTGGCGGTGGCCGACGCGGCGCCGGGCGAAGACTTCGGAATGGCCGACGGCAAGGTCACTCGCGCACCGCGGCCTTACACCGGCCGCACCGCCGACGATCGCGCCGGACAATTCGCCGATGCGGTGATCCCGGTCGATCAGGATGGACCGCTGACCTTCGGCATCAAGGGCGCGCGTGGCACCGCGGTGCCGACGCCGCTGATCACCAGCTACAAGACCTCCGGCCTGCATTCGGCCAACAACGTCACGCGCTTCCTGGAAGAAGTCGGCGGTCCGCTGCGCGGCGGCGATCCCGGCACCTTGCTGATCAAGCCGGGCGAAGCGTCTCTGCCGGACGCCGTGTCGCAACGGGGTGAGGCCGGCGAGGGACTGTGGCTGATCCCGCTGCACGACGCCTTCACCGGCGGCGAGCTGAGCCGCGCCAGTGCGCTACTTGCTGCGCGCCGGCCGGCGCCGCGCCTGCTGCTGCATCCAGACGATGCGGCGCTTCATGGTTTCCGTGACGGCGCCGCGGTGCAGGTCGACGGCAATCCCTGCGCGCCGGTGGTGACGCTCGACGCAACGGTGCCGCGCGGCACTGTGGTGATCAGCGCCGGCTCGTGCCAGCCGCGCGGTCCGCTGCGCCGGGTCAAGGTCGAGGCGGCGCCATGATCGGGATGATCATCACCGCCACCATCTCGGTCGCGCTCATCATGGCGCTGCTGGTGCTCGCCGGCACGTTCACCTGGGTCGAGCGGCGGCTGCTCGGCTTCGTGCAGGAGCGCTACGGGCCGAACCGCGTCGGTCCGTTCGGGGCGCTGCAATGGGTCGCCGACACGGTGAAGATCCTCACCAAGGAGGATCGGCCGCCGCCGGGCGCCGACAAGCTGCTTTACATCCTGGCGCCGGCCGTCGCCGCGACGCCGGTGCTTGCCGGCTTCGGCGTGGTGGCGATCGGTGACGGCTGGGCGCTGTCCTCGGTCGATGTCGGACTGTTGTTCCTGCTGGGCATGCTGGGGCTGACGGCTTATGCCGCCGTGCTCGGCGCCTGGGCGTCGAACAACCGGTTCTCGCTGCTCGGCGGCATGCGCGCCGCGGCGCAGATGCTGGCCTATGAGGTGTTCCTCGGCTTGTCGCTGATGGGCGTGGTGATGATCGCCGGCTCGTTCTCGATGACCGAGATCGTCGAGGCGCAGCGCGGCGCCTGGTTCGTGCTGGTGCAGCCGCTCGGCGCGGCGCTGTTCACCATCGCCGGCGTCGCCGCGGCGCACCGGCTGCCGTTCGACCTGCCGGAATCCGAGAACGACCTCGTGGCCGGCTTCATCACCGAATACACCGGCATGTCGTTCGGCCTGTTCTTCCTCGGCGAATATCTCGCGGTGCTGCTGGTGTCGGCGCTGGCGGTGGCGCTGTTCTTCGGCGGCTGGCTCGGGCCGTGGCTGCCGGGCCCGATTTGGTTCGGGCTGAAGACGGCGGTGATCGCCGTGGCGTTCGTTTGGCTGCGCGCGACCTTGCCGCGACCGCGCTACGATCAGTTGCTCGGCTTCGCCTGGAAAGTGGCGCTGCCGCTGTCGCTGCTCAATCTGATGCTGACCGGCATCGTCGTCGTGGCGAGGAGTGCGTCATGATCGGATTCGGATGGCTCGAAGCCCTCTTGCGGGTCGGCCGCAAGCTGTTCGTCAAGCCGGAGACCCAGCTCTATCCGGAAGAAAAGCCGAAGCTGTATCCGCGCGCCCGCGGTCGTATCGTGCTGACCCGCGATCCGGACGGCGAGGAGCGCTGCGTCGCCTGCAATCTGTGCGCGACGGTGTGCCCGGTCGGCTGCATCGATCTGGCAAAAGCGGTGGCCGATGACGGCCGCTGGTATCCGGAATATTTCCGCGTCAACTTCGCCCGCTGTATTTTCTGCGGCTTCTGCGAGGATGCCTGCCCGACCGCGGCGATCCAGCTCACGCCGGACTACGAATTGTCGGAATGGCGCCGCGACGCGTTGGTGTACGAGAAGCACGACCTGTTGATCTCCGGCGAAGGCAAGGTGCGGGGCTATCGCTACTGGTCGTTCGCCGGCAAGGCGATCCCGGGCAAGGACAAGGGTGAGGCCGAGCACGAGGCGCCGCCGGTGAACCTGAAGGGGCTGCTGCCATGAGTTCGCTGCTTGCGATCTATGCCGGCGCCTTCGCGCTGATCTCGGCGGCGCTGTCGGTGACGCGGCCGAATGCGGTGCATGCGCTGCTGTATCTGGTGGTGACGCTGCTGGCGCTGGCGGTGTGCTTCTTCGCGCTCGGCGCCGCGTTCGCCGCGGTGCTGCTGATCATGATCTATGCCGGCGCCATCGTGGTGCTGTTCGTGTTCGTCGTGATGACGCTGCCGATCTCGCCGGAAGCGATCACGCGGGAGCGCGCGCTGCTGCGCAGCGCCTGGCCGTTGCCGTTGTTGATGTCGGTGCTGATTGTCGCGCCGTTCGTGTTCGGCGAATTCGGTCTCCCCGCGGCCGGCGAGCCCGCGCCGGTGTCGGCGCAGGCGGTCGGCAAGCTGCTGTTCGGGCCGTGGGCGCTGGCGGTCGAACTGGCCTCGCTGTTGCTGCTCGCCGGCCTGATCGGCGTCCGCCACATCGGTCGCAACGACCGCAGCCCGAGGAGCGGATCATGACCGGCTCCGATCTGATCGCCATTATGATCCTCGCCGCCGGCCTGTTCGCGGTCGGTGTGTTCGGGGTGCTGGCGCGCCGCGGTATGCTGTTTCAGCTCGTCGCGCTGGAAGTCGCGCTCAGCGGCCCGGCGCTCGGCTTCATCGCGGCCGGCGCCTATCACGCCGATTCGGAAGGGCAGGGGATGTTCATCCTGGTGCTGACCCTCGCCGCGGCCGAAGTTGCGGTCGGGCTGGCGCTGTTCCTGCGCCTGCGCCGTCTCACTGGCACCGACGACAGCGATGCCATCAGCGGACTGAAGGGGTGAGCATGGCGCATCTGCTTCCCTTCGTCCCTGTCCCGGCGCTGCTCGGCTTCGTGCTGCTGTCGCTGATCCCGGCGCCGCTGTCGCGCGCCGCGGTGATCGCGCTCGGCGTCGGCGCTGCGGTGCTGCCGGCGATCCTGTTCTTCCCGGTCGCGCTGTCCTGCATCGAGGGCGTCTGCGTCGCCGGCGCGGCGGTGCCGATCCTGTCGATCGATACCGGTGTGTTCGTCGCGCAGATCGCGATGTCGATGGATCCGCTCAGCATGGTCACCGGCGGCACCGTGGTGCTGGTCGGTGCGCTGGTGCTGATCTATTCCGGCGCCTACATGGCGTCCGAGCCGCTGCCGGATCTGCGTCGCTTCTTCGCGGTGATGAACCTGTTCCTGGCCGGGATGCTGGCGGTGGTGTTCGCCGCCGACGTCATCCTGCTGTTCCTGGGGTGGGAAACCATCGGCCTGTGCAGCTTCATGCTGATCGCGTTCTACGACAAGCTGCCGAAGGCGGTGGCGTCGGGACGCAAGGCGCTGATCACCACCCGCGTCGCTGACAGCCTGCTACTCGCCGGCTTGATGATGCTGTTCCTGAACGCCGGCACCACGCGGCTCGACGGCATGCTGGCGGCGGTGCCGGGAATTGATCCATGGCGGCTGGCACCGATCGCCGGGTTGATCGCGCTCGGTGCGCTCGGCAAGTCGGCGCAGTTTCCGTTCCATACCTGGCTGCCGAGCGCGATGGCGGGCCCGACGCCGGTGTCGGCGCTGCTGCATTCGGCCACCATGGTGGCGGCTGGCGTGATCCTGCTGGCGCGGCTGGCGCCGCTGTTCGCCGCCGCGCCGGAAATCTCCGCCATGGTGGCGATGCTCGGCATCCTCACCGCGGCGCTCGGTGCGCTGGTGGCGCTGATCCAGACCGACGTCAAGAAGTTGCTGGCGTTCTCGACCATGAGCCAGATCGGCTTCATGGTGCTGGCGCTCGGGCTTGGCGCGCCTGCGGTGGCGCTGTCGCACTTCGCCATCCACGCCGTGTTCAAGTCGCTGCTGTTCCTCAGCGCCGGTGTAATGAGCCACGCCGCCGGCGGTTCGACCGCAATCGAGTCCCTGCGCGGCTCGCGCTATCGCCAGCCGCTGGCGTTCTGGAGCTTCGCCGTCGGCGCTGCGTCGCTCGCCGGCCTGCCGGTGATCACGGCCGGCTGGTACTCCAAGGAAGCAGTGCTCGCCGCAGTGTGGAGCAGCGGGCCGTGGGGCGTGCCGCTGTGGCTGCTCGCCGCCACCGCGGCGGTGCTGACCGGCGCCTATGCGTTCCGCGTGGTGTTCGTCGCCGCGAGCCAGACCGCGGATCTTGCCGCGCCGCCATGGGGTGGTCTCGCCGTGGTGGTGCCGCTGTCGGTGCTGACCTTCGTTGCCGTGGTCGGCGGAATCTCGGTCGGCGCGCTGATCAGTTTCGCCGGTGGCGCGCCCGAGCACATTCCGTTGGTGCCGGCGCTGCTCGGCGCGGCTGCGCCGATCCTCGGCGTGATCCTGGCGCGATGGCTGGTCAGGCATCCGCAAGAGCTGCAGCGGCTTACGGACCGGATGCGGCACATGCGCATCTTCCGCATCGAGGTGCTATACTACTATTACTTCGTCCGGCGCTTTCGCCGCATCGCCGCGGTGCTCGGCAACGCCGAAGGCACCGAGGCCGTGGCCGACGCCGTTGCGCTGCGGCGCGAAGGCGTCGACGTGCCCGGGCTCGTCACCGACGATCCGCTCGGTCGTGGCGCCAGCCAGGTTCGCGGCATTCGCACCGACCTGATCACCCGCGCGACCGATGGTCAGACGCCGGTGGTGCGGATGGTGGCCGGCGATCCGGTGGGGCGGCTGCTGATCGTCGTGGCGCGGCTGTTCGTCGGGTTCTTCGTGGCGCGGTTCAATCCAGACCGGATCGATCGCGCCTGGATGGGCTTGGCCGGTGGTGCCGGTCACGCCTGGGCGCTGGCGCGGCGCACGCAGACCGGCCGCGTCCGCGATCACTCGTTGTGGATCGCGCTCGGTTGCGCGGGACTTCTGTTGTTTGCCTGGGGGACGTCATGGCGCTGATTGCGCTCATCCTGCTGCCTGCTATCGGCGGCCTCGTCGCATTCTTCGTCGCCGGCAAGGGCGAACGCGAGCGCTGGGTCACGATCGCGACCTTCGCGCTGATGCTGGTGCTGCTGGTCGCGGTGGTCGCCACCGGAGCCGATGGCCGCTGGTACGACAAGGTGTCGTATCCCTGGGTGCCCTCGTTCGGCATCTCGCTGGAGTTCGCGATCGACGGCCTGTCGGCGACGATGATCGCGCTCGCAGCCGGTCTCGGCATCATCTCGGTGATGGCGTCGTGGAGTGAGATCCGCACCCAGTCGGGCCTATTCCACGCCAGCCTGTGCTGGACGGTGGCGGCCACCGTCGGCGTGTTCCTGTCGTTCGACCTGCTGATCTTCGCGTTCTTCTGGGAAGCGATGCTGGTGCCGGCGTTTACGCTGATCGCGGTGTGGGGCCATGGCGACAAGGAAGGCGCTGCGCTGAAATTCCTGATCTTCAACGCGGCTGCGGGCTTCGGTCTGCTGGCGGCATCGTTTGCGCTGGCGGCGATGGCCGATCACATGACCTTCAGCGCCTTCGAACTCGCCGAGATGAAGCTCTCGACCCACGTTCAGGTGTGGATGCTGCTCGGCTTCTCGCTCGCCTTCATGGTCAAGCTGTCGGTGCCGCCGTTCCATGCCTGGTTGCCGGAGGCGCACACGCTGGCGCCGACCGCGGGCTCGATCCTGCTCGCTGGCCTTTTGCTGAAGACCGGCGCCTATGGGCTGTTCCGGTTCGCCCCGATGCTGTTTCCGGACGGCCTCGCCGCGGTGGCACCTTACGGCATTGCGCTCGGCGCTGCCGGCGCGCTGTATGGCGGCCTCGTCGCTTGCGGCCAGAACGATGCCAAACGGCTGGTCGCCTATACGTCGATCGCCCACATGTCGATCGTGCTGATGGGTATCTCTGCCGGCGTCCACTACGCGCTTGCGGGTGCGGCAGTCGAGATGATCGCGCACTCGTTCTCGGCCTCGGCGCTGTTCCTGCTGATCGGCGCGCTGTACGAGCGCACGCATACCCGCGACCTGCGCCAGCTCGGCGGCCTGCAGCAGACCGCGCCGAAATTCGCCGCGGCGTTCGCGCTGTTCTGCTCGGCGCTGCTGGCGCTGCCCGGCACCGCCAACTTCGTCGGCGAGGCGCTGGTGGTGGTCGGCATCTTCCAGGTCAACTGGGTGTTTGCGCTGCTGGCGCTGTCGACCCTGATCGTCTCGGTGATCTACGCCACGCGTCTGCTCAAGGGACTGGTGTTCGGCCTGCCGCAGCCGAAGCCACCGCTCGCCGACATGACCTGGCGCGAGTATTGGCCGATCCTGGTGATGGGCATCGGTACGTTGATCGTCGGCCTCTATCCGCAGAGCCTGCTGGCGCTGCTGGAGCCGGCGATCAAGGCCGCGCTGATCCACACGCCGTGATCGCCGCGCCATGACCGCAGCCCAATTCGCCGCGCTCTTGCCGCTCGTGGTGCTGGCCATCGCCGCCGTCGCGGCAATGATGCTGGTGCCGCTGGCGCGGCTGCAGATCGTGCAGGCTTCCGCGGCGGTCGGGCTCGCGCTCGCCGCCGCGGTCGTGCTGCTGCGGATCGGCGCGCCGGCAGCGCCGATGGGGGCGCTGTTCACCGACGACGGGCCGGCGCGCTTCGGCATCGTGTTCGCGTGCCTGGTGTCGCTCGGCGCGCTGGTGTTTCTGCGCACCGGCCACCCTGCCAAGGAGGCGCCGTCGCTCTTGGTGCTGGTGGCGATCGGTGCCGCGACCTTGGCCGGCGCCGGCCACGCCGCGACGCTGTTTCTCGGCGTCGAGATCCTCAGCCTGTCGCTGATCGCGCTGTTCGCGTTCCGCCTGACGCGGCAGGGGCTGGAGGCGGCCTACAAGTTTCTGGTGATGAGCGGGCTGGCCTCCTCCGCGCTGCTGCTCGGCATCGCGCTGATCTTCGCCGAAACCGGCGCGCTCGATTTCGCCGGCTGGGGCGGCCGCGGCGCGCTCACCGCGCTCGGCACCGCCCTGTTGCTCGCCGGCCTTGCCTTCAAATTCTCGCTCGTGCCGTTCCACATGTGGACGCCGGACGCGTTCGAGGCCGCCCCTGCGAGCGCTGCGGCGCTGGCCGGCGTGGTGTCGAAATCGGCCGTGGCGATTGTGATCCTGCGGCTGGCGCTCACCGCGCATCTGCCGGAGCCGGTGTGGAGCCAAGGTCTCGCCGCGCTCGGCGGCGCCTCGGTGCTGATCGGCAATCTGTTGGCACTGCGGCAGCCGCAACTGCCGCGGATGCTCGGCTATTCGACGATCGCGCATTCCGGCTACATCGCGCTGATCATCGCCTCCGGCACGCCGCATGCCGGCGAGGCGGTGCTGTTCTATCTGGCGATCTATGCGCCGGCGATGCTCGGCGCGCTGTGCGTCTCCGCCGCGCTCGGTCACGCGCCGACGCTGCCGGATCTGCACGGGCTGATGCAGCGTCGGCCGCTGGAAGCAGTCGCGCTGTCGCTGTCGCTATTGTCACTTGCCGGCCTACCGGCAGCCGGCGGCTTCATCGCCAAGCTGTTCCTGCTGCGCGTTCTGATCGACGGCGGGCTGTGGGTGCTGGTCGGGATCGTGGTCGCCGGCTCGTCGCTCGGCTTCTTCTACTACGCCAAGTTCTTCACAGCGCCGTTCGTCGGCCACACGCACGACGAGTCCCAGCCGCTGCCGCAGCTCGATCGCGGCCTGTTGATCGTCTGCATCGCCCTGATCGTGATCTTCGGCGTCGCGCCGGCCGGCCTGATGAACGTCGTCACTGTGACGATGGCGCCGTAGGGTGGGTTAGCGCGGAGCGCGTAACCCACCGATCTACGTTTCGTCGAAAGCTGGTGGGTTACGGCGCGAGTGCGCCTAACCCACCCTACAGCTTTGTGCGTTACGCCGCGTTCGCCAGGCGTCCCGCCGCGAGGCCGCGGTCGATGTCGGCGAGGATGTCGTCGATGTGCTCGAGGCCGATCGACAGCCGCACATAGCCGTCCGACACGCCGGTCGCGAGCTGCTCTTCGGTCGAGAGCTGCGAGTGAGTGGTCGAGGCCGGATGGATCGCAAGGCTGCGGGTGTCGCCGATATTGGCGACGTGATACAGCAGTTCGAGCGCGTCGATGAACTTGCGTCCGGCCTCGCGCCCGCCGGCGAGTTCGAAGCCGACCAGACCGCCGAACTTGCCCTGGAGATACTTCTCGGCGCGCTCGCGGGCGACGCCGCTCTGCTTCGACGGATGGATCACCTTCACGACCTCGGGGCGCTTCTCCAGATAGTCGGCGACCTTCTGGGCGTTCTGGACGTGACGCTCGATCCGCAGCGGCAGCGTTTCCAGACCCTGAATGATCTGGAAGGCGTTGAACGGCGACAGCGCCGAGCCGAGGTCCCGCAGCAGCGTGGTGCGCGCCTTGATGATGTAAGCGACCGGGCCGATCGGTTTCACGGCTTCGACCCAGACTGCACCGTGATAGCTCGGATCCGGGGTGTTGAGCGCCGGCTGGCGCTGTGGAAACTGTTCCCACGGGAAGTTGCCGCCATCGACGATGATGCCGCCGATCGAGGTGCCGTGGCCGCCGATATATTTGGTCGCCGAGTACACCACCACCGCGGCGCCGTATTCGAGCGGCTTCACCAACAGCGGAGCGGCGGTGTTGTCGACGATCAGCGGAATGCCGTGCTTGCGGCCGATCGCGGCGACTTCCTCGATCGGAAACACCGCTAGCTTCGGATTCGGCAGGGTTTCGGCATAGTAGGCGCGGGTGCGCTCGTCGGTGGCGCGTTCGAATGCCTGCGGGTCGGTCGGATCGACGAAGCGGACTTCGATGCCCTGGTCCTTCAGGGTATTGGCGAACAGATTCCAGGTGCCGCCATACAGATCGGTCGACGACACGATGTTGTCGCCGACTCGGGCGAGGTTCTGAATCGCGAAGGCCGAGGCAGCCTGACCGGAGGCGACCGCGAGCGCGGCGACGCCGCCTTCCAGCGCAGCGACGCGCTGCTCCAGCACGTCGGTCGTCGGGTTGCCGAGCCGGGTGTAGATGTTGCCGAGCTCCTTCAGCGCGAACAGGTTCGCGGCGTGCTCGGTGTCGCGGAATTGGTACGAGGTGGTCTGGAATAGCGGCACCGCCACCGAGCCGGTCGAAGGATCGGCGCGCCAGCCGGCATGCAACGCGAGGGTTTCGGGGTGGAGCTTCTGGGTCATGGCGACATCCTTCGGGCAATAAAAACCGGGCTGTGACCGCGCGCGCCGGTGACGGCAACGCAGGTCCGCGGGTGTTCATCAGGACGGCGCTGGTCCTCCAAGTCAATCGAGCGGAGGAAATAAAAATCTCCATATCGGCAGTATGAAAATCGCAGTCAGTTCATTCTTTGCCGATCGTAGGGTGAAAGAGAAAAATCTTCCGGGCGATGGACGATCTCGGGTCATCCGATGCATCGCCCAACAACAGAAAAGGCCACCATCGCTGGCGGCCTGTCTGTCCGATCCGATTGGCAGCCGATGCTGCGGCGGGGAGGCCCGCCGAAGCCGGCCTTAGGCGTCGAGATTGCGAAGCTGGGCGCGGTTGCGCAGCTCGATCTGGCGGGCCCCGGAGAAGCCGAGAATACCCTTGCTCTGAAGCTGAGACAGCGCGCGGGACACGGTTTCGAGGGTCAGGCCGAGATAATCGCCGATATCGCGGCGGCACATCGGCAGGGCCATCATGCCGGCGACGGCGAGGCGGCGGTCCATTTCCAAGAGGAAGTTGGCGACACGCTCCATCGCATTCTTGCGGCCGAGCAGCAGCATGTGGTCTTCGGCGTGGCGCAGCTCGCCGGCGGTCATCGACCACAGGCCGCGGGCGATGTTGATGTCGGTTGCGGCGGCCTGTTCGAGGCTGCGGCGCTTGATCAGGCGAACAGTGGTGTCGACGATCGCTTCGGCGGTGAGGCGGTGGGTCGGGCCCGATTCCAGCCCGAACACGTTGCCCGGAAGGTAGAAGGCGCCGATCTGGCGGCGGCCATCGGACAGCAGCTTGTAGCTGCGCACGGCGCCGGACACGACCTGGTAAACGTACTCGGACGGTTCGTCCTCGCCGTAGATTTCTTCTTCCTTCTTGTAGGTGAATTCGGAAGCGATCAGACCGGCGTGGCCGGTGGTCACGAAGAACTGCTCGGCCGAATAACAGGAAGGATCAATCGGGGCGGCGGTGGCGGGGGTCCTGAGCGACTGGTTCAGCATCTGGCCATCTCCTGGCGTGATCGGATGGCCAGGGTTGTACGGAAGATTCCGAGGTCGAGGTATTTCGCTCCATATCTTAAGTGGGTTCACCTAAGTAGATTTACGGAGGGCGCGGCGCGCTGCGCCCTCCGCATCCTGCGGAAAACACCAGTGTTAACAAGGTATTAAAATGCGAGCGCGCTGAGGGCGATCACGTCACGCCGCCGCGCCGCTCTCCTGCAAGGCGGCGCGGATATGGGACACCAGGCTCTCTTCCAGGTGCGGCTTCACCACCACATGCTGCACGCCCACCGTGCCGGCTCGGCTGGAGATGGTGGAATCCGGGTAGCCGGTAATCATCACGATCGGCACGCGGACATCGCGTTCGCGCAATCCCCGGGCGAGATCGATGCCGTTCATGCCAGGCATCTTGTAGTCGATCACGATGCAGTCGACCGGGCCCTGGCCGATCGCGTCCAGCAGCGCCGGCCCACTGCGGAACGTCCGCACCGCGAAGCCGTCGGTCTCCAACAGAAACCGCAGCGATCCGAGCACGCCCTGATCGTCGTCGACGACGTAAACAATGGTCTTTGTCGGCGGGCTTGGCATCACCAAACCTCACGTTTGGAGGGCTGCGGGATCATCTGAAATGCTACCATATGGCTAGATCGCGCAGCCGGATTGATCTGTCTCAATCCTTGATGGCTCCGCCGCGCATCGCCATTCGCACCAGTTCCGACAGGCTCGAGGCCTGCATTTTGGTCATGACGTTGGCGCGATAGACCTCGATCGTTCGCGGACTGATATCGAATTCGCGGGCGATCACTTTGTTCGACATCCCGGCGATCAGCCCATCCATCACCTGGCGTTCGCGCGGGCTGAGCGATTGGATGCGCGCCGCGATGTCCTGTGCCACCGCTTCGCTCTTGGCGCCTTCCTGGGCCTGCTTCAGCGCCAGCTCGATCAGTCCGATCAGGCGGTCGTCATCGAACGGCTTCTCGATGAAGTCGGAGGCGCCGAGCTTCATCGCTTCGACCGCGAGCGGCACGTCGCCGTGACCGGTCATGATCAGGACCGGCAACTTGCTGCCGGCCGCCTTCTGCCGCTTCAGCAGATCGAGACCGTCGATGCCGGGCATCCGGACGTCGGACAGGATACAGCCGAATTCCACATCCGGCAGATCGAGAAACACCTGCGCCGATTCGTACAGTTTGACCTCGTAACCGGCGGAGCTCAGCAGGAATTCGATCGACTCTCGCATCGCGAGATCGTCGTCGATCACATGCACGGTTCCCTTAGGCATCAGTCAAATCCCCGACAGGCGCGAGCGGCAGTGTGAAGCGAAACGTTGCGCCGCCGACGCTGTTCGTTTCCGCCCACATCCGGCCGCCGTGCGCTTCGATGATCGAACGGCTGATCGAAAGGCCGACCCCCATTCCGGTTTCCTTGGTGGTGAAGAACGTCTGAAACAGTTTGGCTTTGACCTGCTCCGGCAGACCGCTGCCGGTGTCCGAGATGGTGACTTCGACCATGTCGTCCGCAACCAGCGTATTGCCGGCGGACAACTCCTTCTTATCGGAATTGGCCATCGCTTCCAGCGCATTGCGAAATAGATTGACCAGCACCTGCTGAATCTGCACGCGGTCGACCAGCACCAGATCGTGCGCCGGATCCAGATTGAAGCGCAGCACGACGCCTTGTTCCCGCGCGCCGGTCAAACCGAGAGCGCCGGCCTCCTCGATCAGTTTGGCGAGGCTCTCGACCCGCTTCTCGGACTCGCCGCGTGCGACGAAATCGCGCAGCCGCCGGATGATCTGCCCGGCGCGCAGCGCCTGTTCGGCGGCCCGCTCCATGGCGGTCTCGATCTTCGCGGTGTTGGGATCGGTGCTGCCGGCCAGCAGCCGGCGCGAGCCCTTCATGTAATTGCTGATCGCCGACAATGGCTGGTTCAGCTCGTGTGCCAGCGCCGACGCCATCTCGCCCATCGCGGTGAGCCGGGAGACATGGACCAGCTCGGCCTGTAGTTCGTGCAGCCGCGCCTGGATCTGCTGATACTCGGTGAGATCGCGGATGAAGCCGGTGAAGTAACGCTCGCCGCCGGATTCCATTTCGCCGATCGACAAGTGCATCGGGAACGAGGTGCCGTCCTTGCGGCGGCCGGTGACGATCCGGCCGATGCCGATGATGTGGCGCTCGCCGGTCGCGTTGTAGCGGTCGATGTACTCGTCGTGGCGCGATGCGTCGGAGCGAGGCATCATCGCGCTGATGTTCTGGCCGATCGCCTCGCGTTCGGACATGCCGAACATCCGCTCCGCGGCCCGCGAGAAGAACCGGATGATGCCGTGGCCGTCGATCAGGATCATCGCGTCAGGGGCGGTGTCGAGGATCGAGCGAAGTTGGCCCTGCTGCAGCCGCAGCTCCTGCTCCAGCACCTTCTGCTGATCGATGTCGAGCACGATGCCGCACAGATACGACACGCCGTCCTCGTTGACGATGCCGCCGCGCGCGCGCAGCCAGTGGCTCGGCCGGGTTTTGTCCGTGACCCGGTACATCACATCGATCTGGTCTCCGGATTCGATCGATCGTTGCAGTGCGAGGGCAATCTGTTCCCGATCGTCTGGATCGACCAGGGAGATGAAGGTGTCATAGGTGAGGGGAACGTCGGCCGGCACGCCCAGCAGCTTCCGCGCGGTCGCCGAGCACGCCAATTCCTGCGTGGCGAGATTGAGCTCCCAGGTACCGACACCGTAGCCGTCGATGCCCTGCTGCAATCGACGATCGCGCGCGAGGAGTTCGGTCGGCGGTTGGGTTGGATCGGTCACGCGACGCCTGAAATGCTGTCTTTGTCGCTCTTAACACACCGTCATTCCGATCCGCAACACGGTGTGATGGCGCGCCGACACCGCGGCGGAAGGCCCGGCGCCCACCGCCTCTCAGGAACGCAGTCTCGGCGCCTGACGCGCCGATTTCAGCTCGCTTTCTTGGCGGCCCGATCGTCCTCCGGCGAATTGAGGTAGAACCCCGACATGGTGTCGACCCAGCACAGATGATCGTGCACTTCGCGCACCCCGCAGACGTTCTCGGCTACGACGACTGCCGCCTGGCGTGAACGCTCTTCGGTGATCACGCCGTTGAGGTGAACGACGCCGTCGCGCACCAGCACGCTGAGGCCGAACGGACGCCAGTCGTTGCGTTCGATCTCGGTGATGATCTTGTCGCGAATCTTGTCGTCCGCGGCGTTCGGCTCGGGCGCCTGACGTGCCAGATCGGCGACCGCGCGCAACAGGTTCTTGCGGGTGACGATGCCGACCAGCACGTCGCCGCGCATCACCGGAAACCGTTTGACGTGATGCTTCTCCATCAGCTTGACGATGGTCTCGATCGAGGTGTCTTCGGTGATCGTGTACGGGTGATGCGTCATCACTTCGCCGACCTTGCGGCCGTGTTCGTGAACGAAGTCGCCGGCGCAGGTGCCCGGGCCGAGCAGCATCCGCAGCCACCGTCCGCGCTTACGCTCGGTGCCGATCTCGGCGCGGCGGATGAAGTCGCCCTCGGAGATGATGCCGATCAGCTTGCCGTCGGCATCGACGACAGGCAGACCGCTGAGGTGGTTGTCGATCATCGCGTTGGCGGCATCGACGATCGACGCCTCCGGGCCGATCGTCACCACCTGCCGGGTCATGATTTGGTGAGCACGCATATTCAGTCTCCCCTGAGCCGCGGCGGCAATCCGAACGTCACGCCGTCGCACCATGGCTTGTTGTGTCGCTGGCCCGCGCGATACGTCAATGCGAGATCAGTGCAGGCAAGGTCAGCGACTTGAAGATGCCTCGGGTCACGCCGCCGAGGATGAACTCGCGCAACCGCGAATGACCGTAGCCGCCCATCACCAGCAGGTTGGCGCCGATATCGGCCGCGAACGACAGGATGGTGTTGTGAATGTTGTTTGGCGCCGCGGTGAGCTGGTGGCCGGTCGCAGCGAGATCGTGCCGCAGCAGATGCGCCAGCAGCGCGCTGGACGATGCCTGTCCGACCACATCCTCGTCTTCGTTGACGGCGACCACGTCGATCGTGTTGGCCCGCTCGAGGAACGGCATCGCATCGCTAACCGCGCGCGCTGCCGGCCGTCCGCCGTCCCAGCACACCAGGACGCGGTCCAAGGCAAGGGGGCCGGTGTGGATGTACGGCACCATCAGCATCGGCTTGCCGGAACTAAACAGCACCGCCTCCGGCAGCGGATCCTGGTGGCCCGGCTTGGCGCGGTCGGGCTGAGCCACGACGGTCAGGTCGTACAGCCGCGAGATCTCCGCCAGGGCCTGGTTCGCCAGCACCGGCGTATCGCAAAGCGAGCGTGCACCGTGCGTGATACCGGCGGCGCGCGCGGCGACTTCGAACTGATCGAGCCGGGCCGCGGCCTCGTCGCCGTCGGTGTTGTATTGGGTGGCGGCGGCGTAGTAGGCCGCCGAGGCGCCGACCATGATCGCCGGATTGATCGGCTGGTAGGTGCAGACGATGCCGTCCAGATGCGCATCGAACGCGCTAGCCACCGAGACGGCGCAGGCGACGACGCCATCGGCCGCTCGATCGGCCGGGATGTGGACGACGATGTCACTCAGCATTGCAGGGACTCCCGTTCCAACTGTCGTGGACGGTTGCGGAATATATGGCCGGGTACGTCGGCTACTTTGATCTAGCTCATCGTGTCGAAGCGGTTTGTTGCGGGATCATGGACGCCCTACAGCGGCCGTAAGCGGCGAGCGGCGGCTGCGAGAGATCAAATGCCGCGGCGGTTTCGGGGGAGGTGTCGATGACATACTCGACAGTGATGGTCGCACTTGCGTTCGATCAGCCCAATGCCTGTCGTCTCGGCATCGCCGCGGAACTCGCCGAGCGGTTCGAATCGCGGCTGATCGGTATCGCCGCCTCGGAGTTGAGTCCGCCCGTCTACTATATGAGCGGCGCGCAGGCCGAGCGGGTGATGGCGGAGGGGCTCGCTGCCATCAAGCAGCGGCTGGGCGAGCTGGAAGCCGAGTTCCGCCAGGCGATGAGCGGGCACGCGCGCGAACTGGAGTGGCGCGGCGCAATCGAACAGCCGTCGCGCTACATTGTCCAGCAGGCCCGCGCGGCCGACATCGTGGTGTGCGGTGCCGGCACGCCGAGCATCCTGACCGATCCGTTCGCGCTGGCCGACCCGGCCGATCTGGTGATGGAAATCGGCCGGCCGTTGCTGGTGGTGCCGCCGAACGTCTGCCGGATCGATCTGTCCAGCGTGCTGGTGGCGTGGAAGGATGATCCGGAAGCAAGGCGTGCGATCGTCGATGCACTGCCGCTGCTCCGGCAGGCGAGCCATGTCACCGTCGCGGAGATCGTCGAGAGCGAGGAGGACGAGGGGCGGGCCGCCGCGCTCGCCGGTGTGCACGATGTCGTCGATTGGCTGTCGCGGCACCACATCCATGCCGTCGGCGAGGTCCCTGAGCCCTCCGGCGACGTATCGCGGCAGATCACCGATGTGGCCCGCAGGGTCGGAGCTGGCATCGTGATCGCCGGAGCCTACGGGCGCTCTCGCTTCCGGGAGTGGATTCTCGGCGGTGTCACTCAGCATCTGCTGGAGCAGACCTCGCGCTGCGCATTCCTGGCGCGCTGACCGGCAACGGCGGCGGGGCGTGATCCTTGATCGGTCCGGTCGATGAAGGACGCCCCGAGCCACCTGAGCCGAAATAGCTACCGCAGCTTAACCATTTCTTCCGCCGTCCGCTGCGGGACCGTGGGATGACTGCAAGATGACATCCTCATCGTTCTATATGTGGAGAGAATGGGGGTGCCGTGGCGCCCAAATCCGGTCGAGAATGCCCGATAGATAGCGCGGCCTTCCCTGCGAAGGCCGCGACGAGGTGACGATGTTGCAGACTTCTCCTCAGGTGCAGAGCGCCGTTCCGCCGCAGCAGGCTCGGCCGCCGGCACCGCTCAGCCGCTCCAACGACAGTGATCGCACACTGCATGCGACGCTTGCGCCATTGACCGGCGGGCTGTCGCCGACCGCGCTGACGCTGGCCTATGCCGATTGGCTGTCGCATTTGTTCTGGGCGCCGACCCACCGAATGGATCTTGTGAGCGACGCGCTGCGGCGCGCCACGCAGCTCGGCGAGGCCGCGCTCGATCAGTCCGCGCCGTGGTCGCTGATCGCACCGCAGCCACAGGACCGCCGCTTCACCGCGCCGGAATGGCGAGAGCAGCCGTTCAACCTGATGGCTCAGGGCTTCCTGCTGGCCGAGCAATGGTGGCACGCCGCCACCACCGACATCCGCGGGGTTTCGGAGCAGAACGAGAAGATTGTCGAATTCGCCACTCGGCAGATGCTCGACGTCTGGGCGCCGTCGAACTTCGCCCTCACCAATCCGGAAGTGCTTCGCCGCACCGTCTCCACCGAAGGGCGGAATCTCGCCGATGGCTTCCGGAACTGGTGGGAGGACCTGCTCGAACTGATGGCGCACGAGCCGAGGCACGATTTCGTCGTCGGCAAGGACGTGGCGGTGACGCCCGGCAAGGTGGTGTACAGCAACAATCTGATCGAGCTGATCCAATATGCGCCCGCGACCGAGACGGTGCGGCCGGAGCCGATCCTGATCGTGCCGGCGTGGATCATGAAATACTACATTCTCGATCTGTCGCCGCACAATTCGCTGGTGAAGTATCTCACCGAGCAGGGCTACACCGTGTTCATGATCTCGTGGCGCAATCCGACTGCCGCGGATCGCGAGGTCTCCCTCGAAGATTATCGCCGGCTCGGGGTGACGGCCGCGCTCGACAGCATCGGCGCGATCCTGCCCGAGCGTCGGGTTCATGCGGTCGGCTATTGTCTCGGGGGCACGCTGCTGTCGATCGCCGCGGCCGCGATGGGCCGCGACGGCGACGACCGGCTGAAATCGATCACATTGTTTGCCGCCCAGACCGACTTCACCGAGGCCGGCGAGCTGACGCTGTTCATCAACGAGAGCCAGGTCGCATTCCTCGAAGACATGATGTGGAATCGCGGCGTGCTCGACACCACCCAGATGTCCGGGGCGTTTCAGATCCTGCGCTCCAACGATCTGATCTGGTCGCGGCTGGTGCACGAATATCTGATGGGCGTGCGCTCGGAGCCGAATGATTTGATGGCGTGGAACGCCGACGCCACCCGGATGCCGTATCGGATGCACTCCGAGTATCTACGCAAGCTGTTCCTCGACAACGACCTGGCCGAAGGCCGCTACGCCGTCGATGGCCGGCCGATCGCGTTGTCGGACATCCACACACCGATCTTCGTCGTCGGCACCCAGCGTGATCACGTCGCGCCGTGGCGCTCGACCTTCAAGATTCATCTGCTCGCCGACGCCGATATCACCTTCTGTCTGACCGGCGGCGGCCACAATGCCGGCATCGTCTCGCCGCCGTCGCCGAAGGCACACGGCTATCAGGTGATGACCAAGTTGGCCGACGATCCCTATGTCGGCCCGGACGATTGGCTGCAGCAGGCGCCGCATGCCGAGGGCTCGTGGTGGACCGAATGGGTGCATTGGCTCGGCACCCGCTCCGGCGAACCGGCTGCGCCGCCTCGGATCGGCTTGCCGGAGGTTGATCCGGGCGCGCTCCCGAACGCGCCCGGCAGCTACGTGCTGCAGACCTGAGCGGCCTCGGGCAACGCCATTAGGGCCCGGTCGAGTGTGTCGGCCGGCGTGCCGGACGCATCGATTTCGGTCCAGCCGATCACGCCACGCGCGTAGCTCTGCTGCTGCCGGGCGATCGCCGGCGTCGCGTCGGATGCGTCGCCGGTGCGGCCGGCGACCCGCGCGATTCTGGTGTCGAGATCGGCGGTGAGAAACAGCCCATGAAACGGCACGGCAAGCTCGGTCGCGATGGCTTCGATCGCCTGGCGCTCGTCGGGTCTGGCGAACACCGCGTCGACGATCACCGAATGCCCTTGTTTCAACACGCGCGCGGCGTCCTTGGCGAGGCCGCGATACACCGTGTCGGTGACGTCCGGCGTGTACGCGGTCGCCGGCAGCCGCTCGGTGTCGGCGACGCCGTACAGTCGTTTGCGCGCCACGTCGGAGCGCAGCAGCACGGCACCCGGCAGGGGCGGGACGTGACCGGACAACGCGCGCGCCAGCACCGACTTGCCGGTGCCCGACAGGCCGCCGACCGCGATCAGCCTGGGAGGCGGCGGCGCGATCAGCCGAAGCGCTAGTGCGAAATAGGAATCGGCCGTGCTCCTGTTGGAGCGCTTGGTCGCGTCGTCGGCTGCGGGCCGTGCCAGCAACACCTTGGCGCGGATCGCTGCGCGCATCGACAGCAGCAGCGGCAGTGCCGATAAGGCGTCGAGATTGTCCTCGGGCGTCACCGCCAGATAACGGTTCAGAAGTTGTGCGGAGTCGCTGCTGCGGCCGTAGTGCAGCAGGTCCATCAGCGGGAAGGCGAGATCGTACAGCACATCGACCGAGGCGAAGGCCGGATCGAATTCGATGGCGTCGAACAGCATCGGCTTGCCGTCGATGATCACGATATTGGCGAGATGCAGATCGCCGTGACACCAGCGTACGAGGCCCGCGGCACCGCGCCGCTCCAACAGCGGCCGAAGCCGCGCCGCACAGGCGCGGCTGGCCTGATCCAGTGCCGCGACATCGGCGGCGGCATAGCCGCCCGCAGCGAGTTCGTTGGTATTGTCGGCCAGGATCGGTTCGATCGACGCCACCCAGGGCTCGCTCGCCGCCAGCGGCGCGGCGCGGTGCGATGCAGCGATCGTGTCGGCGACAGCGTCGATCAGCTCGGGGCCGAGTGCGCCGGCGTGGGCGAGATGATCAAGCGTTGCTTTGTCGTCGAAGCGTGTCATTTCGACCGCCCACTCCACCACGGGGCCGTCGCCGCCGATCTGTAACGCTCCCTTGTCAGTGCGTGTGATCGGAACGACACGGCGATAGATGGTGGGGGCGAATCGGCGGCCGACCTCGAGTTCCTGTTCGCAGGCTGTCTTGCGTTGAGCGAGCGTCGAATAGTCCAGAAACGGGAATTTGACCGCCCGCTTGATCTTCAGTGCCCGGTTTCCCTCGAGAAAGACCGCCGCGCCGTGGGTGTCGATCTGCACCGCCGGGGAGGGGCGATCGTCGCCGCCATGGCGGAGAAAGTCGAAGACTTCCTGTTGCTGGGATTTGTGGGCCGTGACGTTGGTCTCGGGCATCGGGACTACTACTTAGGGGATCGAGGAACTGTCCGAGGATGGATCACGCTGCATTCCGAACATGCAGTGGGACGGGCAGATCGTGCGCATTGTTATACGAAAAGCGGCGCTGCTGCGAATTGGCGCCTGTTTGACCTTGATCAATTCAATTCGCCAGAGCTGCGGTCAATTTGCAGGCCAACGACGATTAGCAGGACCGCCATCGGAACGCTGCAGATCGTCGGCGAAATTTCCAAGTGATTGGGTCCGGTCTTGTACAAGTTTCTAGAGGCAACCGTTGCCGACCATATGACGCGAGCGGTGAAATCCGTCTCGCGCGAGCTGACCATGCGCGAGCTGGAGGACAAGTTCGAGCACGACGACTTCAACGCCTATCCGGTGGTGGAGGATCAGCGTGTCATCGGCATGGTGACCAAGTACGATTTTCTGAGCTGCTTCGCGTTCCACCCGACCCAGATGCTGCCGCATTACGACGACCTGATGAATCGGTCGGTCGGCGACGTGATGTCGGCGGATTTCCTCTACGTGCACTCCGATACCAAGCTCACTCGGGTCCTCCAGTTGATGGTCGAACACCAGACGCGCAGCATCCCGGTCCTGGATGCCGATCGTAAACTGGACGGCATCATCTCGCGTGAGGACGTCATCAAGGCGCTGGCGAGCTTCACCAAGGTACGCTGACGGATCGATCGGTGCGCGTCTCTCCGCCGCGCTCCGCTGGCGTTGGCTTGACGCCGTATCTGTCGTACACAGTCACCCGCGCGTTCCGGATGGAGAGACGGCTGCCGTTCGCTGCTGGCCGGCCGGTGTCGAGGTGAGATGTCGACCTATCGATTGAACACTCTCCTGTCGCCTGGTGCGGTCGCGGTGGTCGGTGCAAGTCCGCGTCCCGCATCGCTCGGCCGAGCAATCCTCACCAATTTGCGCGAGGCGGGATTCAAAGGCGCCATCGGCGTCGTCAATCCTCGCTATCCGGAAATTGGCGGGTTCAAGACCGTCGGCTCGCTCGCGCAGCTCTCGTTCGTTCCCGATCTGATCGTGATCACTGCGCCGCCGCGCTCGGTCGCCAAGGTCGTCGCCGAAGCCGGCGAACTCGGCGTCGCTGGCGCGATCATCATCAGTTCGGAGATGGGGCGCGGCAAAGGCTCCTATGCGGAAGCGGCCAATCGCGCCGCGCGCAAGTCCGGCATCCGGCTGATCGGTCCGAACTGTCTCGGCATCATGATTCCCGGCGTCAATCTCAACGCCAGCTTCGCCGCCCACATGCCGCGGCGGGGCAATCTGGCGCTGATCTCACAATCCGGCGCGATCGCGGCCGGCATGGTGGATTGGGCGGCGGTGAAGGAGATCGGCTTCTCCGGCATCGTCTCGATCGGCGATCAGCTCGACGTCGATATCGCCGACATGCTCGACTTCTACGCGGCCGATATCGAGACCCGCGCGATCCTGCTCTACATCGAAGCCGTCACCGACGCTCGCAAGTTCATGTCGGCGGCCCGCGCTGCTGCGCGGGTCAAGCCGGTGGTGGTGGTGAAGTCGGGGCGGATGGCGCACGGCGCCAAGGCCGCGGCGACCCACACCGGCGCCTTCGCGGGCGCCGATGCGGTGTACGAAGCGGCGTTCCGACGCGCCGGCATGTTGCGGGTGTACGACCTGCGCGAACTGTTCGACTGCGCCGAAACGCTCGGCCGCGTTAGCGCGCCGCGCGGCAAGCGGGTCGCGATCCTCACCAATGGCGGCGGCATCGGCATTCTGGCGGTCGACCGGCTGGTCGAGCTCGGCGGCGAACCGGCGGCGCTGTCGGCCGATCTGCACAAGAAGCTCGATGCGATCCTGCCGACTTCCTGGTCCGGCTTCAATCCGATCGACATCACAGGTGATGCCGACGCCGAGCGTTATTCGGCGACGCTGTCGATGCTGCTCGCCGATCCGGACAACGACGCCATTTTGGTGATGAACGTGCAGACGGCGGTAGCCTCGCCCGGTGATATCGCGCGCGAAGTCATCCGCGTGGTCGGTGAGGAGCGGGTCCGCCGCACGTTGTTCAAGCCGGTGTTTGCGGTCTGGGTCGGGGCCGAGGAGGCGGTCACCCACGGCTTCGACGCCGCCTCGATTCCGAACTATCCGACCGAGGACGACGCGGTCCGCAGCATCATGAACATGGTGCGCTACCGCGAGGCGGTGCAGCTTCTCACCGAAGTGCCGCCGTCCCTCCCGAAGGACTTCGAGCCCGATACAGAAACCGCGCGCGCGATCGTCGAGAAGGCGCTGCGCGAAGGCCGCTCCTGGCTCGATCCGCTGGAGATCAGCGGTCTGTTCGCGGCCTATCAGATTCCGATGATCCCGACGCTGGCGGCGACCAACGCCGAAGAGGCGGTGTCGTGGGCGTCGTCGTTCCTGTCGCAGGGCGTCACCGTGGTGGTGAAGGTGCTGTCGCGCGACATCCCGCACAAATCGGATATCGGCGGGGTCGTGCTCAATCTCACCAGCGTCGAAGCGGTCCGCGCCGCGGTCGACGACATCCTGGCGCGCGCCGCCAAGCTGCGGCCGAATGCGCGCCTCGACGGCGTGATGGTGCAGCCGATGATTCTGCGGCCGAAGGCGCGCGAACTCACCATCGGCATCGCCGACGACCCGACCTTCGGTCCGGTGATCGCCTTCGGCCAAGGCGGCACCGGCGTCGAACTGATCGACGACCGGTCGTTGGCGCTGCCGCCGCTCGATCTGCCGCTCGCCGAGTCGCTGATCGCGCGCACCCGCGTGTCGAAGCTGCTCGGTGCCTATCGCGATGTGCCGGAGGTCAAGCGCAGCGCGGTAGCTCTGGCGCTGGTCAAGCTGTCGCAGATGGCGGCGGACCTGCCGGAGATCCGCGAACTCGACGTCAATCCATTGCTCGCCGACGAAACCGGCGTGGTGGCGATCGACGCACGCGTCGTGGTACGCCCGCCGGAGCGCAGGTTTGCCGGCCGCGGCAACGTCCATTTCGCGGTGAAGCCGTATCCGACCGAATGGGAGCGGCATCTGACCGTGAAGGACGGCTGGCGCGTGCTGGCCCGGCCGATCCGCCCGGACGACGAACCGGCGATCCACGAATTGCTCAAGCACGTCACGCCAGAGGATCTGCGGCTGCGGTTCTTCGCGGCCATGAAGGAGTTCAGCCACGCTTTCATCGCGCGATTGTCGCAGATCGACTACGCCCGCGCGATGGCCTTCGTGGCGTTTGATGAAATCACCGGCGAGATGCTCGGCGTGGTCCGCATCCACTCGGATTCGATCTACGAGAGCGGCGAATATGCCATCCTGCTGCGCTCCGACCTGAAGGGCAAAGGGCTCGGCTGGGCGTTGATGAAGCTGATCATCGAATACGCCCGGTCCGAAGGGCTGCACTATGTCTGCGGCCAGGTGCTGCGCGAAAACTCCGCGATGCTGCGGATGTGCCGCGATCTCGGCTTCGAGACCAAGACCGATGCGTCGGAGCCGGACATTCTCAACGTCCGGCTGCCGCTGACCGAAGAAGCCGCGCGCGCCGCCAATTCGGCGTGACGACCTGCTGGCTTATTGACCGCTACAGTCGGCTGACCGCGACGACGCGGAACGTATGCATGTCGCCTTCCTCGCGGAGCGACACGTATTCGCCCTGGACGAAGCGTTCGTCGGCGAAGTGATAACCGGCTTCGTCGGGCAGTTTCGCATCGCTGTCATATTGAAATGCCCATGATCCGCCGGGACGATGCACCAGATGGCCGAGGCTGTCCGGCTGATGCGGCCGCTGCCGTGACACCCGGCAGGCTTCGCGGTGCTTCTTCCAGATCTCCGGGTCGATCCGGTCGTCGGCATCGAGCGGAGCGATGATCACGTAGGCGATGTTGGCTTCGCCTTCGGGATGTCCAGGTTCGCGTGCGAGTTCGAGCCTGATCTGGCGGAAACATGCCGGCAACGAGGTGTTGAGGATTGTGGAGGGCGTAGCCTTGGTCATTGTTTCGCTCCTGTCGTTGCAAGCAATGCTGCTTCAGCGCAGAAGCACCATAATTGATTTGCATCAATCGAGGCACGAGACGCAGACTGTGCGCCGCAACAGATCGGCGCGAATCGAAACGGAGCAGCACATGCTGGCCTTCGACACCGGATGGGACCAGCCGTGAGCGTAGCGCCTGTCCTGGATGCCCACACCGATGGTGATACGCTGGAGCTCAAGCCGACCGGGGCTTGGATTGCGACCAACAGCAAGTCGATGGAGCGCCTGTCCGACGGCGTGGCCCCGCAGATCGCCGCGGCGAAGTCGCTGACCATCGACATGGCGGAGATCGGTGAGATCGACACCATCGGCGCCTGGGTGCTGGAAAGACTGTCGCGTAGCGCCGCGCAAGCCGGCCGCACGGCCCAGTTCAAAGGCATTTCCGGCAATTACGCCGAACTGATCGACGAGGTGCGGCAGCTCAATCGGCGTGGACCGACGCCACATCCGAAACCCAATCCGATCATCGCCAAGCTGGATCAGATCGGCCGCTCCGCCTGGAGCGCCACAGCCGATATCGCAGTGTTCCTGGAGATGCTCGGCGCGCTCGGCACCGCGCTGCTCGGCGTGCTACGCCGGCCGCGCTCGCTGCGGCTGACCTCGTTGACTTACCAGGTCTACCGGGTCGGCTGGCAGGCGATCCCGATCATGGTGCTGATCACCTTCCTGATCGGTGCGATCATCGCGCAGCAGGGGATCTTCCACTTCCGAAAGTTCGGCGCCGAGTCGTATGTCGTCGACATGGTCGCCATCCTGGTGCTGCGCGAGATCGGCGTGCTGATCGTCGCGATCATGGTCGCCGGGCGGTCGGGCAGTGCCTATACGGCCGAGCTCGGCTCGATGAAGATGCGCGAGGAGATCGACGCGCTCTCGACCATGGGCCTCGATCCGGTCGAGGTGCTGATCCTGCCGCGGATCATCGCGCTGGTGATCGCGCTGCCGATCCTCGCCTTCATCGGCTCGATGGCGGCGCTGTATGGCGGCATGCTGACGGCCTGGTTCTATGGCGGTATGCAGCCATCGGTGTTCATCGCCAGGCTTCATGAAGCGGTGTCGCTGAATTCGTTCCAGGTCGGGATGTGGAAGGCGCCGTTCATGGCGCTGGTGATCGGCATCGTCGCCTGCAGTGAAGGCTTGCGGGTCAAGGGCAGCGCCGAGTCGCTGGGCTTGCAGACCACGACGTCCGTGGTGAAGTCGATCTTCCTTGTGATCGTGCTGGACGGGATGTTCGCCGTGTTCTTCGCCTCGATCGGGATGTAGCGATGGACGCGCTCGCCGAACTCTACGCCATCCGCGTCGCCGATCTCGTGGTCGGCTTCGGTCGGCAGACGGTGCTCGATCATCTGTCGCTCGACGTCCGTCGCGGCGAAATCCTCGGACTGGTCGGCGCGTCGGGCGGCGGCAAGTCGGTGCTGATGCGCACGATCATCGGCCTGATCCCCAAGCAAAGCGGCCACATCGAAGTGATGGGCCACGACACCGAGCGCGGCTTCGGCAGCGCGCGCGCGTCGGTGGCGGCGACCTGGGGCATTTTGTTTCAGCAGGGGGCGCTGTTCTCATCGCTGACGGCGCGGCAGAACGTGCAGTTTCCGCTGCGCGAAATGCTCGACATATCGGAGAAGCTGCAGGACGAAATCGCCACCGCCAAGCTGGAAATGGTCGGTATCGGGCCCGACGACTGGGACAAATATCCGTCGCAGCTCTCCGGCGGCATGACCAAACGTGTCGCGCTGGCCCGCGCGCTCGCGCTCGATCCCAGCATCGTGTTTCTCGACGAGCCGACCAGCGGCCTCGATCCGATTGCGGCCGGTGACTTCGACCAGTTGATCAAGACCCTGCAAACCACGCTCGGGCTCACCGTATTCATGGTGACCCACGACCTCGCCAGCCTCAACGTCGTTTGCGACCGCGTCGCCGCGCTGGCGGACGGCAAGATCGTGGCGGTGGGGCCGATGCACGACTTACTGCAATCCCAACATCCCTGGGTGCGGGCCTATTTCCACGGCAAGCGCTCGGCGATGCTTCAGCCCAAACAGGACTAGGACGCCACGCCCATGGAAACTCGCGCTCCTTTCGTGATCGTCGGTGCGTTCGTGCTCGCAGCGATCTTCGCGGTGTTCGGCTTCGTGTTCTGGTTGCACAACACCTCGGGCGTCGGCGCACGCACCAGCTACCACGTTCAATTCCGCGACCCGGTGCCGGGGTTGCTGGTCGGCGCCGCGGTGCTGTTCAACGGCATCCGCGTCGGCGAGGTCACAGCGCTGGGGCTCGCGGCGGATGATCCGCGGCGCGTCGACGTGACCATTGCAGTCGCGCCATCGACGCCGGTCCGGCCGGACACCAAGGTCGGGTTGGATTTCCAGGGATTGACCGGCGTGCCGGTGGTGGCTCTCGAGGGCGGCAAGCAGCTCACCGGATCTGCGATCGCCACCACGCTGGTCGCGGAGCCGGGCGCCGGGATGAGCATGACCCAGGCCGCCCGCGAGGCGCTGCGCAAGGTCGATACCGTGCTTGGCGAGAACTCCGGGCCGCTGAAAGACACGATTGCGAATCTCAAGACGTTCTCGGAGTGGCTGTCGAGCAAGACTGGTAAGCTCGACGGCATCCTCGGCGGCGTCGAACGGATGACCGGCGCCAACGAGCCGGTGGTCAAGAAGGTGGTGTACGACCTGTCGGCTGCGAGCGGATTCCCGCCGCCGTCTCCGCCGCTCAAGGGACAGCTCACCATTCCGGAATCGAACACGGTGGTGCTGTTCGACAGCCAGAAAATGCTGCTCGCGCCCGGGCTCGAAGTCCCGGCATTCGCCGGTGCGCAATGGAGCGACAGCCTTCCGAAGATGTTGCAGGAAAAGCTGATCCAGAGCTTCGAAAACTACGACATCGCCCACGCTCCGATGCGCCCCAACGATGCCGTGCAGCCGGACCATCAATTGTTGACCGATATCCGTAGCTTCCAGGTGATCGGCGAGGGCGAACGCCTTCGCGCCGAGATCGCTTTCAGCGCCAAGATCATCGATAAGGACGGCAAGCTGGTCGCGGCGCGACTGTTTCAGCAGACGACGCCGCTGGACAAACCGGAGCCGGCTGCGGCGGTCACCGCGTTCGACAAATCGTTCGATACGATTGCCAAGGAGCTGGTGCCCTGGGCCGCGCAGGCGCTCGCGTCCGGCCGTGCCGAGGCCGAGCCGGCGTCGGAGACCAGTCGGCCGCCTACCTCTCCAAGGTCTTCAGGTACGATAAAAGGTCGTTGATCTCGTTCGGATCGAGCTCGAAGGCCGGCATCCGCGGGTGGCCGGTATAGATGCCTTCAGCGAACGCCTCGGCCAACGTTTCGATCGGATACCGCTTGTGCAGGGTGCGGAACGGCGGCGCCTGTTCGAGCCGACTTTTGCCGGAGCGCCCGATTGCATGGCAGCGCGCGCAATGCGCTTTTGCAAAGCCCAAGCCCCGCCTTTCCGACGGGGTTGCCGCAGACCCTTGGCCTGCCAGCATCATTAGGATCGCCGCACCGGCGAAAAGGCGTCGCATCAAGCCGTCCGCTCGGTAGAACAGGTCATCCAACAACAACTTGCACGATGCATGTGGGGCGTGGCATGACCTTGATCTGTGTCAAGCTGGCTTGACGATTTGCCGACATATTAGCTTTTCTGGCGCAACGGGGCGGTCAGTCGACGGCGATGCGCGCCAGGATTGGTTCTGTCTGGCGACCGCATGGAGTGATGGATGCCGCATCTCGCTTACCCGACCACGACCTGCGATGGATTTCGGTGTGAGACGCATTGCGCGGTGCGCGGGTTGGCCATTTGCGGCGAACTCGCCCCGGCCGAGCACGAGGAATTCGAGCGTCTCGCCCAGCACGTCCGCTATGGGCCGAAAGAGGCGCTGTTCTCCGAGGACGAGGTCGCCGATTCGGTCTACAGCCTCGTCGAAGGCATTGCCCGCCTGTACAAGCTGCTGCCCGACGGCCGTCGCCAGATCATCGGTTTCGCGCTTCCGGGCGATTTCCTCGGCATGGCGCCCGGCAATCGGTACTCGTTTTCGGCTGATTCCATCGGCGGCGTGACCGTCTGCAAGTTCTTCCGCGGACCGTTCCTGCGCTTCATCGAAAATCGCCCACATATGCTGCTCCGCATGAACGAGTTCGCCACCCGCGAACTCAGCCTCGCGCAGGACCAGATGCTGTTGCTCGGTCGGCGCTCGGCCGAGGAAAAGGTCGCCGCCTTCCTGGTCGGTTGGCGGGAGCGGCTTGCCCGCCTCGAAGGTGTCACCAAGACCGTCAGCCTGCCGATGGGCCGACAGGACATCGCCGATTTCCTCGGCTTGACCATCGAGACCGTAAGCCGCACCTTCACCAAGCTCGAACGGGAAAAACTGATCGTGATCGTCCCGGACGGCGTGCGCGTGCTGGACCCGAAACGCTTCGACGCGCTCGCCGCGGCCTGAACCGTTGAGCCGTCGTCGCGCGCCCGTCGGGATCCCACCCGAGGCGCCAATGCGCGACGAAACGCCGGCCTATCTCGCAGTCAGGCATTACTGCTACGAAATCCTGGAATCCCAGGCCCAGACCTCGCGCATGGGCGTAGCGGTCAATCGCTTTATCGTGTTCTTCATCGTGCTCAGCGTCGCGGTCACCGTGACGGAGTCGGTGCCGGCGATGCGCGACGGCTACGCCGTGGTGTTCCGGGGCATCGAGCTGATCTGCTTGGTGGTGTTCTCGATCGAATACTACATCCGGATCTGGATCGCTCCGGAGCATCTTCCCTATCGCCACATGAGCCCGCTACGCGCTGGGCTCGCCTACATGCTGAGCCCGCAGGGCATCGTCGATTGCCTGGCGGTGATGCCGCTGTGGGTGGCCATGCTCGGGTTCGACGATCTGCGCGTGCTCATCATCCTGCGCGTGTTGCGTGTGCTGAAATTCGCGCGCTACTCGTCGGGGATGCGGTCTCTGCTGGAGGTGCTGGAAAGCGAGCGGCGGGCGCTGATGGCCTGTCTGGTGATCCTCGCCTGCGCGACCTTGGTCTCGGCGACCGCGATGCACATCGCCGAAGGCAACGTTCAGCCGGAGAAGTTCGGCACCATTCCGGATGCGATGTGGTGGGCGATTGTGACGCTCAGCACGATCGGTTATGGCGACGTCGTGCCGGCGACCGGGGTAGGGCGGATGGTCGCGTCGGCCACCATCATCTGCGGCCTGATCATGATCGCGTTGCCTGTCGGTATCGTCGCCAATGCGTTCTCTGAGGTGATCCACCGGCGCGATTTCATCGTCAACTGGAGCATGGTCGCGCGGGTGCCGCTGTTCTCGCACCTCACCGCCGGCGACATCGCTCATATCATGCAGCTTCTTCAAGCACGTCAGATCGATCGCGGCGAAGTCGTGTTCCGTCGGGGCGAGCCCGCCACCGCGATGTATTTCATTGCCGAGGGGGAGATCGAAATCGAACTCGGCCCCGAGGACAAAGGCCGCCGGATCAGGCTCGGCACCGGGCACTTCTTCGGTGAAATCGCCGTTCTGAATCGGGTGGAGCGTTCTGCGACGGTCAAGGCGGTGTCGCGCACGCGGCTGCTGGTGCTGGACGGAGCAGATTTGCGCGCGCTGATTGCGCGCGAGCCGAGTATCGCGCGCAAGATCAACGAAATCGTCGAAGGCCGCACCGGTCGTAACCTCAACCTCGAGATCGCCGATCTCGAGGGGCAGGCGGACGTGACGCTCGGGGAGAGCGCCTGACACAAGGCGGGCTTACTCGGCCGCCATCGCGAACGAGCTGTGCCGCAGTCCGCCGTCGCGGAGACGCCTCTTCGGAAATTCGCCCGGACGCGCCAGCGACCGCTGTGCTGCCAGAAACGCCATCACCTTGTTGCCGGCGTCGGCGAACGATGCGCCGGGCGGCAGGCCAAACTTGCGGCAATCCTCCGCCGACAACGTCTGCTTGGCGTGGCGCAGCGCCATTGCGGGGCCCCACCACCAGCCGGGCGCGGGGGCGCGATCGCCCGCCGGAACTGCTCGCCACGCGGCTATTTCCTGCGCCAAACGGTTGAAATCGATGTTTTGTGCCGGTTGCATGTTGCGCATCGTCCTTGTTGAGCCGGCATAACGAACGGACCCGTGAAAAAGTTGCAGCCCGCCCGGTGAAGACCTTCGCTTTGCGAAGCCATGGTCCGCTACCGTTCTCAGCCGCGAAAACTCGTGATAACGGTTCGCATATGAACCAGCGCGCCGCGGTCGACATCCGCCACTCCACCTGTCCGCATGATTGTCCGTCGGCCTGTGCGCTCGACGTCGAAGTGATCGACGGCGCGACCATCGGTCGGCTGCGCGGCTCGAAGCGGCAGACCTACACGGCCGGCGTGGTCTGCGCCAAAGTCGCCCGCTACGCCGAGCGCATCCACCATCCCGATCGGCTGATCTATCCGATGCGTCGGACCGGTCCAAAAGGCTCCGGGCAGTTTGCCCGTATTTCCTGGGACGATGCACTGGACGAGATCGCCGCGCGGTTTCAGGCCGCCGAAGCGCAGTTCGGCGCGGAGTCGGTGTGGCCTTATTACTATGCCGGCACCATGGGGCTGGTGATGCGCGACGGCATCAACCGTCTCGCCAACGTCAAGAAATACTCGCGGTTCTATTCGACGATTTGCGCGAACGTCGCCTGGGCCGGCTATGCGGCGGGCGTCGGCAAGGTTGCGGGTGTCGATCCGCGCGAAATGGCGAAGTCGGATCTGATTGTCATCTGGGGTACCAATCCGGTTTCGACCCAGGTCAATGTGATGACCCACGCCGCGCGTGCCCGCAAAGACCGCGGTGCCAAGATTGCCGTCGTCGATATCTACGACAACGAAACGATGCAGCAGGCCGACATCCGGATCATCCTGCGTCCGGGCACCGACGGCGCTTTCGCCTGCGGCGTGATGCATGTTCTGTTTCGCGACGGCCTCGCGGACCGCGCCTATATGGCGCGCTACACCGATTGTCCTGAGGCGCTGGAAGCTCATCTGGCGACCCGGACTCCGGCATGGGCCTCGGCAATCTGCGGCGTGCCGGAGGCGGAGATCGAAGCCTTCGCGCACGCGGTCGGCAGTACCAAGCGAAGCTTTTTCCGTCTCGGCTATGGCTTCACCCGCAGCCGCAACGGTGCCGCCCAGATGCACGCTGCACTGTGTATTCCGGCCGCGACCGGTGCCTGGCAGCACGAAGGCGGCGGCGCATTCTTCAACAACGGCTCGATCTTCGGCTTCGACAAATCCTTGATCGAAGGATTGGATCAGCTCGATCCGGCGACGCGGATACTGGATCAGTCGCAGATCGGTCGCGTCCTCACCGGCGATGCCGAGGCGCTAGCCGGCGGCGCACCGGTCAAGGCGATGCTGATTCAGAACACCAACCCGATGACCGTGGCGCCGGAGCAGGAGCTGGTTCGTGCCGGCTTCGCGCGTGAAGACTTGTTCGTCGCGGTGCACGAACAGTTCATGACCGAGACGGCGCTGATGGCCGACATCGTACTGCCGGCGACGATGTTCCTGGAGCACGATGATCTGTACTACGGCGGCGGTCATCAGCACATCTCGGTCGGCGCGCGGCTGATCGACCCGCCGGGTGAGTGCCGCTCCAACCACGAGGTGCTACAGGGGGTCGCGCAGCGGCTCGGCGTCGCCCATCCGGCGTTTGCCATGACACCGCGGGAAGTCATCGATACGACCCTGAAAAGCAGTGGCTACGGTGGTATCGAGCAGCTCGAGGCCGATCTTTGGCGCGATCTGCAGCCGGATTTCCGCGCGTCGCACTTTCTCGACGGCTTCGGGCATCCGGACGGCAAGTTTCACTTCCGCGCGGACTGGGGCAACGTCAATCTGGCACGCAAGCTGCGGCTCGGGCCGTGGCAGGCGATGCCGAGCCTGCCGGACCACTGGGCCGTGACCGAAGAAGCCGACGCGGAGCATCCGTTCCGGCTCGCGACCAGTCCGGCCCGGAGCTTCCTCAACTCCACCTTCAATGAAACGCCCTCGTCGCAAGCGCGCGAGGGTGAGCCGAACGTGATGATGCATCCGTCCGACGCGGGCGAGATCGGTGTCGGTGACGGCGATATCGTGATGCTGGGGAATACCCGGGGGGAAACGTTGCTCACGGTCCGGTTGAACAGTGGACTGCGGCGCGGCGTTCTGGTCGCCGAATCAGTGTTTCCGAACCGGACTCATCGCGGCGGACGCGGAATCAACATCCTGACCAGCGCAGAACCGATCGCGCCGCACGGCGGTGCGGCGTTCCACGATAACAAAGTCTGGGTCAAAAAGGCTGCTGCGCCGCTCGCGAAGCGCGACTGATAGGGCCGGATGAGCCGGCCCTGGCCTGCGATCGGCCGTCGTAGTCGCTTCGCGAGCTGCGCGTTCAGGCTCAGCGCTGGTGGCCGAGACCGATACCGAGCTTCAACGCCTTCTGGCGCAGCGAGCCGACGGTCCGATTGGTCAGACGGGCGATTTCCGCCACCGGAGTGCGCGCCTTCGAATGCGCCTTCAGCTCCTTGATGTCTTCCTTGGTGTATTCGCGGCGAGTGATCTTGCCCTTCTTGGCGGCCTTGGCCTTGGTAGCGGTCTTCGCCGCGGCCTTGGTCACGACCTTCTTGGCCTTCTTCGACTTCGCTGCGGTCTTCGCAGTCTTTGCTTTCGCTTTCTTTGCCACGCGTAGGCTCCTTTAGTGAAGCGCCCTTCTACTACACTCATTTCGTGCCGACAATTCAGAAATTGAGAATTTCGAACTGATCGAAGCGGCTTCGGTTAGCGTTAGTTTAAGGTTGTGTAGTTGCCAATCGGGCGGAAATAGGTACTCGCCGCGTAGTGACAATCGTCGTTTCGTCGAATTCGCCGCCGTTGATCCGCCTCAAACGACTGCAAATCAGCGCCGGCTCTGCTGGCTGCCGCGTTTTCTCGCAAAGCGGAATCCTGCCGCCAAAGAGTGCGAATCGGCGGTTGTTCGCCGTGTATTTCCTGAAATCGTGCTGCTGATGGAGACGATTTGTCGCGAATGACGAGGTCTGAGCGCTGCTGCGCTTAGTGCCTCGACGGCGACGTGATTGCTCGACCAAAGGTGTAACCGGGACTCTTCGGCAGGATAGTCGGCGCAGCGAGGTGCGAATCGAGATTGCTTAGCGGGGGGATTTCGCGTCAGGCGCGAGTTCGGCGCGAGCGCGGGCCAGGGTGCGCTCGTAATATTCCTCACGCTCCTGCTTCAACCTGATCTGCAGATTTCGGAAGGCAGCAATGCGTTTTGCGATTTCGTCGCGTTCGTCGAGGGCTTTGGTCGCGTTCTGCTGCTGTGCGGGATCGCCAGAGAGCAGCAGCGCAGGAGCTGTGTTCTGGTCTTGATCGTCTGCGGTCTCAGCAACCGCCGCATGCTGCGCGGCATCGTCGGCCCGCTTTGCAGCGGCTTGCTGCTCAGGGCTGTTACCGCTTCGCTTCGGGATTTCTTTGTCCGGCAGTTGCGATGACGTCATTCTGTCCCCAGCGGGCATCATTGAAGTGCTGATCAGGTGCGTCAATTGAAATGAGCCCTGCCAGAACTGCAGTAGTGGATAAGATATGCGCACGGTTGCGGTCGTGTGCGGTACTCGGTAGCCGGTCTCCAACATCGGGAGGAGGTATGGCGGAAAGCGATCTTCATTTCTCGCGTATCGAGCAACTCGCCACGCCACGGCCAAGACCACCGAGATGTGCGCTGCCTATCTCGGCTGTTGCCGGCTTGCAATATCACGCAGCATCGTTCTTAGTCGCATGGCGGTGCATTCCGAGCGTTCGAACGGCCTTCGGGTCCGCTCGCACCGAGGTCTCAGCGGAATTCCAACATGTCTGATCATCACGGCCCCCTTCGCGTCGGTATCGGCGGCCCGGTTGGCTCCGGCAAAACCGCGCTGATGGATCTGCTCTGCAAGTCCATGCGCGAGCGCTACGACATCGCCGCGATCACCAACGACATCTATACGAGGTGGGACGCCGAATTCCTGGTGCGCTCCGGGTCGCTGACGCCGGATCGGATCGCCGGAGTGGAGACCGGCGGCTGTCCGCACACGGCTATTCGAGAGGATGCTTCGATGAATCTCGCCGCCGTCGCCGAGATGCGCGGCAAGTTTCCTGGCCTCGACCTCGTGCTGATCGAATCCGGTGGCGACAATCTGGCTGCGACATTTTCTCCGGAACTCGCCGACATCACCATTTACGTGATCGACGTTGCCGCCGGCGACAAGATCCCTTCGAAGGGAGGCCCGGGTATCACGCGGTCCGACTTGCTGGTGATCAACAAGATCGATCTGGCTCCCTACGTCGGCGCCTCGCTCGACAAGATGGATACCGACGCCCGCCGGATGCGCGGTGCGCGGCCGTTCGTGATGACCAATTTGAAGAAAAGCGAAGGCCTGGACCGCATCATCAGCTTCATCGAGGAGAAGGGTGGCCTGATCCCCCGTGGCAAGTCGGCTTGAAGCCTTCGCGGTCGACGAAAGCTCACTCCGCAGTGAGGCGTTCGCGGGCCGATGTATCGTGTTTGTGATCGGCGGCGTCGGAACCGGACTTGGGGCCGTTGTGTTGAACCGCTCTTGAAAAGAAGCCCCGACGCGCAGTCCTCAGGGATCATTCGGTTGCGTTGCAGTCGATGTCTCTGCATGGTGGAGGGCGATACCTTGAATACGAGAGGCGGGCGCTCCGCCTCGGACAATGAGTAAGAGCGTGGTTAGGCTTGGCTTCATCATCGGCTTGATCGCTGTTATCGGGGTGGTGCTGTCAGGCTTTTCCGCATCCCGGGTGTACGAGCAGGAAGCGGCGATCCAGCGGATCGCTCTCGGCCGGGCCATCGATGTTCATGCCAGTCAGGTTCAGGATCGCCTCACCGAGCGGGAGCTGCTCGGCCGCGTCGCGTCGGGACTGTTCCGCAAGCCGTCGGTGATCAAGGCCGACATGCTGCAGCCGCTGCGCTCCTCGATCTACACATTCAAGACAGATTTCGTGTTGGCGACCTGGGTCGCGCGGTTGAAGCCCGACGAAGTCACGGCTGCGGAAGAGGAGCTCACCAAGGCGGGCTTCCCGGATCCCACCGTCCGAGAATACGACGGCACGCCGCTCGAGGCGAGCAGCGATGCGGTCCCGCTGGACGTCGTCATGGACGTCGAACCTCGCAATCCCGAGACGATGGCGCTCACCGGCCGAATGCTGGACCACGATCCTGTACTCGGGCGTACATTCGCGCGCGCGTTGGCTGAAGGTCAGCCCTTCGTCTCCGATCCGGTGCCGTTGACGCGCAATGGTCCGATCGGTGTCGTGCTGGCTGCGCCGGTGAAGAATCCCGACAGTTCGGACACCGTCGGTTTCGTCACCTTCTCCTATAATCTGGCCACGCTGATGCTGACCAACGACGATTTGTCGTTGTTCTCAGTCGTGCTCAAGGATCCGGGCCGGGATGGATACGAGCTGGTCGCCGACGATAGCGGCGAGGTGACGACGCGCGCGGTTCCGGACGGCGCGGCGCCGATGATCACACGGACCGTGACGTTCGGTAACCGCGATTGGTCGCTCGCCTATTATCCCAAGATCGACCCCTACGACCGCGCGCAGAGAATGGCGCTGTTGATCGGCCTTGCCGGTCTGGCGCTCACGCTGATCATTGGCGGCCTGTTCGGCTACGTCAGCTACAGCAATATTCGGCTTCGGCGCGAGATCCAGATGCGGATCGGCTTCGAACGTCGTCTGACGGCGGTGATCGATGAGCTCAATCACCGGGTGAAGAACATCCTGGCGGTGATCCAGTCGATCGTGACCCGAACCTTGCGCCATGGTTCTGATGTCGACGTCGCTCGGGAATTGCTGATTGGCCGGATTCACGCGATGTCCAACGTGGTATCGCTGCTCAGCGAAAGCCAATGGCAGGGCGTGATGCTGAAGGGGCTGTTCGAGGGGCGCGCGATTCCGCATGCGGACCGGATCGAGATCGATGGGCCGGACATCGCGGTCAGCGCCCGTGCCGCACAGAGCCTGTCGCTGTTGTTCTTCGAGCTGGCGTCGCATTCCGACGAAGGGCTGGCCGTGGTCGGCAAGCACCCGCGGGTGGTGGCCAGTTGGTCCGTTGCCGGCGACGACAAGGATGCGACCTTCCACTTCCGTTGGGAGGAATTCAACACCAGCGCGGCGACCCGGCGTCCAGACAGTGAGTTCGGGATCATCCTGCTTGATCGCGTCGCGCCGGAAGCGCTCGGCGGGACGTCGAAGCGGTACTTCACCGACATCAGCTACGTCTACGAGCTGAATGCGCCGCTGGAAACGGTCGTGGATGTCAATGAGCGCGACCGCACCGGTCAGATCACCGCTCCGGTGCGGCCGGCTGCTAAGCCACGCAAGCGCTGAATCAGAAGAAAACTTTGGCGTCCACCCGGCGACCTGCGTCCGGTCGATGCGGAATCGACTCGTGCGGGCGAGGGGCCCTTTTCAGGGCCGTCCTCGCACGCGTGTCTTTGTGGGGTTGGCCGTGCGACCTTCGCTCGACGTCGTCAATTTGCGATCGAGCAACCGGTCGATCGGTGGCGGCTAGCCGTTGCCGCCGATCACGGCGCGCACCGTGTCGTCCGGGCCGAAATCTTCGGCGCCTTCGACATAGAGCAGCGCGCTGAGTTTAGACCGGGCACGGTTCACTCGGCTCTTGATCGTGCCCACCGCGCAGCCGCAGATCGCGGCGGCATCTTCGTAGGAGAAGCCCGAGGCGCCGACCAGGATCAGTGCTTCCCGTTGATCCTGCGGGAGCTTGTCCAGGGCGGTCCGGAATTCCTCGAACTCCAGATGCGCGGTCTGTCCAGGTTGCGACTTCAGCGTTTTGGCGTAGCTGCCGTCGGCATCCTCCACCTCCCGGCGCCGCTTGCGATAGTCCGAGCGAAACAGGTTGCGCAGGATCGTGAACAACCAGGCGGGCAGGTTGGAGCCCGGCTGAAACGAGTCGATGTTGGCCAGCGCTCGCAACAAGGTCTCCTGGACCAGGTCGTCGGCGCGATCGGCATTGCCGCTCAGCGAGATCGCGAACGCGCGCAGGCTCGGCACGGCGGCGAGGATGTCGTCTCGAAGGGAATCAGTGAGAGGCATATCAATCCCTCCCCTCTGTCGTACTCGTGGCACCCGCGGCTTGCGCTGCTTCCTGGGGATCATCCAGCTTCTTGATCAGCTCCGCGAACCTGTCAGGAACGCCCTGGCGAACGACGTCGTCGTACATCGCGCGCAACTGATGCCCGATCCGAGCCTGGATCTCCGCGTTGAGACCTCCCTTGGAGCCTGGAGCCGACTTCTTCATGGTTTGAGCCTTGAATTCTTGCATGACTGATCCAATGTGTTCCCCATGGTCAAGTCCCCTGAACTTCGAGGGTTTTCCTTGATCTGTCGCCGTTTACCGGAGCCTAATGCGGTCCCGGCGTGAAAGTTCCCGCAGGGAATGGAACTTTGGATCAGCTCGGGCGTAGTTGCCCTCGCAGAGGTGCAGGCCCGCCGCAGGCGTCGGCCGAGATGACTGATGGAGTGGGGATGTCGAGATCACAGGTTGTTGCCGAGCATTTGCCCTTGCTGCGCCGCTACGCGCGCGCCCTGACCGGAAGCCAAGCCTCCGGTGACGCCTATGTGGGCGCGATGCTGGAGGCGCTGCTCCAGGACCCGGCCCTGCTCGACGAGCGGCATGGCCCGCGGGCGGGTCTCTTCCGTCTTTTCACCCAGATCTGGAACTCGGTCGCGTTGAACGACGATACCGATGTGGCGACCCTGCCGATGCCGACCGAGCGCCGGCTGTCGGCGATCACGCCGCTGCCGCGCCAGGCCTTCTTGTTGCTTTCGCTGGAAGGCTTCTCCGAGGAAGAAGTGGCATTCGTGCTTCAGGTCGACGTCGTCGAGGTTCGGCAGCTCGTCGATACCGCGGGCCGCGAGATGGCCGAGGATATCGCTACCGATGTCCTGATCATCGAGGATGAGACCTTCATCGCGATGGATATCGAGAGCCTGGTCAAAGGGCTCGGTCACAATGTCATCGGCGTCGCACGCACGCACGCAGATGCGATCGCGCTGGCAAAGACCAAGAAGCCCGGTCTGATTTTGGCCGATATTCAGCTTGCTGACGGCAGTTCGGGTCTCGATGCGGTTAACGAATTGTTGCGAACCTTCGAAGTGCCGGTGGTGTTCATCACCGCCTATCCGGAGCGTTTCCTCACCGGCGAGCGGCCCGAGCCAGCCTTCCTGATTTCCAAGCCGTTCCAACCGGCAATGGTGTCCGCGGTTGCGAGCCAAGCGTTGTTCTTCCAGCGCAATTCACGCAATCGCAAGCCGAGCGCCGTCGCTTCCTGACATTTTCGCGTCTGCACAAAGTCAGCGCCGTCCGGGTGAACCCGGGCGGCGCTTTCATTTTGCGTTGCGACGAATGTCACCAACCGTTTGGAAATACTGGCCCCGCTAAAACAGGCAGAGCGCCGCTGGCATCACACAGCGGCGCTCTGTCCAGCCGGTTTCGTAATTCGGGGAGGGGGGACTCGACCGGCGCCTGTTGAACGCCGATGTGATCGGAACGTTCCAGTCAACTGTTAAAATCGTTAACACGCTCAGTTGATCGATGGTTATCGAACCGCTGCGCCCCCTGCGCGATTAATCATTGCGGGCGTCGTTAACGACGTTGTCACGGCCTCCGCACCAGGGAAAGCGGCACAACGCCTGCTACAACAAAGCGGCAAGATCACCATGTCACAGATCGTGCGGGGAATTTTGGGCGCCCTTGCTATCACCGGGACGCTCGGCGTAGCGCAACTGGCGGTCGGCGAAGACCTCGGCCGTGCGAACCTCATCCGGCAAGCATCGATCGCACCAGCGGTTCAGGACGTCAACCGCTCGACCAAAGCCGACCGGACAGTGACGCCGCTCGCGACGCAGCCGGGACAGACTTTTGCGGTGACGTTGATCGGACAGTCCGTGCTCGTTCGGATTCCGCAGGAGCAGATCAGCGGCGCCTTGCGCGCGCCGGAAGTGAAACGGCAGATGATGGCGCCGAAGCCGATCGTCGCTTGCGAGCCGGTGGTGAGCGTTCTGACCGAGGTCGCCAAGCAGCTCGCGCCGGGCCGATGCGTGGCCTGATGCTCGCCGGCTGACCGTCCGGACCTCACATCCGTTGTCGAACCGACATCCGCCCCCTTTGGGCGGATGCTTGCGTTTGAAAGGACCCGGATCCGCGGTAGCGGACAAGACGAGCCCTAGGTCGGCTCAACTGGGCTCAGCTGCCAGGAAGCTGTGGAGAGTCGTCCGGCATCAGGTGCTCTTTCAGCACCAGACCGACGATCAGCAGGGGCGACGCGAGGAAAGCGCCCATCGGCCCCCAAAGCCAGCTCCAGAACGCGATCGCGATGAAGACCGCCAGTGCATTCAGCGAAAGACGGCGGCCGATGACAGTGGGCGTGATGAAGTGCCCTTCAATGAAGGTCAGGCAGGCGAAGCCGAAAGCGGCTAGCAGCCCGGCGCCGAGTGTCGGCATGCTGACGATCCCGACGACGCACAGGATCAGGAACATCACGAACGGGCCGATGATCGGGATGAAGTTGAGCGTTGCCGCCAGAGCTCCCAGACCGGCGGGGTTCGGCATCCCGGCTACGGCGCAGATCAAGCCGGTTGCGGCGCCATAGCACAGATTGATCACCGTCACGGTCATCAGATAGGAGCCGAGGCTGTCCTCGAGTTCGTTCAGGATCCGCAAAGTCCGAAGCCGGGCTTCGCGCTCGGTGAACAGCATCACCAACGCCCGACGCAGGCCATGCCAGCTCGCCACGAACAGCACCAGAGTCACCAGAAACAGCATGATTTCGGTGAGCGTGGGGGAGAGAAATTCGACCGTCGGCTGCATCCAGTCGATCTTCGGCATCTGCATGGTCGGCGGCGCCAAGGTCTCGGCCCCACCCAATGCCGATTGGATCTGCCGCCACATGGCCACGGGCTTGTCGAGAACGTGAAGCTTGTCGCGCAATAGCGAGCCGAGCTCCGGGAGCCGGTTGGTCCACTCGATCAGCGGCACCGAAATCAGTCCGATCATGAAGGTGACGCCGGCCAGGCCCGCGAGCACGATCAGCACGGCGCTGACACCGCGCGGAATTCGCAAGCGTTCCAAAAGGCTCGCGACCGGCGACAACATCGTACCGACCACGAAGGCGGTAACGATCGGAAGGAAGAACGGTTTGCCGACGTAGAGCAGGCCGATCACAAAGATCACCAACAACGCCACCAGGGCGAAGGCGACCACCTCGGTGCGCCTTATCAGCGGTGGCCGGTCATCGGGGCTCTCGGGCAGCGGTGTACCTGGAAGCTCGGCTGGAAGACTGCGCACAAAAGTACCCCCAGCGACTGGATCGAACGGCCTTGTAGTCAGTCGCCGCTCGCTACGGCACTCGCCTTAAACCCATGTTGTCGCGGAAAGTTCCCCCGAGTTCTTTGCCGGCTTCGGTAGAGCGGTAGGGAACGGTTTGGGATGCGGCGACGTTTGTTAGCAGCTCGTGTCGAGACGACGCAACTAACAGGCGGGGATGCGATCATGATCACTCTTTCGAACACATCGACTTACGGCCGGTCGCCGACGCGCGTTGCGCGCCGCTGGCTGCTCGGTGCGGCGACGGTCTTGGTCGCGGGCGTCCTGTCTGCCGGTGGCGCATCGGCGCAAACGCTTGGCTACGCGGCTGCGCCGGAGGCCGGCCCGTTTACGACGGGGGACGAGGTTCTGGTGTCTCCGACGGATCAGGCCGACGACGCCGCCGTGGGCGACGAGGATGCGCAGCTTCCCGATCGGCTCCGCCGTACCGTCGTCAGCTATCCGTCCCGGGAGCCGGCCGGCACCGTCGTGATCGATACCGCCAATACGTATCTGTATTATGTGCTCGGCGGTGGCCGGGCGATCCGTTACGGGGTCGGTGTGGGGCGCGAAGGCTTCACCTGGTCAGGCGTTCAGACAGTCACCCGCAAGGCAGAGTGGCCGGATTGGCGGCCGCCGGCGGAGATGATCGCGCGTCAGCCTTACCTGCCGCGCTTCATGGCCGGTGGGCCGGGCAATCCGCTCGGTGCACGGGCGATGTATCTCGGTTCGACTGCCTACCGCATTCACGGCACCAACGATCCCTCGACGATCGGTAAGTTTGTGTCGTCGGGCTGCATCCGCCTGACCAATGAGGACGTCGAGGATCTGTTCAGCCGGGTCGGTCTCGGGACGCGGGTGGTGGTGCTGCCGAAGTCCGCCTCCCACCCGATCGAAGCGCGCGCGACGTCGCGGCCGGGTCGGCAGGCGATGAACATTTCAGTGTCGTCGATCGACTAACGCCAGAAAGCGACCGGAGATAGATCATGCGCAAGCTCAGTTCAGGCCGGATCGCAGTCGGCTTCGGCGTCGTCTTGGCTGCGGCCGCAGCGGCGCCGGCCGCCCATGCGCAGGACTTTTTCCAGGCACTGTTCGGCGGCTTCCAGGCGCCGCGCTATCAGCCGCGCATGCCGGCTTTGCCGTTTGCCGATGACGGTTATGCCCCTCAGACGCGTGAACGCCCGTCTCGTTCGAGCGCGCGCACCTATTCGGGCGGTGGTCAGGCGTATTGCGTCCGCAGTTGCGACGGCCGCTATTTTCCGATCTCGGCAACCGGCGGCGAGAGCAAGGCCGAGATGTGCAATAGCTTCTGTCCGTCGAGCGAGACCAAGGTGGTGTATGGCTCGTCGATCGACAATGCTCGCACCTCCAGCGGTAAGCCGTATTCGGAGTTGCCTAATGCGTTCAAGTACCGCACTGAGATCGTCGCCGGATGCACCTGCAACGGCAAGGATCAGTTCGGGCTCGCCAAGATTCCGATCGAGGACGATCCGACTGTGCGCAAGGGTGACCTCATCGCCGAAAAAGACGGGCTGATGGTCGCCGGCCGCAGCGCCTCAGGCAGCGACGGCAGAATCGCGCTCGCGCCTGCCTCCGGTGCGGATCATGTTCGAGCCGGCTATTCCAAGGTCCCGGTGCTGGCGCAGGACTGATTGTCCGCGCGCCTCATTGGGCAAATCGGCCCCCCGTCGGCCGACGCTGCTATAGCCACGGTTACAAACCTCGGCTCGCTAGGGCGCGAGACCGAGAATTGTGGTTGGCCCTGGCTATGAGATCGAAAGCGGCACCGGTGCTCCCATCCCTGAAGTCATCGTCCGGAGGCCCCGTCCCAGAGCACCTGATCCATCGCTCGAGGCTCGTAAAAGCTCCTGTAAGACTTGGGCCCTGCCTTCGCGGGGACGACAATCGAGATGGAGATGACTGAGAGGGGACGACAAACCCGAGCTCTGCGGCACGCTTCTGGTTGCAATCAGGCGCGATGCAGGCGGCGAAGGTGCGGACGTCAGTTCCGAGGCGGGAACCGATGAGCTTCTCGGCGATTGACCCAAGCGGAATAATCGCGGGTTGGAGCTAGGAAAAATGAGTGTCCTGATTGGAATTCTAATTACATTTCTCGTCATCATTCTGGTGCTGTACCTGATCAACATGCTGCCATTGGATGGTCGCGCCAAACAGATCGCACGGATCGTCGTCATCATCATCGGCGTCGTGTCGCTGCTGAAATATCTGGCGGTATTCTAAGTCATCGATCCGGCCGGGCATTTTGCCCGGCCGTTCTTTTTTCTGCGGCTTGTCGGCATTCGATTTCTGAAATGCCATTCAAATCAAAAAGCCCCGGCTCGCGCCGGGGCTTGTGTACGTCGACCTGTGAGGCCGATTACTTCAGGTTGGAGAACCAGTCGTCGACGTCCTTGCGGACCTGGTCCTTGGCGTAACCGTAGCGCTCCTGCAGCTTGCCTTCGAGCTGGTCGCGGCGGCCTTCGATCACGTCGAGATCGTCATCGGTGAGCTTGCCCCACTTCTCCTTGACGTTGCCCTTGAACTGCTTCCAGTTACCTTCCACGCGATTCCAGTCCATCTTGTCCTCCAGTGTTTGCATGCCGTTCAACGGGGAGCTTGGAGGATGGTTCCGGCTTTCGGTGCGGCAAGCGGTCACCAGAAATCGGCCTCGGGCACGCTTGAAATCGAACGTAAGTAATGAGCTACCAAAGCAAAAAGCCTCCCCCTTGCGGGGGGAGGCTTCGTGACGACGAAGTAACAAGTGTCGCCTGCTCAGCGCACCGTTTCCAGGTGCGCGGCCTTCGCCTCGCGGCGGCGTTCATGCAGGATGAACTCGGTGTAGCCGTTCGGCTGCGCCCGGCCCTTGAAGATCAAGTCGCAGGCAGCCTCGAACGCCACGCCGTCGAAGTCCGGCGCCATCGGCCGGTACAGCGCATCGCCTTCATTCTGCTTATCGACCACCACCGCCATCCGCTTCAGCGAGTCGAGCACCTGGTCTTTGGTGACGACGCCGTGATGCAGCCAGTTGGCGAGGTGCTGGCTGGAGATGCGCAGCGTGGCGCGGTCTTCCATCAGGCCGACGTCGTGGATGTCCGGCACCTTGGAGCAGCCGACGCCCTGATCGATCCAGCGCACCACGTAGCCGAGGATGCCCTGGCAGTTGTTGTCGATCTCTTGGCGGACGTCGTCCGGCGCCCAGTTCGAGTTCGACACCGGGATGGTGAGGATGTCTTCGAGCTTGGCGCGCGGACCGCCCTTGGCGAGTTCCTGCTGGCGAGCGATCACGTCGACCTGGTGGTAGTGCAGGGCGTGCAGCGTCGCAGCGGTCGGCGACGGCACCCAGGCGGTGGTAGCGCCGGCCTGCGGGTGGCCGATCTTCTGTGTCAGCATGTCGGCCATCTTGTCGGGGGCCGCCCACATGCCCTTGCCGATCTGGGCATGGCCGGGCAGGCCGTCGACCAGACCGGTGTCGACGTTCCAGTCTTCGTAGGCCTTGATCCAGGGCTGCGCCTTCATCTCGTTCTTGCGGATCATCGGGCCCGCTTCCATCGAGGTGTGGATCTCGTCGCCGGTGCGGTCGAGGAAGCCGGTGTTGATGAAGCAGATCCGCTTCGACGCGTTCTGGATGCAGGCCTTGAGGTTCACCGTGGTGCGGCGCTCCTCGTCCATGATGCCGACCTTCAGGGTGTTCGCGGTCAGGCCGAGCATCTCTTCGACGCGGCCGAACAGCTCGACGGTGAGGGCGACTTCATCCGGGCCGTGCATCTTCGGCTTGACGATGTAGACCGAGCCGGTGCGGCTGTTGCGGGTCTTGCCGAGGTGCTTGAGATCGTGGATCGCGATCAGGCCCGACACCGCGGCGTCGAGGAAGCCCTCCGGAATCTCCTGACCTTTATTGTCGAGCACCGCATCGGTCCACATGTGATGGCCGACGTTGCGCATCAGCAGCAGGCTGCGGCCGTGCAGCGAGATTTCCTTGCCGTCCGGCGCGGTGTAGGTGCGGTCGCCGTTGAGCGCACGAGTGACGGTCTTGCCGCCCTTCTCAAAGCTTTCCGACAGCGTGCCGTCCATCAGGCCGAGGGTGTTGCGATAAATCAGCACCTTGTCGTCGGCGTCGACCGCGGCGACCGAGTCTTCCATGTCGAGGATGGTCGACACTGCGGACTCGATGATCAGATCGGCGACGCCGGCCGGATCGTCCTTGCCGATAGTGTTGGTGCGGTCGATCTTGATCTCGATGTGCAGGCCGTTGTTGACCAGCAGCACGGCGGTCGGCGACGCGGCGTCGCCATTGTAACCGGCGAATTGGGCCGGCTTCTTCAGGCCGGTGGCGTTGCCATCTTTCAGCTTGGCGGAGAGCTGGCCGGAGATCACGCTGTAGCCGGTGACATCGCTGTGGCTGCCGGCGGCGAGCGGCGCAGCCTCGTCGAGGAACGCCTTGGCCTTGGCGATCACCTTGTCGCCGCGGGCCTTGTCGTAACCCTTGGCCTGGGTGGCTTCCTGCGGAATCGCGTCGGTGCCGTAAAACGCGTCGTACAGCGAACCCCAGCGCGCATTGGCGGCGTTCAGGGCGTAGCGCGCATTCGACAGCGGCACCACGAGCTGCGGGCCGCACAGCTTGCCGATTTCTTCATCGACATTGGCGGTCTCGACTGCGGCGGTCGCCGGCTCCGGCTGCAGGTAGCCGATTTCCTTCAGGAACGCGGTGTAGGCCGCCATGTCCTGCTTCTTGCCCTTGTTGGCGAGATGCCAAGCGTCGATCTTGGCCTGCAGATCGTCGCGCGTCTTCAGCAGCGCGCGGGTCTTCGGCGTCAGGTCGCGCAGGATCGCGGCGAGCCCGGCCCAGAATGCGTCGGGGTCTACCCCGGTCTTCGGCGCGGCCTCCTTGGCGATGAAGTCGAACAGGACGGGCGCGATTTTCAAGCCGTGGGCGTCAATACGATTCATTTTTGGATGTCTCGCGAGAAAACGGCGCGTGGGCGCCTTTTCAGGGGTCAAAATGACCGATCGCCGCTTGGCGGCGCCGGGTGCTCCTTTTAGCGTCAAAGGTCGCCAAAAGAGAAGGCCTGACCGCCGTGACGGGGCTTTCGATCCATCACGGACGTCGTGGTTCGTGGCGCGCGATACGGTCGAGCCCCGAGCGTGCCGCGTTTGGAATCATAAAATCGGCGGCACGAGGTTTGCTCGCCCAGCACGGCAGGGCCGTCCGCGAGAACCACAGTCTCCCGAACGCCGCTGCAGGGGGCGGAATTTCTCTCCAGCGGATCGCCAATGAAACGGAATGATTTTCTTCATCGATGGGTTGTGTCGGTCTCGTGGAGAAAATAATTCTAAACAGGCCGAGTAGGGCGACGGAGCGAACATGCGATTTCTTCCAGTGTTTCTGGATCTGGCGGCAGGGCCCGTGGTGCTGGTGGGCGCCGGCGAGATGGCGCGGGCCAAGCTGCGGCTCCTGCTTGGCGCCGGCGCTTCGATCCGCTGGTATGCGACCGACGGTGATCGCGATCTGGCCAGCCTGACCGAGGCCGAGCGGTCGCAGGTGAGCTTTCAGGACGGCGAGCCGCTGCACGCCGACCTCACCGGTGCGATTGCGCTGCTGTGCGCGGGGGCCGGCGATCTCGCCGCTCCGCTCGCGGCAAAAGCCCGGGCGCTCGGTGTGCCGGTCAACGTCATGGACGAGCTGTCGCATTCGACCTTCATTTTCCCCGCGATCGTCGATCGCGGCGATGTCGTGGTGGCGATCGGTACCGGCGGTACGTCGCCGGTTGTGGCGCGCCGCGTTCGCGAATTGATCGAGACCGTGCTGCCGGCGCGGATCGGCGATCTGGCGGCGCTGATCGGCCGCTGGCGGGCCCCGATCAAGGCGCGGATCGCTGAGTTTCCGCTGCGCCGCCGGTTCTGGGAGCGCGTCGTCGACGGCCCGATCGGCCGCGCGGTGCTCGAGGGGCGGCTGACCGAGGCCGAGACCGAGCTGAAGACGATCGACGACGCCACCGACTACGCGCGGCATTCGCTCGGCCGCCGGGCCGACGGCCATGTCACCTTGGTCGGCGCCGGACCGGGTGACCCTGATCTGCTGACGCTGAAGGCGCTGCGGGCGCTGTCGGACGCCGACGTGGTGTTCTACGACGAGCTGGTTTCTCCGGAGGTTCTCGATCGCATCCGCCGCGACGCCAAGCGCGTGCCGGTCGGCCGCCGCGTTGGTCAGCCGGGTATCGGTCAGGAGGCGATCAACGCGCTGCTGATCGAAGCCGCCCGCGCCGGCCAGCGCGCGGTGCGGCTGAAAGGCGGCGATGCATTCGTGTTCGGCCGCGGCGGCGAAGAAGTCGAAGCGCTGCGCGAAGCCGGCGTGTCCTATGCGGTGGTGCCGGGCATCAGCGCGGCGTTCGGTGCGGCGTCGCAGTTCGAAGTGCCGCTGACCTATCGGCACGAAGCGCTGCGCATCACCTTCCTCACCGCGCACAAGGCCAAAGACGCCGAGACGGTCGACTGGTCGGCGCTGACCGACCAGAAGATGACCGTGGTGGTCTACATGGGCATGAGCGCCGCTCCGACGATTCGCCAGGCTTTGCTCGCGGCTGGCCGCGCTGCCGATACCCCGGTCGGCGTGTTCGCGCGCGTGACACGGCCGGACGCCGTTGCGGCGGTCGGCGTGCTCGACGATCTGCCTGCGCTGGTCGAGCGGGTCGAAGGCGGTCCGGCGCTTCTGGTGATCGGCGATGTCGTCACCCACTCGGCGCCGTGGCGCCAGCAACAACTCCTACAACTCGTCTCGACCTATCAGATGGCCGCCGAATGACGTCCCCGCTGCAACAGAAGATCAAGATCACCGGCCCCTCGGTGGTGACCGCCAACCGCACGACCGACGGCGTGGTGATCTACCGGACCGCAACGAACGGCTGGTCGACCGATCTGGCCGACGCTGCGATCGTACGCGAGGCCGACCCGGCGCGCGCGCTGCTTGCCGCTGCGACCGCCGACGATATCGGCGCCGTCGGCGCCTACATCGCGCCGGTCGAGATCGGCGCGGACGGTGCCGTCGCTCCAGGAAATCTGCGCGAAAAAATCCGCCGTAACGGCGTCACCATCGCGCTGCCCGCTCGGGCTTGAGGGCTGTTCCATGTATGCTTACGACGAGATCGACCGTGCCATCGTCCACGAGCGCGTCGACGAATTCCGCGATCAGGTGCGCCGCCGCCTCAATGGCGAACTGACCGAGGACGAGTTCAAGCCGCTGCGGCTGATGAACGGCGTGTATCTGCAACTCCACGCCTACATGTTCCGCGTCGCCATTCCCTACGGCACGCTGTCCTCCGAACAGCTCCGCAAGCTGGCGCATGTCGCGCGGACCTACGACCGGGGCTACGGCCATTTCACCACGCGCCAGAACATCCAGTTCAATTGGATCGCGCTCGCCGATCTGCCCGATGCGCTCGCTGAGCTCGCCGAGGTCGGCATTCACGCGATGCAGACCTCGGGCAATTGCACCCGCAACGTCACTGCCGATCAGTGGGCCGGCGTCGCGCCGGGAGAGATCGAGGACCCGCGGGTCTGGGCCGAAATCCTGCGGCAGCACACCGCGCTGCATCCGGAATTCTCGTTCCTGCCGCGCAAGTTCAAGTTCGCCATCACGGCGTCCGATCACGACCGCGCCGCGATCAAGATCCACGATATCGGCCTGAAGCTCGTCAGGAACGACGCCGGCGAAACCGGCTTCGAAGTGCTGGTCGGTGGTGGGCTCGGCCGCTCGCCGTTCATCGGCAAGACCATCAAGCCCTTCGTGAAGGGTCGCGACATCCTCAGCTACATCGAGGCCGTGCTGCGCGTCTACAATCAGTACGGACGCCGCGACAACATCTACAAGGCGCGGATCAAGATCCTGGTGCACGAGCTCGGCGTCGAGAAGTTCGCCGCCGAGGTGGAGCAGGCATGGGCCGAGATTGCCGACGGGCCGCTCACGCTCGACGACGAGATGATCGAGGACATTCGCTCGCGCTTCATCTATCCGGCCTATGAAAAGCTGCCGGCCGAACCGGACGAGCTGCGCGCCGCGGCCGGCGATGCGCGGTTCGAAGCGTGGCGCGGCAACTCGGTCGCGCCGCATCGTCAGGACGGCTATGCCATCGTCACGTTGTCGCTGAAGCCCGCGGGCGGACCGCCCGGCGACGCCACGGCGGAGCAGATGGACGCGGTTGCCGATCTTGCCGACACCTACTCGTTCGGTGAGATCCGGGTCGGTCACGAACAAAATCTGGTGCTGCCGCACGTCGCCAAGCGCGACCTGCCGGCGCTGTGGGCCGCGCTCGACAAGCACGGTCTCGCCACGCCGAATGTCGGTCTCGTCAGTGACATCATTGCCTGCCCGGGGCTCGATTACTGCTCGCTGGCGAATGCACGGTCGATCCCGATCGCCCAGGAGCTGTCGCGGCGCTTCGCCAATCCCGACACCGCGGCGCTGATCGGGCGGCTGCACATCAACATCTCCGGCTGCATCAACGCCTGCGGCCATCATCACGTCGGCCACATCGGCATTCTCGGCGTCGAGAAGAACGGCGAGGAGTTCTATCAGATCACCATCGGCGGCCGCGCCGACGAGGGCGCCGAACTCGGCGTTCTGATCGGCCCGGCGGTGCCTTACGGTGAAGTCGCCGATGTGATCGAGGATATTGTCGAGGCCTATCTCAGCCTGCGGCAGCGGCCGGACGAGTTGTTCGTCGACGCCGTCAAGCGGCTCGGCGTCGAACCCTTCAAGGAGCGCGTCTATGCCACTCGTTAGGAACGGACAGATCGCGACCGACGAGTTCGTCGCTTTGGCCGACGACGCAGAGTTGCCGGCCGCCGGTCCGGTGCTGATCTTGGCTACGCGCTTGCTGGCCGATCCCGAGCGGCTGGTGGCGCGCAACAGCCCGCTCGGCGTGGTCTGGCCGAACAACCGTGACGTCGCCGAGCTGAAGCCCTGGCTCGACCGGCTGGCGCTGATCGCGCTGGTGTTTCCGACCTACAAGGACGGCCGCGCCCATAGCCAGGCGCGGCGGCTGCGCGAGGTCTATGGTTATCGCGGCGAGCTGCGCGCCACCGGGCAGGTGCTGCGCGATCAGTTCACTTTTCTGGTCCGCAATGGCTTCGACGCGCTCGACGTTAAGAAGGAAGCCGATGCACACGCCTTCCGCGAAGCGACGCATCGCTACACCGAGTTCTATCAACCGACCGGAGACGGTCACCGCAGCGCGCTCCAGCTCCGCCGCCAGCGGCATCTGACGTCGGCCAGTTAAGCCGCAGTTCTCCACGCCGTCATTGCGAGGAGCGTAGCGACGAAGCAATCCAGAGGCCGCACGCGTGGCGTCTGGATTGCTTCGCTTCGCTCGCAATGACGGGGGGAGGCATCGACCATCACGCCGCCGTTGACCTGGTGCGCGCTTTGCATCAAATGCGCCGCCATGAACAATCAACTTCTCGACCGTGTCGTTGCCGAAATCGCCGACGAGATGGCCCAGCGGGCGGACCGCGGCGAGGTGGCGAGCTACATCCCGGAGCTGGCGCGGGTCGATCCGAAGGCGTTCGGCCTCGCAGTGATCGCAGCCGACGGCCATATCGCGGCTGCCGGCGACGCCGACGTGGCGTTTTCGATCCAGAGCATTTCGAAGGTGTTCACGCTGACGCTGGCACTCGGCAAGGCCGGCGACCGGCTGTGGCACAGAGTTGGTCGCGAGCCGTCGGGATCGGCGTTCAACTCGATCGTGCAGCTCGAACACGAACGCGGCATCCCGCGCAATCCGTTCATCAATGCCGGCGCGATCGCCGTTACCGATCTGATCCTGTCCGGGCATCAACCGCGCGAGGCGCTCGGCGAGATCCTGCGCTTCATGCAGTTCCTGGCCGGCGATTCCTCGATCGCGATCGATGAAGCGGTGGCGAAATCCGAGCAGCGCACCGGCTTTCGCAACGCCGCACTCGCCAACTACATGAAGTCGTTCGGGGTGCTGGACAATCCGGTCGAGTACACGCTCGGAGTCTATTTCCACCATTGCGCGATCGCGATGAGCTGCCGTCAACTGGCGATGGCCGGGCGTTTCCTGGCGCACAGCGGCCAGAACCCGTCGACCGGCCACAACGTCGTGTCCAACGAACGCGCCCGGCGTATCAACGCGCTGATGCTGACCTGCGGTCATTATGACGGCTCGGGTGAGTTCGCCTACCGGGTCGGCCTGCCGGGTAAGAGCGGCGTCGGTGGCGGCGTGTTGGCGGTGGCGCCGGGCAAGGCCTCGATCGCGGTATGGGCGCCGGGTCTCGATGCCGCCGGCAACTCTCATCTCGGCCGGGTCGCGCTGGAGATGCTGACCAAGCGGATGGGCTGGTCGATCTTCGGCGTCTGACGGGATCCTCGCGCAGCAAAAAGGGCCGAACGCGTGCGCCGGCCCTTCGTCAGTCGCTGCGATGGTCGCGGCGGCATCGCCCCGCAAGTTGCGGTATCATGGCCGCTTGGTCGACTGCTCTTCGAGCATCGCGATCTCGTGATACCAGCTCGAGCAGGTCAGAATATTCGCCGGATTTGAGGCCGCTTCGCTGCTCGGCAGCGCCGTGCGGTTGGCTCCATCCCGGCCGCCGACCGGGAACTGGTAGATCTTGGCGGAGGTCTGATTCAGGCTACTCACGCGATCTCTCCTTTCTCTCCTTCGGGTCGATGAAGCTGACTCGACGAGCGGCCAGACCGCGCGTCGCAATGGATCATAACTTGGTTGCTTGGCGTGCAGGCAAAATGATCAATGAAGAACCAGTGATTGGCGCTTCTTTGCGCATTCAGTCGCCTGCTGATGAACTCGGCACTTGTTTGGTGCAACGCGACCGGGATGGCTTGGTTGCGCTTTCCACCTCCGAGAAAATCGTGCGCCCGAGTGGTTAATTTTGTTCACCGCTGCGAATGCGGGGGAATACGGATCATTCGGGCGTTTTGGCGCAAATGGCCGGCGATCGATCGATCGGGCTTTTCGCGCCCAGGTTGCTGTCTTGCAGCCGCTGCCGTGCCTGCGGCGATTTGGCTCAGTCTGGCATATTAAATGCTTCATCTCGGCTGGACCGAAGGCCGCCGGGTGCGGTTCCGCGTCCGCCATCGGGCCGAACGCCGATGGCATCTCCAACGAGAGGACCGCATGACCAAGTACAAGCTCGAGTACATCTGGCTGGACGGCTACAAGCCGACGCCGAACCTGCGCGGCAAGACGACCATCAAGGAATTCGAGGTCTATCCGACGCTCGAGCAGCTTCCGCTGTGGGGATTCGACGGCTCGTCCACGATGCAGGCCGAAGGCCACAGCTCGGACTGCGTGCTGAAGCCCGTCGCGATGTACCCGGACGCTGCTCGCAAGGACGGCATCCTGGTTCTGTGCGAAGTGATGATGCCGGACGGCGTCACCCCGCATCCGACCAACACCCGCGCCACCATCCTGGACGACGAAGGTGCCTGGTTCGGCTTCGAGCAGGAATACTTCTTCTACAAGAACGGCCGCCCGCTCGGCTTCCCCGATGCCGGCTATCCGGCGCCGCAGGGTCCGTACTACACCGGCGTTGGCTACAAGCACGTCGGTGACGTCGCGCGCCAGATCGTCGAAGAGCATCTCGACCTCTGCCTCGCCGCCGGCATCAACCACGAAGGCATCAACGCCGAAGTGGCGAAGGGCCAGTGGGAGTTCCAGGTGTTCGGCAAGGGATCGAGGACCGCCGCCGACCAGATGTGGATGGCGCGCTACCTGATGCTGCGCCTCACCGAAAAGTACGGCATCGACATCGAGTTCCACTGCAAGCCGCTCGGCGACACCGACTGGAACGGCTCGGGCATGCACTGCAATTTCTCCACCGCCTACATGCGCGAAGTCGGCGGCAAGGAGTATTTCGAAGCGATGATGAAGGCGTTCGAGGCCAACCTCGACGACCACATCGCGGTGTACGGTCCGGACAACCACATGCGGCTCACCGGCAAGCACGAGACCGCGCCGTGGAACAAGTTCTCCTACGGTATCGCGGATCGCGGCGCGTCGATCCGCGTTCCGCACTCGTTCGTCAACAATGGCTACAAGGGCTATCTTGAGGATCGCCGCCCGAACTCCCAGGGCGACCCCTACCAGATCGCTTCCCAGGTTCTGAAGACGATTTCGTCGGTCCCCACCTCGAAGTCGGCGGCCGCCGCCTGAACCTCCACGGCGACTGCTCACGGCCCGGACGCAAGTCCGGGCCGTTGTCGTTTGGGGGCCGTGACTCGCGTTTGCGGCCTGCGGCATCTTCACCATTCAGCCACTGTTGACGTGCAACAACTGCCCGGCGCGGCGTGAGCCGGTGACGGGCCGGCGGTGCCGATCGCGCGCGAATGGGGAATCTGCACAATGTTTCGCGGGGTGATGGCCGTTCTCGGCCTGTTGGTGCTGGCAGGCTGTACCGGCGATGTCGCGCCGTCGGTCGATACGCCGTCGATGTATCAGAGCATGGCGCGCGAAGGCGCCCGGGTCGATGTCGCCGCGGCGGCCACGATGATCTCGCAATATCGCCGGAACAACGGCCTTGGTCCGGTCACGGTGGATCCGGCGCTGACCAAGCTCGCCGAGGACCAGTCCTCGACCATGGCGAGACGCAACAAGCTCGACCACGACGTCAAGGCGCCGCTGGCGCAGAGGCTGAACTCCTCCGGCTATCCGGCGGCGATCGCGGTCGAGAACGTCTCGGCCGGCTATCACACGCTGGCGGAAGCGTTTTCGGGCTGGCGGGATTCGCCGCCGCATCGCGCCAACATGCTGAAGAACGGCGTCGACCGGATCGGTATCGCCGCGAGTTATGCGCCGGGCACCAAATACAAGGTGTTCTGGACCATGATTCTCGCCTCCACCGACACACCACGATAAACCGGGCGTGATCGCGCCCCGACGTTGGCGCGATTGACGCAGGCGCTGCGCCCCGCCAAGTTGCCGGCGTCTGCTCGAGGGTGCAACCAACCGGATGGACCAAACACCTCACAGAAAGGCCGGGAGGCCGTGCGATGCGCGCCGCGTGCTGGTGCTGCAGGGCGGCGGCGCGCTCGGCGCGTATCAGGCCGGTGCCTATCAGGCGCTGTGCCATCACGATTTCGAACCGCAATGGCTCGCCGGAATTTCGATCGGCGCCATCAATGCGGCGATCATCGCCGGCAATCCGCGCGAGCAGCGCGTCGAGAAGCTGAAGCAATTCTGGGAGATGGCGTCCTCGCCGGTGCCGTGGCAGCCGCTGCTGCACGACGATCATGTGCATTCGCTGTTCAACGAGGCCTCGGCGGCGATGATCGCGACCTTCGGTGTGCCCGGATTCTTCACGCCGCGGTTTCCGCCGACGCATCTGCTGCCGTCGGGCAAGCCGTCTAGTCTGAGCTATTACGATACCGCGCCGCTACGGTCGACGCTGGAGCGGCTGGTGGATTTTGATCGGCTCAACAATAACGGTATCCGGCTCAGTGTCGGTGCGGTCAACATCGTCACCGGCAACTTCGTTTACTTCGATACCACCAAGCAGACCATCGGCCCCGAGCACATCATGGCGTCGGCTGCGCTGCCGCCGGGGTTTCCAGCGATCGAGATCGACGGCGAGTATTACTGGGACGGCGGCGTCGCTTCGAATACGCCGCTGGATTACGTGCTCGACTGCGAGCAACGCGAGAATCTGCTGATCTTTCAGGTGGATCTTTTCAGCTCGCGCGGCCGTCTGCCGGAGACGCTGCTGGAGGCTGCCGAGCGCGAGAAGGACATCCGCTATTCCAGCCGTACCCGGCTGAATACCGACAAGAACAAGATGATCCACAATGCCCGCACGGCGCTGCGGGATTTGATCGACCGGCTGCCTGCGGAATTACGCGACGATCCGGCCTACGCCATCCTGCATCAGGCGGCGCAGGAGAATGCCGTCACGGTCGTGCATCTGATTTATCGTAAACGGGACTATGAGGCGTCGTCGAAGGACTACGATTTCTCCCGGCTGAACATGACCGAGCACTGGAAGGCCGGCGAGCAGGACGTCTACGTCTCGATGCGCGACCAGAGCTGGCAACGCGCGCCGCAGGACGGCGAGACCATGGTGACCTGGGACCTCACCCGGGATGCATTCGAATAAGCGGCCTGTTCTGCGCCGCTTTCTCAACCCCGCGAACAGGAGCGGATGATGACGAATCTGACAGGCAAAACCGCGGTCGTGACCGGCTCGACCTCGGGCATCGGGCTCAGCTATGCGCGCGCCTTCGCCAAGGCCGGCGCCAACGTCGTGATTAACGGCATGGGCGAAGCGGACGCGATCGAGAAGGAGCGCAAGGCGATCGAGACGGAATTCGCCGTGAAAGCGGTGTATTCGCCGGCCGACATGCTGAAGCCCGTCGAGATCGCCGAGATGATCAAGCTCGGTGAAATCACCTTTGGCTCGGTCGATATCCTGGTCAACAACGCCGGCATCCAGTTCGTCTCGCCGATTGAGGATTTTCCGATCGAGAAGTGGGACGCGATCATCGGCATCAATCTGTCGTCGGCGTTCCACGGCATCCGCGCCGCGGTGCCGGGGATGAAGAAGCGCGGCTGGGGCCGCATCATCAACACCGCCTCGGCGCACTCGCTGGTCGCGTCGCCGTTCAAGTCGGCCTATGTGGCCGCCAAGCACGGCATCGCCGGCCTGACCAAGACCGTGGCGCTGGAGCTGGCCACCCACAAGATCACCTGCAACTGCATCTCGCCGGGCTACGTCTGGACACCGCTGGTCGAGAAGCAGATTCCCGACACCATGAAGGCGCGCGGCCTGACGAAGGAGCAGGTGATCAACGACGTCCTGCTTGCCGCTCAGCCGACCAAACAGTTCGTCACGCCAGAACAGGTCGCCGCCCTCGCGGTCTATCTCTGCGGCGACGACGCCAGCCAGATCACCGGCGCTAACCTGTCGATGGACGGCGGCTGGACTGCGGCGTAAGGCGCACCAACAGCTTTCGCGCCTGCGCGGGGCGTAAGCGTCTGACCCACCACCGACGTCATCCTCCGCGAAAGCGGAGGATTCAGTATGCAGAGCATTTCGTATCTGGGGTACTTGGTCGCCCGGTCAAGCCGGGCGACGACTTTGGTCAATGAGTAGGGCGACTAATCGCTCTGCTGCATCGGCGCTCGCGCCGTGTGACGGATGTGCAGGATCTCGATCTTGGAGTCTCGCACGCGATAGAAGACCCGAAACGGATAGCGCACCACGGCTGCCGATCGAACGTCTGGACGTTGTGTGACTTTGGGCGCCGCATCGGGAGCCGATGCGATCCGAGCGATCACGTTTTCGATCCGCGCGCCGATCGATCGGGCAACTCTCGGGCTTGCGTGCTGGCCGTAATAGGCGGAGATCTGGTCGAGGTCGGCGAGAGCCTGCCGGGAGTAGACGACCTTCATCGCCCAAACTTGGCGAACGCAGCTCGAATTTCGTCGTCCGTGGCCTGCTCGCCCGCGTCGAGAGCTGCGGCCGCAGCGTCGATGATCCGCAGCTCTTCGGCACTTGCGTGATAGCAGTCTGCCTGAAGCTCGCTTTCGATCTCGCGGGCCACCGCGGCCAGTTCCTCCCGCGCCGCTTCCGGCCAGGATTCTGCCCGCTTGATCAAAGCCTCGAGGTTGTCCGCGCTCATGATGAAACTATAGCACGAGGTGGTGAGCTGGTCAGCAGCGCGCCGACCACTTGAACTAGCCTTTGCGGCCGAACGCCAGCACATGCAGGCCGAGGCGTTTGCGGACGATCCAGAACAGCAGCACGGTCTCGAAGGTCAGAGCCGCGGACGTCGCGGCGGCGGCGCCGTAGCCGCCGAAACGGGGGACCAGGATCAGGCACAACGCCAGATTCACCGCGAACGCCAGCGCATAGGCGAGGGCGCAGATGTGCTGGTGGCCGAGCATGTTGAGCAGGCGCTCGACCGGACCGATCGCGGCGCGGACCATCAGGCCGATCGCGGCGACGAACATGATGCCGTAGCCAGTGGTGAACTGCGGTCCGAACAGCCACAGCAGCGGCTTGCCGAGCGCCAGCAGCGCTAGCGTGGCCGCCAGCGACGGCCAGAACGTCCACTGAATTGCGTGACGGACATAGGCGGCCAGCCTCACGTTGTCGCCAGCTACGCTATATTCGGTGAAGCGGTGCGCTGTGCTCGCCGACATCGCGTAGTGAACGAAAGAGACCAGCGCCAGCGTTTTGACCACCGCGTAGTAGATGCCGACCTCTTCCGGCGTGCTGAACTGCTGCAGCACCAGCACGTCGGTGTAGGACAGCAGCAGATAGAAACTCTCCACCAGCAGGATCGGCAGCGAGGTGGCGAGCCAGCCACGGACGTCATAGGCGCTTGGGCCAGCCGGGATGTGGCCGGCGAGTCGGCGATTGAGCGCGACCATCTGGCCGAGCATGGCGATCCAGACCGCCGCACAGCTTGCCGCCATCGCCGCAACCGCGCCGAGTTCGAAACCGAGCACGAACAGGCCGGCCGTGAAACCGATGATCAGCGCCTGGCGGATGATGAACTGCGGCATCAGCCCGAGCCGCATCCAGTCGTGCGACCGGGCGATGCCGTCCTGGGTGTTGGCGACGACGAAGGCCGGCAGCGTCAGACAGCCGAGATACAGCGGCAGGACGGTGGCGTCGCCGATCAGCGGCGACAGCGCCCATACCAGCGCGGCGAGCAGCAGCGACACCACGCTGGAGGCGGCCAACGTGCCCCAGCGACTGCCGGACAGGAAGCCGCGCAACCGGTCGAGCTCGCCGCGCGCGCGATACTCTGGAATGATCTTCTGCGCCGAGGCGGAAATGCCGAAGTCCAGCATCGAACCGAGCAGCAGCACCCAGGTCCAGACGTAGACGTAGATGCCGTAATCCGACCCGCCCATCCAGCGTGCCAGCAGGATCTGCGCTCCGTAGGCGAGGCCAGCGCTGATGACACGAATGAGGAAAATGGTACCGGCGAGCCGGTTGGTGAGCGAGGCTTCGTTCGAGCCGCCGAACAGGGAGGCAAGGCGCGCTTTCAGCGCCGCCAGGGGCGTTGCTGGTGGAGAGTCCATAACGGCCAAAGCGCTTCCCCGAACCGGCCGTGTCGGCCCCGACGCGGCATCGGCTTGATTTAGCAACCGGATCTTAAGAATCGGTTGGGCGAAGCCGAGCCTGCTCGTCGGCAACGAGACGGTCGGTTTCGGTTATGGAACTCAGTCCCGCGCACCGCGTTGGGGTGTATGGCCTGCCCCAAATTGCCGCGGCGCCTGCGCCGCCAGACGAGCCTGGCCAAGCCCTCACATACGGACGTCCCTAGATGCCCAAATGGCCGATGCCGAAGTTATCGCGAAGGGATGTCGGACGCCTCGCTGGGGCCGGCGCTGCCGCGGTCATCATCGCGGCTGTTCTCAGCGTGGTGATGGTCAGCGGCTTCGGATGGCCGGTCACGTCCGTGAGGGTTTGGGCGTTGAACGTCGCCAGTCTGGTCGTTGCATTCCTTCTCATCGCAGGCGTCGGTCGTCGCCAGAACGATAAACGGTGAAGCCCGGACGGACGATTCGTTCTTGTCAGGGAAAATACTACAACGTGAGTTGATAGTATGCCGAACGATCGAATGGATGATCGAAACACCTCACTGTTCATTGCCTGCATTGGGCGGTTCGGTCGCTAGTTGGGCGAACTAACTATTAAGACCTGCCTCGTAGCTTTGCGTGGCGGGACCGGGGCGTTGATCAGTGTCCGCGCAAGTCTTCTTCAGCCGCTGAACCGGATTTCGCCGTGACCTCTTCCGTCAAGCCCACTGGCGTTGAAGTGTTCTTCGACGCCGACGACATTATCGTGTCCAAGACCGACCTGAAGGGACGCATCACCTACGCCAATCAGGTGTTCATCGACATCTGCGGATACAGCGAAGCCGAACTGCTCGGTCAGCCGCACTCGATCGTGCGACATCCTGACATGCCACGTTGTGTCTTCAAGCTGCTGTGGGATACCCTCGCCGAAGGGCGCGAGATCTTCGCCTACGTCAAGAACATGACAAAGGCCGGCGATCATTACTGGGTGTTCGCTCACATCACGCCGTCGTTCGACTCCGCCGGGACCGTGATCGGCTATCACTCCAATCGCCGCGTCCCGGAGCGCCGGGTCGTTGCCGCATTGGAGCCGGTCTATGCCGAGCTGCTCGCGCAGGAATCACGGCACCGCAACGGCAAGGATGCGCTGGCGGCCGGCCATCATCACCTGATCGATTTCGTCAAGTCGAAGAACATTTCTTATGATCAACTCGTCTTCTCTCTTTAGGGCAGGTCTCTGCCTCGCCGCCTGCGTCGCTGGGACCTTGGCTGCGGCGGCGGGCATGGTGCTCGGCATGCCGCTGCTGTTGCAGATCGGCCTCGGCGTGTCGCTGCTCGGCGCCACCGGCGTCGCGGCGATGCTGCTGCGGCTGGACCGCATGCTGAGCCAGATCGACGAGGTCTGCGGCCGCATCGCCGACGGCGACTTCGAGGCCCGGTTGGTCGGGCATCGCGATCGTGGGCGTCTGCTCGACCTGCAGAATCGCTTCAACGACATGATCGACCGCTGCGACGCGTTCGTGCGCGAATCCAGCGCTGCGATGGCGGCGATCCGCGACGACAAATACTATCGCCACATCCTGCCGCAGGGCCTGCGCGGCTCGCTGCTGATCGCCAGCCGCACCATCAACGAGGCGATGCAGGTGATCGAGACTCGGGTTGCGGCGTTCAACGCCAACACCGCAGAGTTCGAGACCGCGATCGGCACGGTGATCGATGCGGTCGGCGCCGCCTCCAGCAATATGGGCGAGACCGCCGGCAGTCTCAGCCGCGGCGTCAGCGCGACGCGCGACCGTACCATGGCGGTCTCGGCGGCCAGCGAACAGGCCTCGACCAATATGGAGACGGTAGCGGCGGCGACCGCCGAATTGACCGCCTCGGCCAACGAGATCCTCGGCAGCGTCAATCGCTCGGCGGCGATCGCGCAGGCCGCGGTGGCGGCCTCCGATCACGCTCGAGACACCGTCGGCAGCCTGTCGACCGCCACCGAGCGGATCGGCACGATCGTGCAGTTGATCGAAGAGATCGCCTCCCAGACCAATCTGCTGGCGCTCAACGCCACGATCGAAGCGGCGCGTGCCGGCGAAGCGGGGCGGGGCTTTTCGGTGGTGGCGCAGGAGGTGAAGTCGCTCGCCGAGCAGACTGCCAACGCCACCCGCGACATCTCGCGCAGCATCGCCGAAGTGCAGGAGACCACCCGCGCGGCGGTCGATGCGATTTCCGGGATCGGCCGCTCGATCGGCGAGGTCGACGATATCACGCATCAGGTCGCGCTTGCGGTCGAGGCGCAGACTGCGGCGACCGAAGAAGTCGCGCGCAACATCGAAGAGGCGTTCACCGGCATTCGCGACATCTCGGGGAACATCCAAAGCGTCGGCAGCAACATCACCGAGACCGAACAGCACGCCGAGGTGACGATGTCGGCATCCGGCACGCTGGCGCAGCAGGCTCGTTCGCTCGGCGATGCGGTGCGCGACTTCCTGCGCACGCTTCATCGCGACGGAGCAGAGACGCGCGAGGCCGCGTGAGCGGCTGCGGCCGAACCAGTTGTGCCGCACACCTTAACGAGAGTTCATGTAGATGAACTCTCTCGTCAGCGCCCGTTCAGATGCGACCTCCTAGGCTCAGGGCCGATCAATGGTTCTCGGTTCGAAGGAGGTTGTTCGATGAGACTGAAACTCGCCGTTGCTGCCGCTGCCACTCTGGGCGCGGTCGCGTTCGCTCCGGGCATCGCGTCTGCGGCGATGCCGAACGGTCTTCCCGGCACCGCGCAGGTCGCCGGCAGCACATCCGCCCAGGTCGACCAGGTTCGCTACGTCTGTAACGAATGGGGCCGGTGCTGGTGGCGGCCGAACTACTACGGCGCTTACGGCTATTATGGTCCGCGCTTCTACGGCCCGCGCTATTATGGCCCGCGGTTCTACGGTCCGCGGCCGTACTGGCGGCATCATGGTTGGCGCCGCTGGTGAGCGGACGACACCTTACTTGCCAACTGAAACAAGGGGCGGCCTCGCGCAGCAAGGCCGCCCCCTCGCGTTTGGGGCGAGCAGCGACGTCTCGTCGCTACTTCTTCACGCCGAAAGTCGCCGGGTCGAGCTTGGCGTAGACCTCGTTGTAGAACATGTCGCTGAGCTTCTTCGGATCGTTCTCGATCGGCGTGATCAGCTTTTCGTACTTCGCCAGTAGCTCTTTGTACTTGTCGACGAATTCCTGGGCATTCTCGATGCCCTTCTTCTTGGCGGCCTCGATGATGCCGGGCAGATCCTTCTCGACGAAGTCCTTGCGCGCGGCGAGCAGCGCCGGGTCCGGCTGGACCACCGGCACCTTCTTCTCCTTGGCGAGCTCGAGCGCCGCCTTGTCGCCGGCGTGATACTCGTTGACGGTCTTGACCACCGCCACCGGGATCGCCTTGAGGACGCCGGCGCGCTGCGGCGTTGTCATCTTCGACCAGGTGTCGAGGTTGATCGAATACAGATTGCCGGAGCGGAACGAGCCGAGATTGAGCATCACCACCTGGCCGGCGGTGTCGGCAAGGCCGTGGGTCTTGAGGCCGCCGACCGCATAGACCGCGGCATCGATGATGCCGCGCGACAAGGTCTCGTACATTTCGGACGACGGCACGTTGACGCCGGTGGCGCCGACCGATTTGGCGAAGCGGTCCCAGAGCGCGCCACCGGCGCGCAGCTTCTTGCCCTTGATCTTGTCGAGCGAATTGATGTCGCCTTTGGCGATCAGCACGTAGGGAGCGGTGCTCATGCCGCTGCCGAAAAGCTGGTTCTGCTTGGTGTATTCGGCAAGGCACGGCTTGCAGTGCAGGTTGAACAGCTCGGTGATCGCCATCGCGGCCGCCATGTCGTTCTCACCGACCATCGCCAGATCGTTGAGCATCACGCCGTAAGGATAATACGACGGGGTGTAGCTCATGGTGGCGAAGCCGACGTCGGCGACCTGATCGCGCAATCCGTCGGAGATCGCCTTGGCGCCGAGTAGGGATTCGGCCGGGAAGATGCGGACGGTGACTTCGCCGTTGGTGTTCTTCTTCACCTCCTCGGCGAAGGTCTCGTAGCCGAGCCCGACCGGGTGCTTCGGCGACAGATAGTGCACCGCCTTCAGCGTCACCGCCGAAGCGCTGCCGGAGGCGCCGAGTGCGAGCGCGAACGCCAGTGCGGTCGCGGCCATCCATTTTGCCTTCATGTCGTGTCTCCCTGTGGGTTTGATGTGCGGCTTGTCGCCGTCCTTGGTGCGTCCGTGAGCTACTCCGGCTAGTTGATCAGCGTGGTCAGGTAGGTCGCGATCTGCGGAAACGCGACCAGCAGCGCGACGCAGATCAGGTCGGCGACGAGAAACCACAGAATTCCGCGGAAGATCGTCTCGATCGGAATGGTGTCGCCAACGATGCCCTTGATGACGAAGACGTTGAGACCCACCGGCGGGGTGATCAGCCCGATTTCGAGCAGCTTGGTCAGCAGAATGCCGTACCAGATCAGGTCGACGTGCAGCTTCTCGACCGCCGGCAGGAACACCGGCAGCGTCAGCAGCATGATGCCGATCGGATCGAGAAAGCAGCCGAGGAACAGCAGCACCGCCATGGTGCCGAGCACCAGCATCAGCGGCGAGATCTGCCCCTCGATCACGACACCCGAGATGAAATCGGTGAAGCCGGACAGCGCCAGGAATCGGGTCAGCAGCAGCGCCCCGATCGCGATGATGAAGATCGAGCCGGTGGTCACCAGCGTCTCGGTGATGGCGAGCTTGATCTTGTCCCAGGTCAGCGTGCGCTGAGCGAAGCCGATCACGAACGCCAGCAACGCGCCGATGCCGCCGGCTTCGGTCGGGGTGAACACGCCGCCGAACAGGCCGCCGAACACGCCGAAGATCAGCACCAACACCGGCCACGTTCCCCGGAACGCACCGAAGCGGTCGGCCCAGGTGACCTTGTCGTCGATCCGCGGCGCCAGCGACGGGTTCAGCTTGACCCGGGTGACGATCATCGCGGCGTACAGCGCGGCCGTGAGCAGTCCCGGCACCACGCCCGCGATGAACAGTTTGCTGATCGGCAGTTCGGCGTAGATACCGTAGACCAGCAGCAGGATGCTCGGCGGGATCATCGAGCCGATGGTGCCTGCGACCGCGACCGTGCCGGCGGCAAGGCCGGGATGATACTTGCTGCGCAGCATCTCGGGGATCGCGATCCGTCCCATCGCGGCCGCGCAGGCGAGCGACGAGCCGGTGACTGCCGAAAAGCCGGCGGCCGCGCCGACCGAGGCCACGGCTAATCCGCCCGGCATCCACGACAGCCAAGCTCGCGCCACCCGGAACAGCCCGTCGGTGAGCTGCGAGTGGAAGCAGATGTAGCCCATCAACAGGAACATCGGCACCGAACTCAGCGTCCAGTGCGAGATGAAATCGTAAGGCATCGACGTCAGCGTGCCCCAGGCCACGCGCGGGCCGAGCATCGCCCAGATTCCGGCGAACGACAGACCGCCGAGTGCGACGCCGACCGGCACCCGGAGCAGCATCGCCACGATCAGCAGGCCGAGCACGACCCCGCTCAGCGTCAGATCATCCATCTTCGGCGTCCCCCTGCGCTCGGCTTCTTGTTATTCGATTGCTTCGCGCGCGACGTGAGGCTGCAGCACTTTCCGATCGCCTCTGAACAATCGGGCCGCCTTGTAGACGAGGACCAGAGCGATCATGCCGCAGCCGATCGGCAGGAAGAACCGCGTCGGCCACACCGTCACCGCCACGGTGCCGAGAGCCTGCTCGCCGATCTGATATTTCTTGATGGCGTCGCCGCCGGTCTGCCAGGCGAAGGCGCCGAAATAGGCCGCCGACACCAGTGCGACCACGCCGATCAGCATGTCCTGGACCCGGCGCGGGAAATGCTGAGTGGCGAGCTCGACCACGATGTGGCCGTTGGCACGCTCGATCATCGCCAGCGGCAGAAACACCACGGCGACCATGTAGTAGGCGGAGACGATCTCGACCGTCCCGTGCAGCGGCGCATTGAAAATGTAGCGAGCAACGACGTCGGCTGCGATGTGTAGCATCATCAGCACCAGCGCGATGCCGCCGATCCAGGCCAGCAACGCCGACGCGTAACCGAGCAATCTGCCCAGCATCTGTCCCCCCGCATGGATCGCATCGCCCGCGGGTTTTCCCGTCTTTTGCGTGTGCGGTCCGTAATCTTTTTCGTTGGCGACAGCGTCCAGTGCGCAGCGCTCAATGTCAAGCCCGTCGGCCCGATCCTGTTTCGAAGCAAATGAAATGTCGCATTGCAAAACTACGTTGTGGCCGTTTGGTACGGACTAATCGACAGGGATGTGGCTGTGGATCGATCAGCGAGATCGCTGTCAATCGCGCGCTTCGCAAACGTCGACCCATTCGGCGCCGACCAGTTCGGCCATCCGTTGCGGTGCGATCCGCACCGCGCTGTGGGTCGAGCCGGCGGCCGGAACCACGAGGTCGAATTGTCGCAGGGACACGTCGCAATAGATCGGAAGCGGCTCCTTCAAGCCGAACGGACACACGCCTCCGACCTCGTGGCCGGTGAGATCAGCAACTTCGTGAACGCCGAGCATCTTCGGCTTGCCGCCGAGCAGCGCCTTGGCCTTCTTGTTGTCGAGGCGCGTCGTACCGCTGGTGACGATCAGGACCACGCGCTCGCCGACGCGCAGCGACAGCGTCTTGGCGATCTGTTCCGGCGGCACGCCGTAGGCTTCGGCGGCGAGCGGCACGGTGGCCGAACTCATCTTCGATTCCTGAACGGCGATGTCGGGTGCGTGTTGCGCGAACCAGGCGCGGACGGATTCAAGACTCATGCGGCCCCTCAAAACCGGCGCTTCGAGCCGGCAACCGAGCAGCCGATATGCCGCAAAGCCCGTTACGGCGCAAATCTCAGTGGCTCGCGACGATCTCCGCCAGCGCCGTCAGCGAGCCGATGCGATGGTCTGGCTCGAACCCGAGCACATCCATCTGCGTGCGCAGCGCCTTGAACAGCGTTTGCGGCGGCAGCGGTCCTGGACGCCGCAGTTCGCGCGCCATCGCGTCGCGGCTGACGCGTTCGATCCAGGCCACGGTGAAGCCGAACGCCTTGGCGCCCGCCACGTCCCAAGGGTTCGACGACACGAACAGTATTTCGCGCGGCGCCACGCCGAGCCGTGCTTCGGCCAGCGCGTAGGCATGCGGATGCGGTTTGAACACCTTGGCGGCGTCGACGCTGATGACGTCGTCGAGCACGCGGTCGAGCCCGGTGTTGCGGGTGAGGGCGCCGAGCATATCGTGGCTGCCATTGGACAGGATCGCGCGCTTGCAGGGCGCGAGCGCATCCAGCGCCGACAGCGCTTCGGGATACAGCGCAAGATCGAGATATTTGGCGAAGATCCGCTCAAACGCGCCGCCGCCCGCCTCGATGCCGATGCAGTCGAGCGTGTAGGCGAGCGAATCCCGGGTGACGACCCCAAAGTCTTCGTAAGTCCCCATCTGCGAGCGCAGCCACGTATATTCGAGCTGCTTGATCCGCCAGAGTTGCGTGATCAGCTCGCCGTATCCGGGAAACTCCGTCTCGGTGATGGCTGCAACGGACTGAACATCGTACAGCGTGCCGTAAGCATCGAACACGACGGCCTTGATGGTCATGGGCGGGGCCCTCGGTTCGGTCGTCATTGCGTGGTGTACCCGGATCGGCGCTTAGCGCCGGCCCGGGTGCTTGTCATGACGGAGGATATCAGATCCCCAGCAGCTTGCGGGCGTTGTGCTTAAGCACCTTCGGCCGCACCTCGTCGCGGATCTCGAGCTTGGCGAAGTCCGACAGCCAACGGTCGGGCGTGATCACCGGCCAATCGGAGCCGAACAGCATTTTGTCCTGCAGAATGGTGTTGATGTAGCGTACCAGGATCGGCGGGAAGTACTTCGGCGACCAGCCCGACAGGTCGATGTAGACGTTGGGCTTGTGGGTCGCCACCGACAGCGCCTCTTCCTGCCAGGGGAAAGACGGATGCGCCAGGATGATCTTCATGTCGGGGAAATCGGCGGCGACATCGTCCATGTACATCGGGTTGGAGTATTTCAGCCGCATGCCCATCCCGCCCGGCATGCCGGAGCCGACGCCGGTCTGGCCGGTGTGGAACAGCGCGATCGCGCCGCCTTCCTGGATCGCCTCATAGAGCGGGTAGGCGAGCCGGTCGTTGGGATAGAAGCCCTGCATCGTCGGGTGGAACTTGAAGCCCTTGATGCCGTAGTCGGCGATCAGCCGCCGCGCTTCGCGGACGCCGAGCTTGCCCTTGTGCGGATCGATCGAGGCGAACGGAATCAGCACGTCGGAATTCGCCTTCGTGATCTCGATCATCTCGTCGTTGTTGTAGCGGCGGAAGCCGGTTTCGCGCTCGGCGTCGACCGGGAAGATCACCGCGGCGATTTTCTTGGCGCGATAATACGCAGCGGTCTCGGGCACCGTCGGCGGATGCTTGTTGGGCGAGCCGAAATACTCGGCCATCCGAGCCTGGAAGTCGTCGTAGCCGTCGTCGGCGTGGCAGCCGCACGGCTCCTCGGCGTGCGTGTGGATGTCGATAGCGACCAGGTCGTCGGGATTCAGCATCGGGCGTTTCCTTCGGGCGTTGCTCGCCTTCTTGGCGGCACAGAATTGATTATGGTGTATAATTATTTTGAGGAACTGTGAAGCGGTCCCGCACGCAGGATTGTGGCTTGTTCTGTTGCCTTATCGAGGTGTGGTGGACGGCGCGGACCGGTTTTCCGCATGCCATCCGCCGGTTCCGGCAGCGGATCGATTGACACGCGGGGACTCGCTGGATAGATAAACACCGTCCCGGGCGGGCTCCCGCCAGCGGGCTGTTCTCACTTTGCATTCGGCCAATTGTCACGGCCTTTCAAACAGTCAGGGTAGACCCATGAAGGTCCGTAACTCGCTGAAGTCGCTGCTTGCCCGCCACCGCGAAAACCGTCTGGTTCGCCGCAAGGGCCGGCTCTACGTCATCAACAAGACCCAGCGCCGCTTCAAGGCCCGTCAGGGCTGATCGCGAGAGCCGTTCGCGGCTCACGCCTTCGATTTCACGCCGCTGTGACGCGCGCGCTGCTTTGCAGCGCGCTTTGTCGTGTCTAGACTATCGCGATGGCGTTGATCTTCCCACATTCCCGGCGCGTCGGCTGCGTGCTGACGCTCGCTTTGTTGATCCTGGGAATGCCCGATGGCGCCTGGGCACAGGTGCCTGATGGCCCGAAGCATCCTTTGGAGAAACCGCTTGCTCAGCCGCCGGCCCCGCCGGAGAAGCTGCCGCGGGTTCCGACCGATCGTTCCAAGGGGCTCGATTTCCTGTTCGGCGCGCTGAAGGCCGCGCCCGATGAAGCCAGCGCCAAACACGTCGAGGGCCGGATCTGGGCGCTGTGGAGCCAGACCAGCAGCGACACCACGGCGCTGCTGATGGCACGCTCGAAAGTGGCGATGGACGCCAAGCAATATGACGTCGCGCTTAAGCTGCTCGACGCCGTGCTCGAGCTGAAGCCGGATTATGTCGAAGGCTGGAACCGGCGCGCAACGATCTACTATCTGCAGAACGAGTACATGCGCTCGCTCGAAGACATCGAGCAGGTGCTGGCGCGAGAACCGCGCCACTTCGGCGCGCTCGCCGGGCTCGGTATGATCATGCAGGAGCTCGGTGACGACAAACGCGCGCTCGATGCGTTCCGCAAGGCGCTTGCGCTCAATCCGCACCTCGACAAGGTGCCGGACCTCGTCAAGACGCTGTCCGAGAAGGTCGAAGGCCGCGACATCTGAGGCGGCTGACGGGCTCGTCCTTTCAATGCGGCCGGACGTTCCTACATCCAGTCTCCGCTGCCGCGGCCGGTTTGCCGCGGTTCATCATCGACAGCAGCACAGGAGAGCAAGGCATGAGCACGACATCCGGTTCGGCGAAGTGGCAGGGCGGCATCAAGGACGGCAAGGGCGCGATCTCGACCAAGAGCGGTGCGCTGTCGGATTATCCCTATGGCTTCGCCAGCCGGTTCGAAGGCAAGCCGGGCTCGAATCCCGAAGAGCTGATCGGCGCAGCGCACGCCGCCTGCTTCACCATGGCGCTGTCGCTGATCCTCGGCGAGGCCAAGCTCACCGCCGAGCAGATGGAAACCAAGGCCGACGTCACGCTGGAGAAGCAGGGCGACGGCTTCGCCATCACCGCGGTGCATCTGACCCTGACCGCCAAGATCCCCGGCGCCGACGACGCCACCTTCCAGGACTGCGCCGCCAAGGCCAAAGCCGGCTGTCCGGTGTCGAAGCTGCTCAACACCAAGATCACGCTGGACGCCAAGCTGGTGAGCTGAGCCAGCAACATCCTCTCCTCTGTCATTCCGGGGCGCTCACGAAGTGAGCGTACCCGGAATCCACATGCCCTGTGCAAGCTGTGAAGCACTGGGCGAGGGGGATTAGCGTAGCAACTAGTGTGATGGTTATGGATTCCGGGCTCGCGCTACGCGCGCCCCGGAATGACGAACGTGAGGTTGAACGAGGGAGGGCTTGCCTCTCCGTGCCGTCTCACACGTCCGTGTCGTTCGGGCCGACATAGGCGATGCGGACCATGTTCGTCGCGCCCGGTGTGCCGAGCGGGACGCCGGCGACGACGATGATGCGCTGGCCGGACTTGGCGAAGCCGTCGCGGAAGGCGATCCGGCCGGCGCGGTCGACCATGTCGTCCTGATCCTTGGCGTCTTCCGCCACCACGCAATGCACGCCCCACACCGCCGACAGCTTGCGCCCGGTGTTGATGTTCGGCGTGATCGCCACCACCGGCACCTTCGGCCGTTCGCGCGCGACGCGCAGCGCGGTCGAGCCCGACGAGGTCCAGCAGATGATCGCCGACAGATCGAGGGTTTCGGCGATCGAGCGCGCCGCGCCGGCGATGGCGTCGCCCGCGGTCGCTTCCGGCTCCGGCCGCTGCGCGGTCAGAACGCCGCGATACAGCGGGTCGCGTTCGACCTCTTCGCCGATACGATTCATGGTCGACACCGCCTCGACCGGATATTTGCCGGCGGCGGATTCGGCCGACAGCATGATCGCGTCAGCGCCTTCATAGACCGCGGTGGCGACGTCGGAGACTTCGGCGCGGGTCGGCACCGGGCTTGAGATCATCGATTCCAGCATCTGCGTGGCGACGACAACCGGCTTGCCGGCGCGCCGCGCCATTCGCGTCATCTGCTTCTGCAGGCTCGGCACTCGCTCCAACGGCATCTCGACGCCGAGGTCGCCACGCGCCACCATCAGCGCGTCGGAGACATCGAGGATGTCCTCGAGTCGATCGATTGCCTGCGGCTTCTCGATCTTGGCCATCACCGCGGCGCGGCCGCGGATCATCCGCTTGGCCTCGACGACGTCCTCGGCGCGCTGCACGAAGCTCAGCGCCACCCAGTCGATCCCGGTTTCGCAGGCGGCTTCGAGGTCGGCGCGGTCCTTGTTGGTCATCGCCGACATCGGCAGGTCGGTGTCGGGCAGGCTGACGCCCTTGCGGTCGCTCATCTTGCCGCCGATCACCACGCGGGTCACCGCGCGATCGCCCTCGGTCTCTTCGCAGATCAGCCGCACCTTGCCGTCGTCCAGCAGCAGCGCGTCACCGACCTTCAGCGCGGCGAGGATCTCCGGATGAGGCAGATGCACGCGCGTCGCGTCGCCCGGCTCCTTGATCGAGTCGAGCACAAAACTCGAGCCGTTGTTGAGCTGAATCGGCCCGTTGGCGAACGAGCCCAGCCGCAGCTTCGGTCCCTGCAGGTCGACCAGGATGCCGATCGGCCGGCCGTAGCTGCTTTCGACGTTGCGGATGGTCTTCACCAGCTCCCGCATCTTGTCGTGCGGGGTGTGGCTCATGTTGATCCGGAACACGTCGGCACCGGCCTCGAACAGCTTGCGGATCATCGCGCTGTCGGAGGAGGCGGGGCCGAGCGTGGCGAGGATCTTGATCCGGCGCAGGCGTCTCATGGCTTGGTCCCGGCCTCGCCTGGCGTGCCAGGCGTGGCGGGGGCGGTGCGGCCCGGCGTCGGAGGGATGCCCGGCAGTCCGGTCCCTGGCGCCCCGGGCATTCCCGGCAGCTTCTGCATGTTCTGTTCGTTGCTTTCAGTCAGTTGCACGGTCCAGGCCCGTTGCTCGCCGGTGTCGACCTCGAAGAAGCCTGTGCGGTCGAAGCCGCGCGCCAGGCAGTTCTCGGTCCCTTTGATGGTGAATTCCTTGTCGCGCGAGCACATGAAAGCCTGGCCGGACCATTCCCCGCCGCGGTCGTAGTCGAGCGCGTAGATGTAGTAGTACCGCGCGACCAGCGCGCCGCGCAGCAGCGTCTCGCAGCTGCGCGACGACACGTTCCACCAGCCTTCGGTGGTCCAGCCGTCGACGTCCTTGTAGCCCAGCGCAATTCCCACCCGGCTCGAGGTGTTGTTGCACAGCCGGAAGTCGGCCGCAGCCGGGACGCTGCCGCACAGCAGTACGCCGACGGCCAGCGCCGCGGTCACGGCTGCGGCGGGTCGGGCCCAGATGTGCCGGAAGGGGAGGGAATCTATGATGATCATGCAGCCAAGCTATACCAATTTGCTGATGATTTCGCGTGACAGAGGCGGCCTGTCAACGGCCGCGCCTGCCGCCGAGCCGTCTGGACCGGAGCCGCGGCGCGGCGGAGTCGGCTGTAGCCTCCAGATGTGGCAAAATCTCAGCCCGTCCCCATTTGGGGAGCACCACAAGCTCAGCATAAGGTGATCGCATGGACGACAGCACCCGGACAGAACTGGAGGCGGCGGCATTTCGCCGTCTGGTGGCGCATCTGCGCGAGCGCACCGACGTTCAGAACATCGATTTGATGAATCTCGCCGGGTTCTGTCGCAACTGCCTGTCGAACTGGCTGAAGGACGCCGCCGACGCGCAAGGCGTGGAAATGAGTCGGGACGAGAGTCGCGAGGCGGTCTACGGCATGCCTTACGAGACCTGGAAGGCCAAGTACCAGAGCGCGGCCACCGCGGACCAGGTCGAAGCGTTCAAGAAATCTCACCCGCACAGTCACTGACGCGGCGGCGTCGCGCTGCGCATCAAGGCGCAAATTCGGCGCCGGATATTTCCGCTGTGGGTCGCTGTGGATGGGCGCGATGCCCCTTGACGGGAGGCGTCGCGACGAAGAGTGTCCGGCGCAGATGCGGCGCGCGAGGCGACCGCCCCGCCGCTTTTTCCAATCATTATCTGCCAGGAGTGCACGATGGCCACCTCCGCTGCCGCCGTCCAGGACGATCCCGCGACCAATTTCGCCAAGGACCAGCTCCGGGCGATCATCGAGCGGATCGAACGTCTCGAGGAAGAAAAGAAGACGATCTCCGACGACATCCGCGACGTCTATGCGGAAGCCAAGGGGAACGGCTTCGACGTCAAGGCGCTGCGCACTATCGTGCGGATGCGCAAGCAGGACGCCAACGAGCGCGCCGAACAGGAGACGATCCTGGAGACCTACATGCAGGCGCTCGGGATGCTCTGAGGCCGGCTTCGGTGGGAGTCTGCACCGGACCGTCTCGATCCGCGATGGTCCGGCAAGACATCGCTCAACAAGACATCGTTCAAAACGAAAAATGCCCGGGGCGAACCCGGGCATTTTTTATGGATAGGATGGGATCGAAGCGAGGCCGTCAGCGCGATGCTTGGTCCGGGAACGACGTGGTGGTCAGCGTCGCCACCGCTGTGCCGCTGAAGGCATCGGCATAGAGGCCCGGCTGCGGATCATCGGCAAAGCCCATCGCCAGCGTGGCGTCCGGTTTGACGAAATAGCCGGTCAGCAGCGTCATGTCGGTGTCGCCGATCACAGTTGCGGCGGTGCGGATCGCCCGCGGCATCAGGATCATCGCGCGAATCCAGACGTCGTTGTCACGGCTGCCGGCTGCGGCGAGCCGCGCCGAGTTCGCCACCACGGTCTTGCCCTGTCCGGATTTGCCGATCACGCTGTCGATCTTGCCCGACACCGCGGCATGGCGCGACGGTTGAGCGCGGAAGCTGTGCGGGATCGGCGCACTGGCGGTGACCACCCGCGGATGCCGGCTTCGCGCATGCTGCGAGGTGTTGTCCTGGACCGACGGCGCGTAGGCCAGCGCATTCATGGCCGCCTCGTCCGATTTGTCAGCGGCGGCCAATGCCTCGCGAGCGCTGATGGCGGCGACCTGAGGGCGTTTCGCCTGCTCGGAGGCCAGCGGGAAATCGTCCCAGAAGCCGCGGGCGTTGATGATATCGGCCGGAGTCTGCAGCTTCGCTTCGGCGGATTTGATGTCGGCCGATTTGGCTTCCGTCTGCGTGGCCTTGGCCGGGCGCGGCGCCGGCAGCACCACGTCGCCGGCGGAGGCGAGCTGGATCGCAGCGGCGGGTTTGGCGCGCGGCACCGGCACCGGATCGCTGCTGCCGACATCGGCGGTCTTCACGCCGGCGGCGGCTGCCACGGCGTCAGCGGCGGCGACCTTGATGTCGGCCATCGGTTTGGCACCGGAGGGCTTGGCCACGGCTGCCGTCTCGTCCTCGTCGTCACGCGATTTGCCGCCGAACAATGCCGCGAGGAAATTGGTCTTGGCCGGCGCGGCACTGCTGCCGTCGCGACGGTTTTCGATGTCCGCCATGGCCAGCTCGTAGCCGCGCAGCGGCTTGCCATTGGACGGGATGTGCACGGTGCGTCCGTCCGGGAACACGCGGGCCAGCTGGTCGGCGGTCATCCGCGGCCAGTGCCGGATTCCGCCGGTATCGAGATGGACGAACGGTGAGCCCGAGGTCGGATAGAAGCCGACGCCGCCACGCTGCAGCCGCAGGCCTGCGAAACGGATCTTCTCCAGCGCGACGCCCGGAATGAAAAAGTCCATCGCATGCCCCAGCATGTGCTGGCTGTGGCGAGCCACGCCGGAGGAGCGGCGGCGAAGCATGGAGTTGGTGGAGGGGGAGCGGTAGGCGGAGATAATCTGAATTGGCTGTTTGGCGTCGACGTCCCGGTAGACTTCCCAGAGAATGTCGAACAGTCGGCGGTCCATCACCGTCTGGTCCTGGGACCGCCAGTCGCGCAGGAAATGGTTGAGCTGTTTCAGCGCATCTTCGTCGTATCGGCCGCTGCGCTTGAAGGTGACGGTGAGGCTTTCGCCCGAATGGGTGTGGTGGAACGAAAGGGTCCGGCTGTCGCCGACCGCGGACGCGTCATGGACCGAACCGGCGCCCACCAGCAACAATGCCGTCGTCAGCATGGCGCCGTAACCAGCTCTGGGCATCGACAGTGATTTCAGACGGCGCGAAATTGCAGCCAGCACGAAAGCAGCCCCACCAATGGTCGACCAACAAACCCTTGCCCGCGAACCCCAAGCCAGCGTGGCAGGGTAAACGCGCCGTTCACCGAAGTTAGCGATCCGGAAACGGCACCCGTGACCCCAAGTCGATCGTCAACCCTAACCCTCTGACTATGGCGAAATCGAGCCCGGTGCCCCAATCTAGATGGAGGATGGTTAATCTAAGTTAACGACAAAAGGGCCCGCCTCGCGGCGAGCCCTTGATATCGTTCAGTAACTTTCCGCGCCCGGGGTGGACGCGAGGATTGCTCAGCGGGTGTAGACCCGGCGCTGATTGCGCGCAGCCGGCTGCTGCGGCCGCGGCTGCGGTCCGCCGAACAGGTTCTCGAGGAACGAGAACGGGTTCGACGTGGCCCCCGACGAGCCGGTGTAGTCGCCGGCGACGCTCACGCCATCGGGCAGACGGGTGGGGCGGGTGTAGTTCGGCTGGGCGTGCGCCACCACGGCTTCCAGGTTCTTGCCCTTGTCGTTCTTCAGCAGCGTCAGCATCGTCGCGTCGCGGCCGTAGATGTCCTTGCGGAGCTGCAGCTTGCCGGAATCGTCGACGAACGCGGTCTGATAGGTGATGTTGACCGGGATCGGGGTCGGGAAGTTGAGATTGACCTCGTTACGGCCGTACATCGACCGGATCTTCGCCGGGGTGTAGTTCTTGTCCGGCATCGTGATGTTGAGCAGCGTCGCGGCGTACTGATCCGGATTCTGCACCCGCATGCAGCCGTGGCTGTAGGCGCGCTCGGTCTTGGCGAACAGGTTCTTGTCCGGGGTGTCGTGCTGATACACCAGGAACTTGTTCGGGAAGTTGAAGCGGATGCGGCCGAGCGCATTGGCTTCGCCCGGCGGCTGCGAGATGTGGATCGACCCGTCGCGGTTGCGCGACAGCTTCAGGCCCATGCGGTCGAGCACGGTGGGATCCTGCTGCAGCGCCGGCAAATATTCGTTGTAGATGATCGACGGCGGCACGTTCCAGGTCGGATTGACGGTGATGTACTTCATCGTCTCCGTAAGCAGCGGGGTGGCGTGCTTGCCCGGCTTGCCGGTGACGACCCGGGTCGACCACACTTCGGCGCCGTGCTGCATCACCTTCAGCGTGTAGTCCGGAATGTTGAGGATCACATAGGCGTCGCCGAGCGAGGGGACGCCGAGGTCGCGCGGCAGCCAGCGCCACCGCTCCATGTTGACGATGATGGTGTCGATGGTGCGGTCGCGCTTCGGCGTGTTCAGCGCCTTGACGGTGCGGTCGTCGAGCACGCCGGTGGCCTTGAGGTCGGCATGGCTCTGGAAGTGCCGCACGGCCGCCGCGACGGTGGCGTCGTAAGTGGTGCTGTCGGCGTTGTCGGTGATGCCGAGGCGGGCGCGGAGCTGCGGCACCCGCGGATCGTCCATCTTCACTTCGGCGCGCTTCTTGCGGGCCGGCTGGTAGCGCAGCGTCTCGCCCTCGGCGATCTTGGCCACCGGCTTGTCGCCTTCGCCGCGCAGCTCGGCGAGCTTCTTCTTCAGCTCGCGATACAGCTTGTGCGGCGGGTTGTAGCTGTCGAGCGCCGCCGAGGCGTCGGCCGCGGTGGTGACCTTGTCGAGCACCTGAGACGGATCGATCGGATGCTCGGGATACTGGATGTCGCCCGACACTTGCGACCAGTGCATCCGGCCGCTCTGCGCCTGGCGCGCATAGTCCATCATGCTCTCGGTCAGGCGCAGCTCGGCCTCGGCGAGCGCCTCTGGCGAGGTCGCGGCCGTAAAGTTCGGCACCGGATAGTCGTCGGGATCGAGGCCGTCGGCGGCGGCGTCCTTCAGCCGCGCGATCACGCCCTTGGCCGGGGCGGTCAGCGCGCCGGCGCTGGTCCACACCGGCGCATAGTCGCGGGTCTCGTAGAACTTCTCGACCGCGCTGCGCTCGGCCTTGCGCTCGAAATAGCGGTTGGCGCTCTTGGCGAGCAGATCGCGAAGCTGATCGGCGACCGGCTGGTCGGCCGTCGCGACCTTGCTGGCGGGCTGCTGCGGTTCGGCCGGTTTGGGGGAAGCGGCTTGTTCGGTTGCCGGCTTGGCGGGCTCGGCCGCTGGCGCAGCGGCCGTCGCAGCCGGTGTTTCGGCCTTCGGGGCGTCGGCCGCCGGCGTGGTTGCCGCGGTGTCGTTGCTCGGACCGGCAGCGGAAGGAGCGGCGGCGGTCGCGTTCGACTTGTCGCCCGTCGCTGCGGAAGGCGCAGCAGCGTCCTTGGTCGATTCGGCGGCTACGGGCTTGGCCGGGGAATCGATCTTGAAGTCACCGATCGAGGGAGGCGGAAGATCGACCGGGCTCGGAACCGGAACGGCGGCGTCGATCGCGAGATCTGCCGGTGACCGTGTTGGCGACTGCGCCAGCACCGAGGTCGCCGACACGGTGAGGAAGGTCGCCGCGACGGCCATCAGCACGCCTTCGAAACCGCGGCGTCCAGTCGAGTGATCTCGCATTCATCTACCCCTTTGGGAAAGCTGCCCGGCCGGCAGTTCGTGACTTGCAGTTCGTGACTTGCAGTTCGGTCTTCGAGCGTCGGGCCTCCGCCCGTGGAGCGGCGCGCGGCCGATCCCTTGCTTCAGTCGGAGGATACACAGGCCCGGTTCGAGCGGCCAGCATCGGCCGGGCAGACTCACGACAAACTGACCCCAAATGCTCTTTTCACTGAGGCGGTTCGGGCTTGTGCCATGGGCCGCCCCGGTTGTCTGTCACTCTCGCGCCACGGTGCGACAGGTTCCGCGAATCAGCGGCCCCGCGAGCCGCCACTCTGCAGCCACATTTGCTCCGCCGTCCCGAATCCATGCCTGGGCCGGCGGTGAAGTTCGTTACTGCGCCTCGGCCTGAGCGGCGCGTTCGGCTTCGATCTCGTCCAGTTTGCGATACAGCGTCGAGCGACCGATCTTCAGTCGCCGCGCCACTTCGGACATCTGGCCGCGATAATGCGAGATCGCGAACCGGATGATCTCGCGCTCCATCTCGTCGAGCGGGCGCACGTCATCGTCTGCAGTCAGCATTGACAGATTGCCGACGCTCGGCAGCGGTGCGATCGGCACTTCGCTCGCGGCGATGAATTGCGGCTCGCTGCGTTCGATCACCAGCGGCTCCCCGGTTGCGTCGTCCGCCGGGACGACCGACGGTGCGATCGCCAGCGGGAAGTCGGCGAGGCCGAGCTGGTCGCCGTCGCTCATCACCACTGCGCGATACACTGCGTTTTCGAGCTGGCGGATGTTGCCGGGCCAATCGAGCTGCGCCAGCCGCGCCATCGCCTCACCGGTGATGCCGCCGATGCTGCGGTTCTCTTCGGCGCAGAACCGCATCAAGAAGTGCCGCAGCAGCGGCGGGATGTCCTCGCGGCGGGTGCGCAGCGGCGGGACCGTCAGCGGCAGCACATGCAGCCGGTAGAACAGATCTTCACGGAATTGGCCGGCCTTCACGCGGTCGAGCAGCCGGCGATTGGTGGCCGAGATGATGCGGACATCGACCTTGATCGGCCGACGTCCGCCGACCGCTTCGACCGCGCCTTCCTGCAGCGCGCGCAGCAGCTTGACCTGAGCGCTCAGCGGCAGCTCGCTGACTTCGTCGAGAAACAGCGTGCCGCCAGAGGCTTCGACGAACTTTCCGTCGTGACGTTCGGTGGCGCCAGTGAACGCGCCCTTCTCGTGGCCGAACAGAATCGATTCGACCAGATTGTCGGGGATCGCTCCGCAATTCACGGCGACGAACGGCTTGGTGCGGCGGTCGCTGGAGCCGTGAATGGCGCGCGCGAACAGCTCCTTGCCGACGCCGGATTCGCCTTCGATCAGCACCGGGATTGCCGAGCCTGCCGCCTTCTCGGCGGTGCGCAGCACCGGGGCCATCGCCTCGCTGCGGGTGATGATGTCGGAAAACGTCAGCCGGCCTTCGCGGGCATGGCGAATGCGCTGCAGCTCGCCCTTCATCGCGCTGGCGTTGAGCGCGTTGCGCAACGACACCTGCAGCCGCTCGATGCCAACCGGTTTGACGACGAAGTCGTGCGCGCCGGCACGCATCGCCGAGACCACATTGTCGATGCCGCCATGCGCGGTCTGCACGATCACCGGCACGTCGAGACCGCCGGCGCGAATCTTCGACAGCACGCCGAGTCCGTCGAGGCCGGGCATCACCAGGTCGAGCACCACGGCATCGATCGCAGGCGCATCGGGCGCGGTCAGGACTTCGACCGCAGCGTCACCGCTATCGACAGAAATCGCCTCGTAGCCGCACTTCTGCACCATGTTCTCGACCAGCCGACGCTGCACTGCATCGTCGTCGGCGATCAGAATACGCTCAACCATTACTCGCTACTGCCCCAACCCGAACTGTCCCGAATTGGCGCACGATTGCGACGAATGCGTTAACGCTTGGTGAAAATGACGAGGGTTATCCGCTGTTATCCGAAGGCGTGCGGCCAGATCTCGAGCACGCCGCGATAGATCATGTCGCCGGCCACGTAGAGAATGATGGCGAGGCCAATATAGGCGATCCAGCGGTGCTTGTGCAGCAGCCGCGCGATGAAGCTGGCGGCGAGACCCATCAGCGCGATCGACAGGCCGAGGCCGAACACCAGAATCACCGGATGCTCGCGCGCCGCGCCGGCCACTGCCAGGACGTTGTCGAGCGACATCGAAACGTCCGCCAGCGTGATCTGCCACACCGCTTGCGCCATGGTCTTGGTCGGTGCGCCGCTCGCCGCGCCGGCTTCGCCGTCGAGAGCATCGATGTCTTCCGGCGGATTGCGCAGCTCGCGCCACATCTTCCAGCACACCCACAGCAGCAGCACGCCGCCGGCCAGCAGCAGGCCGATGATCTGCAGAAGCTGCACGGTGACGCTGGCGAAGGCGATGCGCAGCGCGGTGGCGACCAGGATACCGATCAGGATTGCTTTGCCGCGCTGCTGCTTCGGCAGGCCAGCGGCAGCGAGGCCGATGACGACGGCGTTGTCGCCGGCCAGCACCAGGTCGATCATGACGACCTGAGCGAATGCTGTAAGTCCTTCGGGCGTGAAGATCGCGAGAAAGTCGGTCATCGGGCGCTCCGTGAGCGTCCAGTCCGACATCACAGTTCAGACGAACTGCCAGAGGGGCCCGGTCCAGGACGTTGTGGCATGCCGCGCAGTCGAAACGACCGCGCCATCGCTTGCGTCGCTCCGATTCCATCACCAGACAGCGCGATGGTCAATCGCCACACAGTGATGGCTGATTATTCGGGAACGAACGCTTTGCAGCGGTGTCGTAATCCTGCCGCCGAGCTTGATCAAGGCGGCGAAGGCCTGTGCGAGGCGCGCTGCCTTGTCGCAGGGTTGTTCCCTTGAAGGAAACTGTGACTTGCGAAGCTGGTGACGGAGCTAGTAGCGTTTCGCAAGGCAAATCGCACGCGATCTGAAAGCACCATGGCGAAATCCGCGACCTCCCGAACCGCAAAGACCTCTTCCCGCAAGTCCACCCCCGCCAAATCAGCACCGCGCAAGGCTGCGCCGAGCAAGGCGAAAGCTGCCAAGACCGCGACGGCGGGCCGGAAGACGGCACCCAAGCCGGCGAAGCTGCCGGAGTGGAATCTGACCGATCTCTATCCGGCGATCGACGCGCCGGAGGTCGCCGCCGATCTCGACCGGCTCGATGCCCAATGCGCGTCGTTCGAGGCCGATTTCAAAGGCCGGCTCGCCGAGGAGACCGCGAAGGATGGCGGCGCGGTGTGGCTCGCCGGCGCGGTCAAGCGCTACGAGGCGATCGAGGATTTGGCTGGTCGGCTCGGCTCCTATGCGGGTCTGGTCCACGCCGGCGACAGCGTCGATCCGGTGAAGTCGAAATTCTATGGCGACGTTTCTGAACGACTCACCGCGGCCTCGGTGCATCTGTTGTTCTTCACCCTCGAGCTGAACCGCGTCGACGACGCGGTCCTCGAAACCGCGATGCAGACGCCGGAACTCGGCCATTATCGGCCGTGGATCGAGGATCTGCGCAAGGACAAGCCGTATCAGCTCGAAGATCGCATCGAGCAACTGTTCCACGAGAAGTCGCAGACCGGCTACGGCGCCTTCAATCGTCTGTTCGACCAGACGATCTCGTCACTGCGCTTCAAGGTCGGGGGCAAGGAGCTGGCAATCGAGCCGACGCTGAACCTGATGCAGGATCGCGCGCCGGCCAAACGCAAGGCGGCGGCTGAAGCGCTGGCCAAGACCTTCAAGGCCAACGAGCGCACCTTTGCGCTGATCACCAATACGCTCGCCAAGGACAAGGAAATCTCCGACCGTTGGCGCGGCTTCGAAGACGTCGCCGACAGTCGCCACCTCGCCAACCGGGTCGAGCGCGAAGTCGTCGACGCGCTGGTCGCCTCGGTGCGCGCCGCTTATCCGAAGCTGTCGCACCGCTATTACAAGCTCAAGGCCGGCTGGTTCAAAAAGAAGAAGCTGCCGTATTGGGATCGCAATGCGCCGCTGCCGTTCGCGGCCACCGGCACGATCGCCTGGCCGGACGCGCGCAGCATGGTGCTGACCGCCTACAATGCGTTCTCGCCGGAAATGGCGCAGATCGCCGAGCGGTTTTTCACCGATCGCTGGATCGATGCTCCGGTACGGCCAGGCAAGGCGCCCGGCGCGTTCTCGCATCCGACCACGCCGTCGGCGCACCCCTATGTGCTGATGAATTATCAGGGTAAGCCGCGGGACGTGATGACGCTGGCCCACGAGCTCGGCCACGGCGTGCATCAGGTGCTCGCCGCCAAGAACGGTGCGCTGATGGCGCCGACGCCGCTGACGCTGGCGGAGACCGCGAGCGTGTTCGGCGAAATGCTCACCTTCCGGCGGCTGCTGACGCAGACCAAGGACCGCAAGCAGCGTCAGGCGCTGCTCGCCGGCAAGGTCGAGGACATGATCAACACAGTGGTCCGGCAGATCGCGTTCTATTCGTTCGAGCGCGCGATCCACACCGAGCGTCGTAGCGGCGAGCTTACCGCGCAGCGGATCGGCGAGATCTGGCTCTCGGTGCAGGGTGAGAGCCTCGGCCCGGCGATCGAGATCAAGCCGGGCTACGAGAGCTTCTGGATGTATATCCCGCACTTCATCCATTCGCCGTTCTACGTCTACGCCTATGCGTTCGGCGACTGCCTGGTGAACTCGCTCTATGCGGTCTACGAGCACGCCCAGGAAGGCTTCGCTGAGCGCTATCTGGCGATGCTGGCGGCCGGCGGCACCAAGCACTATTCGGAACTGCTGGCCCCGTTCGGGCTCGATGCCAAGGATCCAAGATTCTGGGACGGTGGCCTGTCGGTGATCGCCGGGATGATCGACGAGCTGGAGGCGATGGGCTAGGGCGGTTCAGCGGCGTAAAACGTTTGTTGAACAGAGTGTCGTCCTCCGTTATACGTTTTGTATAACGGAGGCTTGCCCATGGACGGCCGAACCAAATCCGACAACGAGACTGGCCGCGTTCTGGCGACGGTCGAGATCAAAAAGATCGGCAATTCTTCGGGACTCATCTTCTCAAAGGAGCTGATGTCTCGGCTCAACCTGAATGCCGGCGACCAGCTTTACGCGACCCTGACGCCGGATGGCGGCATTCGATTCACGCCATCCAATCCCGACTTCGAAAAGGCGATGGAAGTCGCTCGCCGCGGCATGAAGCGCTACCACAATGCGCTGGCCGAGCTTGCCAAATGAGCGAGCCGTTCTGGCTGACTCGCCAGATGATCGTCGCCATTCATGACGAGCAATTGGCGGTTCATGGCGGGGCCGGCGGCTTGCGGGACGAGGGCATGTTGGAGTCGGCGCTCTATCGCCCGCGCAACAAATGGAGCTATGAACAGGCCGAGCTGCCCGAGCTTGCAGCCGGTTACACGTTCGACATTGCGCGAAACCATCCGTTCGTCGATGGCAACAAGCGAGCCTCGTTGCTCGCGCTTCATACGTTCCTTGGCGTGAACGGCATCGATTTCATCGTCTCTGAGGCCGATGCGGCGGCCATGATTCTTTCTCTCGCCGCAGGCGAAGTCAGCGAGGCCAGCCTGACGCGCTGGATCCGGGACAACTGGCCTGCCTGAGACGTGGTCGGGCGATCGCGCCGTGACCTCGAACCTCAATTCGTCTTCCCAAAAAGCGTGGTTGCTCCGCAGTGCGGAATAATCAGTTGTCGCCTTTTGCAATCGCTTCGTAAGAGCTTGTTCTAATCGTGTGTTACGATCACACTGCGCGGGCGATCGGTGATGGCGGCCTAGACTTTCGAACGAACCCAAACTGGCTAGGCTGACAATTGCTGCAGTGCCGTTGCCCTCGCAATAAGATTGCGCTAATTGCATCCCCCACTTCTCGAAGATGTCGGAGAGACGAATGGCAGAGCACCACGAGTTTGCCTACACGACTGCCGATGGCAACGACTACGCCGCGCATGAGCAGACCTACGAAGGGTTCATCAAGCTGGTGAAGTACGGCACCGTCGCCGTGATCGTGATCGTCTCGCTCATGGGCATTTTCCTGACTTGATCTGTGCTGGAGTGCGCCGTTACACGCGGCGCTCTCTCGGAGAACGCCCCGGCAAAGTGGAGTCCGGTTTGCCCCCGGACGTTCTCCAAACAAACAAGTAAGCGCGCATCCCGGTCCCAAAACCGGTCCCACTTTTGCGGGGTGCGCGCATATCTCGCTCGCTCACGCGCGTGCTTCGCGCCGCCGGAGGCTCCATGAAGATTGCTGTTGCCAAAGAACAAGATCCCGCCGAGCCGCGCGTCGCGGCGACGCCCGACACGGTCAAGAAGCTGAAAGCGCTCGGCGCCGAAGTCGCGGTCGAGCCGGGCGCGGGCCTCAAATCCGGCCTGCCGGATTCCGATTTCACCGCCGCCGGGGCCACCGTGTCCGCCGACGCTCTGAAGGACGCCGATGTCGTCTTCAAAGTGAAGCGTCCGGAGGCGTCCGAACTTGCCAGCTATAAGCGCGGTGCGCTGGTGCTGGCGATCATGGACCCCTACGGCAACGACGCCGCGCTGAAGAGCATGGCCGATGCCGGGATTGCCGCCTTCGCGATGGAGCTGATGCCGCGCATCACCCGCGCCCAGGTGATGGACGTGCTGTCGAGCCAGGCCAACCTCGCGGGCTATCGCGCCGTGATCGACGGCGCCGAAACCTTCGGCCGCGTCTTTCCGATGATGATGACCGCGGCCGGCACCGTGCCCGCCGCCAAGGTGTTCATCATGGGCGTCGGCGTCGCCGGTCTGCAGGCGATCGCCACCGCGCGCCGTCTCGGCGCCATCGTCACCGCGACCGACGTGCGTCCCGCCACTAAGGAGCAGGTCGAGAGCTTGGGCGCCAAATTCCTCGCCGTCGAGGACGACGAGTTCAAGAACGCCCAGACCGCCGGCGGCTACGCCAAGGAAATGTCCAAAGAGTATCAGGCCAAGCAGGCCGCGCTCACCGCCGAGCACATCAAGAAGCAGGACATCGTCATCACCACAGCGCTGATTCCGGGCCGGCCCGCGCCGCGCCTCGTCACCGCCGAAATGGTGAAGTCGATGAAGCCCGGTTCGGTGCTGGTCGACCTCGCGGTCGAACGCGGCGGCAACGTCGAAGGCGCTCAGCCGGGTCAGGTCGTCGAGATCGATGGCGTCAAGATCGTCGGCTACACCAATGTCGCCGGCCGTGTCGCTGCGTCGGCCTCTGCCCTCTATGCGCGCAATCTGCTGAGCTTCTTCGAGACCATGGTCAACAAGGAGAAGGCTCTGGCGGTGAACTGGGACGACGAACTGGTGAAGGCCACCGCGCTGACCCGCGACGGCGCCGTCGTTCACCCGAACTTCCAGCCCAAGTCGGCGTGAGCGCGACCGCTTAAGGAGAGTTGCTATGGAGCATATGGTTCAAGCGGTCGATCCGTTCGTGTTTCGGCTGTCGATTTTCGTCCTTGCCGTGTTCGTCGGCTATTTCGTGGTGTGGTCGGTGACGCCTGCGCTGCACACACCGCTGATGTCGGTGACCAACGCGATTTCCTCGGTGATCGTGGTCGGTGCACTGCTCGCCGTCGGCGTGTCGCTGGTCGGCAACGACAACGGTCCGCTGTGGGCGCGCGGCTTCGGCTTCGTCGCGCTGATCTTCGCATGTATCAACATCTTCGGCGGCTTCCTTGTCACCCAGCGCATGCTGGCGATGTACAAGAAGAAGCAGAAGTGATTAGGGGCCGTCGATGAGCGCCAATCTTTCCGCATTTCTGTATCTGATCGCAGGCGTCCTGTTCATTCTGGCGCTGCGCGGTCTGTCGTCGCCTGCCACCAGCCGTCAGGGCAACCTGATGGGCATGAGCGGCATGGCGATCGCGATCGTCACCACGCTCGCCGGCCATCCGCCGGCCGATCTGCTCGGTTGGGTGCTGGTGATCGCAGGCATCGCCATCGGCGGCGGCATCGGCGCGGTGATCGCCAAGAAGGTGCCGATGACCTCGATGCCCGAACTGGTCGCCGCCTTCCACTCGCTGGTCGGCATGGCCGCGGTGCTGGTCGCGGCCGGTGCGTTCTATGCGCCGGGTGCGTTCGACATCGGCGAGCCGGGCAACATCCACGCCCAGAGCCTCGTTGAAATGTCGCTCGGCGTCGCCATCGGCGCGCTGACCTTCACCGGTTCGGTGATCGCGTTCCTCAAGCTGTCGGGCCGCATGAGCGGCGCGCCGATCCTGTTGCCGGCTCGGCACGTGGTGAACATCGCGCTCGGCGTCATCATGTTCGCGGCGATCATCTACATGGTGATCACGCAGAGCGAGGTCGCCTTCTGGGTGATCACCGGCGTCGCGCTGTTGCTCGGCATCCTGATCATCGTCCCGATCGGCGGCGCCGACATGCCGGTGGTGATCTCGATGCTCAACTCCTATTCGGGGTGGGCCGCAGCCGGCATCGGCTTCACGCTCGGCAACTCGGCGCTGATCATCACTGGCGCGCTGGTCGGCTCCTCGGGTGCGATCCTGTCCTACATTATGTGCAAGGGCATGAACCGCTCGTTCATCTCGGTGATCCTCGGCGGCTTCGGCGGTGAAACCGCTGCGGCCGGCGGTGGCGGCGGCGAACAGCGCCCGGCCAAGCTCGGTTCGGCGGACGACGCGGCCTTCATCATGAAGAACGCCTCGAAGGTCATCATCGTGCCGGGCTACGGCATGGCGGTGGCGCAGGCTCAGCACGCGCTGCGTGAAATGGCCGATACGCTGAAGAAGGAAGGCGTCGAGGTGAAGTACGCGATTCATCCGGTCGCCGGCCGTATGCCGGGCCACATGAACGTGCTGCTCGCCGAAGCCAATGTGCCCTACGACGAGGTGTTCGAACTCGAGGACATCAACTCGGAGTTCGCGCAGGCCGACGTCGCGTTCGTGATCGGCGCCAACGACGTCACCAACCCGGCGGCCGAAGAGGATCCGTCCTCGCCGATCTACGGCATGCCGGTGCTGCAGGTCTGGAAGGCCGGCACCGTGATGTTCATCAAGCGGTCGCTCGCCTCCGGTTACGCCGGCATCGACAACCCGCTGTTCTATCGCGACAACACCATGATGCTGCTCGGCGACGCCAAGAAGATGACCGAGAACATCGTCAAGGCGATGGCGCACTAACCGCCGACGTCTTGCCCAAAACGAAACGCCCGGCCGCGAGGCCGGGCGTTTTTGTTTTTCGGCGGAGGTCGTCGCCACACCCTTCATGGCGAGCGAAGCGAGGCAATCCACGGCTCAGTCCACTGCGCTTCTGGATTGCTTCGTCGCTTCGCTCCTCGGAATGACGGGAGCGCGAGCCTCACATCCGGTGCATCACGCAGAGCTTGTTGCCGTCGGGATCGCGCAGGTAAGCGAGGTACAGCTTCATCTCGCCCATCGCGCGGATGCCGGGCGGGTCCTCGCAGCTCGTCGCGCCGTTGGCGACGCCGGTGGCGTGCCAGGCGTCGGCCTCTTCCGGGGATTTCGCTACGAAACCGATGGTGCCGCCATTGGCGGCGGTTGCGGGCTCGCCGTTGATCGGCTTGCTGACCGCGAAGGTCCCGGTCTTGGTCCGGTAAAAAATACGATGACGATCGACCACCGCAGGGGGAATGCCGAGGGTGCCGAGCAGCTTGTCGTAGAAGTCCTTCGCCGCTTCGAGATTGTTGGTGCCGATCATGATGTGTGAAAACATGGCGTTTCCCGTGTGCTCCTTGGTGCTTTCACCCTGAGGGTGCCCGCCGACTATACCGTTCGCCAGCCATCTGGCGATACCGCCGGAACATCTCCGCGCTGATTGTACGCATGGCCCCGACGTCGCATCGCCGGATGTCGGGCAGGACGATTGGTGGTATCCGTTTCTCGGTTGGCAGTGCTCTTGCCCCGGAGAAGGAACGACATGACGGTTGCGGCAAAATCCGAAGTTCAGATCGACAACGCCGAAGTGCGTGTGACCGAGTGGCGGCTGCCGCCGGGGTCGGCGACCGGGCACCACACCCACGGCATGGACTATGTCGTGGTGCCGATGGCTGACGGCGAGATGACCATCGTGGCGCCGGACGGCTCGCGCTCGCTGGCCCAGATCAAAGCCGGCCGGTCGTATGCCCGCAAGGCCGGGGTCGAACACGACGTTCGCAACGAATCCACAGCCGAGATCGTGTTTCTCGAGATTGAATTGAAGGCTTAACCTCTCGTTAAGCCACAAGCTCCAGCTTCGCCGGTGACCTGTCGGGTGGCGCTCAGAACGCTTCGTTCCGGTGCCACCGATCGGTCGCAGTTGATCCCTCAATCAGCCTCAAACTTCCAGCATCACCCTTTGCGGGGAAGAGGCCGGCCATGCTGAAATTCATCACCGAAAAACTGCTCGGGCAGATCCTGCCGTCGGTGGTCGCGACCGTGATCGGCGCCTATGTCGTCAATCAGTACATCGTCGCCAGACCCGACGCGCCGCCGCCGGCCCCCCCGGCGCAGCAATTCGACTCGGCCAGGGCGGCCGTCAAGCCGGCCGAACCTGTTGCAGCCTTGATGGTTCCGGAGCCCGCCAAGACCGAGCCAGCGAAGAGTGAGCCGCTCAAGGTCAAGCTCGGCGCCGAGAAGATCTCCACCGAGAAGACGGCGGCCGAGAAGCCTGCGGAGCGTCCGGCCGGCCGGCATCAGCCGCATGACAGGGCCTCGTCCTCGACCAAATCAACGACGAACACAGCCTCTACGACGCCGGAATCGGTCAAGGCGCAGGAAGAGCGGAACGAGGCTGCCCGCGACCCCAACGAGGTGCTGCGGGCCGCTGTCGAACGGCTGCGCGCCTCGGCCCCGGCCGAGGCCTCCTCCCGGGCTCGCGAGACCGCCAGCCGTGCGCCTGAGCCGCCCAAACTGTCCGAGCCGTTGCGCGCGCAGGAGCCGCCCCGCTTCCAGGAGACCGCACGCGTTGTGGCTCCGGTGCTCCCGCCGGCCGTGAACGTCGCGCCGGCCGCCATCTCGATCGCGCCCTATGCCAATCCTCCGGCGGCGACGGTGTCGGTGCCGGCAAGCAATCGTCCTGCCGATTCGATCGGATCGAGTGACGGTGACCAGCAGCCACCGACGCCACCGGCCGACATTCCAGGGGCGCGCGCGGATGGGTCCGGCGCCGGTAATGCCGCCCGCAAGCCCTCGGTCGCGGAGGATGTGCTGTTCAGCGCCAAATCGGTGCTGCATTCGGTGCTGCCGCGCTAGCAGCAAAGCCGGCATCTGCGGGTCCGGTTTGACCCGTGCCAATGTTCAGCGTGGCGCAGCCGGCGAGATGCCGGCTCGACGAGTCGGCACCGCAACGGAAAACGCGGGCTCGGAGCCCGCGTTTTTCAAACTCAGTTGGTTTGCTCGTCTCGGAGGCGCGATCAGCGCGCCGCAGCGCTCGGACGGCGATCCGCGCCGAAAGCCGGCTTCGGTTTGCTCGGCAGCAGGCCTTCGCGCTGCAGCTTCTTGCGGGCGAGCTTACGGGCGCGGCGTACGGCTTCCGCCTTCTCGCGCGCCTTCTTCTCGGACGGCTTCTCGTAGTGTCCGCGCAGCTTCATCTCGCGGAAAATTCCCTCACGCTGCATCTTCTTCTTCAGCGCCTTGAGGGCTTGATCGACGTTGTTATCGCGAACGAGAACCTGCACGCGGCATCCTCTTCAGGGTAATCAGATCTGAATGTTTCGGAATAGGCGGGGCCGACGACGGCCTGGCCCTCCACCTAGAGGGCGCCCATGTAACAGATCGGACCGCCAATGTCCACCAGACACTAAAATTAAGTTATGCACCGTTGGTCGGGTCTGTCAGCTCTTCCTGGGCTCGACCACGGTGACATGACCCATCTTGCGACCGGGGAGGGCGTGGCGCTTGCCGTACAGGTGCACGGTGGCGCCGGGAACCGTCAGCCAGCGGCCGTAGTCATGAACGTCGTCGCCGATCAGGTTGGTCATGGAGACCACACCGTGGCGCACCGGCTCGGCCAGCGGCCATCCGGCAATCGCCCGGATGTGCTGTTCGAACTGCGACACCGACGCGCCGTCCAGGGTCCAGTGGCCGGAATTGTGCACCCGGGGGGCGATCTCGTTGACCAGCACCTTCGGGCCATCGGCGCCCGGCACCACGAACATCTCGACCCCGAGTACGCCGACATAGCCGAGCGCATCGGCGATCGTCTTGGCGATCCGCCGAGCCTCGTCGGCCACCGCATCGGGGATCGACGCCGGCGCCTTCGAGACCTTCAGAATGTGGTCGCGGTGCTCGTTTTCGGTGACGTCGTAGCTCACCACCTGACCGTCGGCGCCGCGCGCGGCGATCACCGAGATCTCCCGCTCGAATGGGACGAAAGCCTCGAGGATCGCCACGCGCGTCTCCAGGCTGGCCCAGGCGGCTTCCGGATCGTCGCCCGGACGCAGCATCACCTGGCCTTTGCCGTCGTAGCCGAACCGCCGGGTCTTCAGCACCGCCGGCAGACCGAGCCGGGCGACTGCGTCGCGCAGCGCTTGCGGCGAGGTGATGTCGGCGTAGGCGGCGGTGCCGATGCCGAGCTTGGTGACGAAGTCCTTCTCCGCCAGCCGGTCCTGGGTGGTCTCCAGAATGCTGTGGTCCGGCAGCACCGGCTTGCGGGCCGCCAGCACCAGCGCAGCGGAGGCCGGCACGTTCTCGAACTCGTAGGTGATGACGTCGACCTCGGAGGCGAACAGTTCCAGCGCCTCGACGTCGGCATATTCGGCGCAGGTGGCGTTCTGCACCACGTCGAAGGCCGGCGAATCCGGGTCCGGCGAGAACACCTGGCACTTCAGGCCGAGTCTGGCCGCGGCGAGCGCCAGCATCCGGCCGAGCTGGCCGCCGCCTAGGATGCCGATGGTGTCGCCGGGCTTCAGCGGCTCACGACGGGGGCCGCTCACGCCGTGCCCTCCGGCCGGGCCGCGACCGCGTCGGTCTGAGCCTTGCGCCATGCCGCCAGTCGGGTCGCCAGATCGGAATCGGTCAGCGCCAGTACGCTCGCGGCGAGGAGGGCGGCGTTGATCGCGCCGGCCTTGCCGATCGCCAGTGTGCCGACCGGGATGCCGGCCGGCATCTGCACGATCGAGTACAGCGAATCCAGGCCAGACATCGTCTTGGATTCCACCGGCACACCGAACACCGGCAGCTCCGTTAGCGCCGCGGTCATCCCCGGCAGATGCGCAGCACCGCCGGCGCCGGCAATGACGATGCGGTAGCCGGCTGCTTTCGCGCCTTTGGCAAAAGCGTACAGGCGGTCGGGGGTACGATGCGCGGAAACGATCTGGGCGTCATGGGCGATGCCGAGAGCGGTCAGGGTGTCGGCGGCATGCCGCATCGTTTCCCAGTCCGACTGACTGCCCATGATGATCGCGACGGGAACTGTCATTCAAACGATTCTTTCGAGCGATTCTGTCGTGAATCCAGAAACATAGGTGGGAATTATAAGGACGCCGGCCGGTCCGGCCAAGGCGCCCGGAATGCACTATCCTTTCTTGGTGAAGAGCGGCAAGTGTTGTGGCGGTTCTCCGGCTGATTCTCATGAAAAAGAAGCCCATCCGCCCCGCGTCATCCTGCCAATCCGTCGGCCGCGGGATCCCGAAGCCTCCTGCCAAGAAGCGAAAACTGCCGCCTGCCGGGCCGCGCCCGGCGCCGGCGACGCCGCGGGCGCGGGTTGCCGGGGGACGGCTGCCGGTCGATCCGCAGCTCAAGATCCGCCGGCTGAAGGCCCAGCTCGCCGCCGCGCTGGCGGAGATCGACGTGCTGCGCGCTTCCGCCGAAACCGACTTCCTGCTCGGCATTGCCAATCGGCGCGGCTTCGAGCGAGAGCTCGGCCGCGCGCTCGCCTACATCAAGCGCTATGGCGCCACCGGCGCTTTGATCATGCTCGATGTCGACCGGTTGAAACCGGTCAACGACACGCTCGGCCATGCCGCCGGCGACGTCGTGCTCAAGGCGGTGACCGAAGCGCTGCTGCGTCATGTCCGCGCCTCCGATCTGATCGGGCGGCTCGGCGGCGACGAGTTCGCATTGCTGCTGTGGAATCTCGGCGAGAGCGATGCCCTGGCCAAGGCTCTGGGGTTGGAAGACGCCGTCGACTCGCTCGCGATCCGCTACGGGGATCAGACGATCGAAGTCGGTATTTCAGCAGGCGTCGCGATGCTGACGCCGGACATGGACGTTGCCGAAGCGTTCGCTTGTGCGGATCGTGCGATGTATGCGCGCAAAGCCGAACGCCGCGCCGCAGCAGGTGCGCCGCTCAGGCGATGATGTCGGGCGTGATCTGATCTTCGATGAAGGCGATGCGGTCGCGCAGCGCCAGCTTCCGCTTCTTCAGCCGTTGCAACCGCAACAGATCGGGCGCCGGCGAATGATGCAGCGCATCGATCGCGGCGTCGAGATCGCGATGCTCTTGTTGCAGCTTGGCCAGCTCGGCACCGAGGTCGCCCTCGTCTTCGTCGGTCATGTTCAGTGTCGGCTTGAACCAACTCGCGAACGGCGGGCCGGTTGCGGAGGATAATCGATCAGTTCTGCGTCATTATCGCTTTTGCAGCGTTGCGAGCAAGCGGCGCGACCTTGCGTGAAGCTGGTTACGACCTTTGTCGGGTGAATAATCCACCAACGCGAGCCCAGCGAGCGCGGGCTTCCGGAGGCCTGCACCGACCTCGGTGTTGTGCGGGGATGAAGTGGTGCCGCCGACGATTCGTTTCCTCAACCGCGAAATTATGACGCGGATATTTCAAGACCTATCGACAGACGGCGCCAGAGATGTAGACTTCCTCGTCCGGATGGAAACTCAGTCTCACCAAATGAGGAGGTTTCGTATGGCAATTCAAGCGCATCTCGTCGAACTGGAACGCAAGCACAAGGTTCTGGAGACCGAATTGCACGACGCTCTCGCCCATCCCTCCACGGACGATGCTCGTATCGCCGACCTGAAACGCCGTAAGCTCATGGTCCGGGATCAAATCGCGAAACTGAAGCAGACCGCCCCCAGCCTCCACTGACATCTCCACTGCACTGAAGCAGAGCTGACTCTCGCGTCGATCCGCATCCACGATGCCAACGACGCGATGACGTCAGCCTCGGGACATCGTCGACCTCTGACACCGAAGTGCCTTCCGGGCGGTGCCAGAGGTGACTTGAGAAGTCCCGATCTCAAGGTGTTTGGCGCCGGTCACACCGCCGCGAGTTCGGCGACGTGATCGGCAATTGCCAGCGATGCCGTCAATCCCGGCGACTCGATCCCGAACAGATTGATCAGCCCCGACACTCCGTGCTCGCGCGGTGTCTGGAGGACGAAATCCTGCACCGCGACCGACGGCGGCACGATCTTCGGCCGGATGCCGGAGTAGCCCGGCGAAAGCGCTCCATCGGGCAGTCCCGGCCAGTACTTGCGGATCGCCGGATAGAACCGCGCCGCCCGTGCCGGATCGACCACGTAGTCGATTTCGTCGATCCATTCGACATCGGGGCCGAACTTAGCCTGACCACCCAGATCCAGCGTTAGATGGACGCCGAGTCCGCCGGGCTCAGGCACCGGGTAGATCAGGTGTGAGAACGGCGCTCGCGCGCTGCAGGTGAAGTAATTGCCCTTGGCGAGATACGCGGTCGGCACCAGCTCTGGCGGCATCGTGTCGATCGCGCGCGCGATCGCCGGTGCGCCGAGCCCGGCGGCGTTGATCAGCAGCCGGCAGCCGAGCGTCATCGGCATCTCACCGCCGATCTCGAGCGCCAGCACTTCGCCTTCACGGCGTGCCGACAGCAACGGCGCGTGAAACGCGAATGCTGCGCCGGCCGCTTCCGCATCGCCGCGCAACGCGAGCATGTAAGCGTGGCTATCGACGATGCCGGTGGACGGCGACACCAGTGCGGCCACGCAGGCAAGCGCCGGCTCCATCCGCTGCGCTTCGGTGCCGTCGATCGCGCGCAGGTCATCGACGCCGTTGGCGGCGGCGTGAGCTCGGATCGACTCCAGTTTGTCGGCTTCCGCGCCGGTTGTGGCGACGATCAGCTTTCCGCATTGCCGATGCGGAATGCCGTGGTCAGCGCAGTAGGCGTACAGCGCGCGCCGGCCTGCGACGCAGAGCCGGGCCATCAGGCTGCCGGCGCGATAGTAAATGCCGGCATGGATCACTTCACTGTTGCGCGACGAGGTGCCGGTTCCAATCGCCTCGGCCTGCTCGACCACGACCACTTCGCGGCCTTGCTGCGCCAGCTTCCGCGCGATCGCCAAACCGACCACGCCCGCGCCGACAACGACGCACTCAACTTCATCCATCGATACGCGCTCTTGTTGCGAGTCACTTGCCAAGCGGCGTTTATGATCGGGTTAACCATCTCCGGTCAATTGACGAAAATTGACGCGATACCAATCCGTCTAACTTGCGTTGTTTACATGTTCCAAAGGTGTCGTGCACCAGAGTTCGGCTGCAATTTCTGGGTGTTGTATGAAGGCGTGGATAGGGAAGGCGGGCAGCGGAGCAGCATTGGCTGTAGTGACGACCGGTCTTCCTCTGTCGGCAGCGATCGCATCGCAGAGCTTCGCGCCTGCCAGCTATATCGGCGGCGTCGAACCTGACCTCATGTGGGAGTTGCTGATCGGCGGATTGACGGTGGCGTCGTTCACTTGCGCGGTCGCATTGTGGGCGGCATCGATGTTGCGCAAGCAGCGCCGCGCCCAGCGTCGAAAGAACATGCTGGTCGATTCGGTCCTCAACAAGCTGCAGCAGGGCGTGGTGATTGTCGACGCCTCGGGCCGAGTCGTGTTCTGCAACGACCGCTATCTCGAGATGTACGGTCTGACCCGCGCCGAGGTGCCGCGCGGCCTGCCGGGGCAAGAGTTGCTGGCACTACGCCGTGCCCGCGGCATGTTCGATCTGACCGACGACGAATTCTACCGCAGCGCCGGCCTGCCACAGGGCTGCGTCCACGAGCTCCAGGACGGCCGTTGCATCCAGGTCAAATTCTCGAAGCTCGCCAACGGCGGCACCATCGCGACGCACGACGACTGCAGCGAATTACGGCGGGTGTCGAAGGAGCTGGCAACCACGAAGCAGTTCCTGGAATCAGTGATCGACAACATCCCGGTCTGCGTCGCCGCCAAGAGCATCGACGACGGTCGCTACATCCTCGCCAATCGTGCGTTCGAAACCATGTCGGGGATGAGCCGGGAGCGGATCGTCGGTGCGACGGCAGACGATTTGTATCCGCCGCGATCGGCGGCGAGCATCCGCGAGGCGGATCGCCGCGCGCTGCAATCGAGCAGCGGCGCCCACTCCTGCGAATTGACCGTCGAGATGGGGCCGAGCGAGCGGGTTCTTGCCAGCAACCGCGTCGTCGCCCGCAATGAACGCGGCGAGCCCGAATTCCTCATCGCGCTGTTCGAGGACGTCACCAACCGCCGTGCGCTGTCGCTAGAATTGGAGAAGACCAAGCGCTTCCTCGAGCTGGTGATCGACAACATTCCGGTTTCCCTGACGGTGCAGAATACCGCCGATGGTCGCTACGTGCTCGCCAACCGCGGCGCCGAGATCATCTTCAACCGTCGCCGTGAGGACGCTATCGGGCTGACCTCCGCCGAGATCTTCAACACCAAGGAAGCGCGGCTGATTGCCGAACGCGACGAACTCGCGATCCGCAAAGGCGGCCTGGTGGTCGAGGAGCACCCGATCTCGACCGCCGGTGGCTTACGCCTGTTCGTCACCCGGCGGATGACCGTCACCGACGAGGCCGATCAGGCGCACTACCTGATCAAGACCCATGTCGACGTCACGGACCGCCGCCAGACCGAGGCGCGGATGGCCCATATGGCCTATCACGACGGCCTCACCGATCTGCCGAACCGCGATGCCTTCCTGAAGTCGCTGACCCAGATGATCGAGGCGTGCGACGATGCGGTTGACGAGTTCGCCGTGCTCTCTCTCGACCTCGACGGTCTGAAGGAGATCAACGACGTATTCGGCCACGCGATCGGCGACAAACTATTGATCGAAGTGGCGCGCCGGATCGAATGGGCGGCGCGCGGCGGTGTGGTAGCGCGGCTGTCCGGCGACGAATTCGGTCTGATCATCGACGGCCAGCAGCCGGCGGCTGCGTGCGACCTGGCCAGCATGGTCGCCAAAGCGCTGGCGTCCGGCTTCGTCATCGACGGGAAGACGGTGCGGATCTGTGTCACCACAGGCATCGCACTGTTTCCCGCCAACGGCACCGATGCGGCATCTCTGCTCGCCAATGCCGGTGCGGCGCTGTTTCGCGCCAAGGCAAAAGCGCGCGGGTCGGTCACGGTGTTCGAACCGGAGATGGACATGCAGATCCGCGACCGGCGGGTGCTGCATCAGGATCTGTCGAACGCGATCCGAAACGGCGAGATGTCGCTCTACTATCAGCCGCAGGCTTCGAGCACCAAGCACGTCGGCAACAACGACATCGTCGGCTTCGAGGCACTGGCGCGCTGGCGGCATCCGACCCGCGGCTTCGTTCCGCCGAGCGAGTTCATTCCGCTCGCCGAAGAGAGCGGGCTGATTGTCGAGCTCGGCGAATGGATCCTGCGCGAAGCCTGCCGTCAGGCCGCTTCCTGGGCGCGGCCACTGCAGGTCGCCGTCAACCTGTCCCCGGCCCAATTCCTGAACACCGATCTGGTCGGCTTCGTCCACGAGGTTTTGTTGCAGACCGGGCTCGATCCGGGGCGGCTGGAGCTGGAAATCACCGAGGGCGTGCTGATCGATGACTTCGATCGCGGCCTGTCGCTGCTGCGCCGGCTGAAGGCGTTGGGCGTCCGGGTTTCGATGGACGATTTTGGCAGCGGCTATTCGTCACTGACTTATCTGCAGGCGTTCCCGTTCGACAAGATCAAGATCGACCGTGCCTTCATCATGAATCTCGGCCGCAATCCGCAATCGGCGGCGATCGTGCGCGCCGTGATCGGACTCGGCCACGGCCTCGGTGTGACGCTTGTGGCCGAAGGCGTCGAGACCCAGGATCAGCTCGACTTCCTGGTCGACGAGTCGTGCGACGCAGTGCAAGGCTATCTGATCGGAAGGCCGGCTCCGATCGAACAGTATCGCTGGCTGGTCGGGCTGGACCCCGACCGAGCCGGCGCCTTGTCGGGTGCACGCGAAGCAGGCTGATCGCCTGTCGCGTGACACGCCGCGCAGCTTCGCAGACGCTCAGGCCCCGGTGCCGCCCGCGCCCGATTTTCCGCCGAAGGCCACCGGCGTTTGCGGTCGCTCGTCGACATGCAGCGTGAACAGGTCCGGTCGCGAATAGTGCCCGACCGCATCGAAGTCGAGCGTCGCGCCGAGAATATCGTCGGTGTCGATGTCCGCGGTCAGGATGCCTTCCTCGTCGAGCAGCGGGCCGGCGAGGATTTCGCCGAGCGGGCCGACGATCACCGAGCGACCGTGCATCATCCATTCGTCCGGGCCAGCGTCGATCCGGCTGGCATAGTCGGCGGGGAAGTCCGATCGCCGCATCACCTGGCAGGCGCCGATCACGAAGCAACGGCCTTCGAGTGCGATGTGGCGCATGGTGGCGATCCAGCTCTCGCGGTCGTCGGCGGTCGGCGCGGCCCAGAGCTGTACGCCCTTAGCGTAGTACGCGGCGCGCATCAGCGGCATGTAGTGCTCCCAGCAGATCGCACCGCCGAGCCTGCCGTAAGGAGTGTCGACCACGGTGAGTGTCGACGCGTCGCCGAAGCCCCACACCAGCCGCTCAGATCCGGTCGGCATCAGCTTGCGGTGGATGCCGAGCAGGCGGCCAGGGGCCAGGTACAGCGCCGTGCAATACAGCGTGCCGCCGTCGCGTTCGATCACGCCGACCACGGCGTGGATGTCGTGCTCCGCGCAAGCAGCGACGAGCTGCTCGACCTCTGGGCCCGGAATGCTGATCGAGCCACGCACATAGCGGGCGAAATCCTCTCGGCCTTCCGGCGTGCGCCGTCCAATCGCGCAGCCGAAATCGAGGCCCTTCGGATAGCCGCCGATGAAGGCTTCCGGAAACACCGCGAGCTGCACGCCCTTGGCGGCGGCTTCGCCGAGCAGCGCCACGGTGCGCGCGGTCGCGGCCGCGGCGTCGAACGGAACGGTCGTCGCCTGAATTGCAGCGACTTTCAACTTGGCCATCTGATGTGTCCTTATGATGTGGTGGTGGGAGTGATCTTCGCGTCCTGCCAGAGCGGACGGTCGAGATCGAACAGATCACGGGTGCGGGTGTAGGCGGAGGCGCCATGCATCCGTCCGACGAGATCGAGCGCGGTAGGATCGACGCGGGGCCGTTGCGGATCGCCGGTCAGGACGTGATGGGCGTAGTGTGCATGCAGCACCTCGCCGACCACCATCACCTGGCCGGGGCCGGTGTCGAGCCAATGCGTGCGGCGGCATTCGAACGCGACCGGCGAGGCGGCGATGCGCGGCGGCCGGATCGCGACGCTCGGCAGTGTTTCCAATCCCGCCAGATCGAGTTCGTCGATTTCCGGCGGAGCTTCGACGCAGGTCGCGTTCATCGCCGCGACTAGGCTGAACGGCACGAGGTTGACGACGAATTCGCCGGTGGTGCGGATGTTCGTGGCCGTATCCTTCGGCGCATCCGGTCGCGTCAGAATGCCGAGCGCGACCACCGGGCGGTCGGAGCCGAACATGTTGAAGAACGAGTAGGGCGCGGCGTTGACACAGCCGTCGGGCGCGCAGGTGACGACCCAGGCGATCGGGCGCGGCATGATGGTTGACGCCATCAAACGGTAGCGATCGGCACCGGACATTTTGGCGAAGTCGAAATGCCGCATCTCCGATGCGGCGTCGATGCAGCCGGCGGCGCGCGCGAGGGGCGTATCGGCGCGTTGCGGTTCGGCTGGTCGCTCCAGCAGGTCAGCCGAGGATGATATCAGCGTCTTGCTCATCGTGATCCTGTCACGCCGACGGGGAATGATGCGCCTCTGTCATGGCCGGGCTGGTCCCGGCCATCCACGTCTTTCCTGCGTTGGGCGCTGTAAGGCGTGGATGCCCGGCACTAGGCCGGGCATGACGATGTTCGACCGAGGCGTCCGGTCAGGCGCGGGTGATCTTCACGCTTTTGGGGTCGAAGCCCTGCGCAGCCATTTCCTTGTCGACCGCGCTGGCGATCGTAGTGTCGACGAATTTGGTGACGTCGGGTACGCGCGGCAGCAGCTTGTTCTCCACGCCCCATTTCGCGAGTGTGTCCATCTTGGCGATCTGCGCCGGGGTCAGCGTCGCCTTGATGTCGGTGAACGATTTGGCGCTCCAGGCCGGATCGTAGCTCGACGCCTTCTCCAAGACTTCGACCGGGATATTCTTGGCCGGCTCCAGCGTGCGGAACCAGCCGTTGACCAGGTCGTGGTTCTGGCTGGCGAAGAACAGTGCTTCGGAGTTCGCCTTCAGCATCCGCTTCAGCACCGCGGGGCGGTCCTTGAAGAAGCGGTTGTTGGCGGCGAGAACGATCACCGGAGTGACGTTCTGCGACACCACCTGGGCGAAGCCGGCGTTTTCGAAGAACGACACGAACGGATCGTAGGTGAAGAATGCGTCGATCCGCTGTGCGCCGACCGCGTCGGCCAGTTCGGCGGGGCCGACATTGACGAAGGTCACGTCCTTGCCGGGCGTCAGTCCGGCCTGCAGCACGGCATCTTGGGCGTTCTGGAATGCAGTGATGCCGAAGGTTCCGTAAATCTGCTTACCCTTGAGGCCGGCTAGATCGGTGATGCCGGACTTCTTGGTGGTGAGCACCGCAGAGCGGAAGATCGCCTGCGACGATACGGTGGTCACCGGGGCGCCGATCGCCATCGTCGTGACCGCGGCGAAGTCGGACAGGGTGCCGATGTCGGCAGCGCCGGAGACTAGCGCTTCGGTGATCGCCGGCGAGGCGGCGAGCTGGATCATATCCATCTTCAAGCCGTTGCGCGCGGCGATGTCGGTGCGCATCAGCACATGGGCGATCTGGGCCGACACCGTGGTGGTGTTGAACCAGCCCATCTTGACCACATCGCCTTCCTGCGCACGCAGGATCGACGGAGCGGCGAGAGGCATGGTGGCGGCGAAGCCAGCGGCGAGCTGACCGAAGCGGCGGCGCGATAGAGTGATGGTCACTGTCTATTCCCCTTTTTGCCATTCAGGCTTCAGCGTCTCCCACAGGTCTTTGACGGTGGAGACGAACCATGGATCGGAACGCATTTCGGCAGTGCGCGGCCGCGGCAGCGGCACCAGAACTTCGTCGCGGACGCGGCCGGGACGCGGGCTCATCACGACCACGCGGTCGGCGAGGAACACTGCTTCGTCGATACCGTGAGTGACGAAGATCACCGTCTTGCCCGCCTCGGTGGAGATGCGGGCGATTTCTTCCTGCAGCAGCACGCGGGTCTGGGCGTCGAGCGCGCCGAACGGTTCGTCCATCAAGAGGATGTCGGGATCCGGCGCCAGCGCGCGGGCGATCGCGGCGCGCTGCTTCATGCCGCCGGACATCTGGTGCGGATACTTGTCTTCGAAGCCGGCGAGATGGACGGTTCGGATCAGCGAGCGCGCGATTTCGGCGCGCTCGGCCTTCGGCAGACCCTTGGCCTTCAGCCCGAACTCGACGTTCTGTTGCACCGTCATCCACCCGAACAACGCGTAGTCCTGAAACACCACGGTGCGCGAAGCGTCGGGCTTGGAGATCGGCTTGCCGTTCTGCAGGATCTGGCCGCTCGAAGCCGACTGGAAGCCGGCGATGATGCTGAGCAGCGTCGACTTTCCGCATCCCGACGGGCCGAGCAGCGAGATGAACTCGCCTTTTTTGATGCGGAGCGAGACGCCGTCGAGCGCGATCACGGCCTGATGGGTAGTCTTTGAGTCGTAGACCTTGCCGACGTTGCGGATGTCGATCTGAACCTCAGCGGTCGAGGCTTGCGGCACGGCGATCTCGGCTGCGGCGAAAGTAGCGGCTGCAAATTGTGCGTTCATGATGAGGGCCCTCAGCTACGCTCGGAAGGAGCCCACGCGTTCACGCGCCGCTCGATACGTTCAAGGATGGCGGACATCGCGAAGCCGATCAGTCCGATCGTCACCATGCCGGCGACGACGTTGTTGATCTGGAACAGCATGCGCGATTGCTGGATCAGGTAGCCGAGGCCGGTCTGGGCGGCGATCAGCTCGGCCGTGACCACGCACATCCAGCCGACGCCGAGCGCGATTCGCAGGCCCGGCAGAATGATCGGCAGCGATGCCGGGATCAGCACGTCGGTGAAGAGTTGCCACGGCTTGGCGCCGAGACAGAGCGCGGCGTTCATCTGATTGCGGTCGAGGCCGCGGATCGCCGTGTAGGTGGCGATGAATACCGGAAACACCGCGCCGAGGAACACCAGGAAGTAGGATGCGGCGTCGCCGAGTCCGAACCACAGGATGGTGATCGGGATCCACGCCAGCGGCGGGATCGGCCGCAAGGCTTCGATGACCGGCCGGACATAGTCCGACACCGTGCGCCACCAGCCGCAGAGCAGGCCGAGCGCCAGCCCGACCACGCAGGCGAACAGAAAGCCGACTGCGACTCGCTGCAGGCTGGCGCCGAGGTGAATCCATAAGGAGCCATCGAGCGCGAGTTGCCACAGCGCTTCGGCGATCGCGACCGGCGAGGGCAGCAGGAAGCCATCGACCAGATTGAGCTGGGTGACCGCCTGCCAGATCGCGAAGAACGCGGTCAGGCCGACCGCGGCGCGCATCGGGCGGCCCGCAAAGGCGTTCTGAATCATCGCGAACCGCGGCCTCATGGTTTCAACCGGCAGGCGGCCCGCATCGGCTTCCGCTTCCATCTGCAATCCTCCTTTGGTCGCGCTCTGTCCTCGCGTGACTGCCCAATTTTGAAATATGTCGGACGTTTCCGTCAATCTAGAATCGGAGGTCGGTCGTATATAGATCGAGCAAATTCGCGGAATATCCGCTCAAATTCACGCCACTTGCCGGCGTATTGTGCATTGCGGTCTGTTTTTTGTGAAATTCGTCGGTGAAATCCGACAATAGACGTTGTGACCGAGATCGGACATGGTCGGCGCCGCTTAGGCGCTGGGGGACGACGTTGGATATCGAAGGAAAACTGGCCCGGATCGGCATCACCGGGACGCTGTACAAGCTGTATCTCACCGCCGTCGGCCTCGGCGGCGCGTCGGTGACCGCGATTGCAGCCAAGGCCGGTCTGCCGCGCACCACGGCGCACGATGCGCTCGCAAAACTGGAATCCGAGGGGCTGGTCCGGTTCGTAGATCACGGTCGGCGGCGCTTCGTCGTCGCCCAGGATCCCGGGATTCTGCTGGAGCGGCTGGAGGCGCGCCGGCAGATGCTGGAAGACGTCATGCCGGTGCTCCGCTCGATGTATCATCACGAGAGCGGCCAGCCGAACGTGCGCTTCCATCCCGGGCCGGAAGGTATTCGCACCACGCTGTGGGATACCCTGTCGGGCGGCGACAAGGTGCTGCGCGCCACGCTGTCGATGCGCGAACTGATGGCCGAGCCTGGGCTGGAGGAAATGGAGCGCTATCTGCAGGAGCGCGCCCGCCGCGGCATTTGGCTGCGGGTGATCCGCTCGGTCGAGCGCGACATCGCGCCGATCTGGCCGTCCAGCCAGGAACTGTGCCGCGAGCTGCGCTACGCGCCGCACGCGCACACGCTATCGATGACGTGCTTCATCTACGGCAACAAAGTCTGCCTGATCTCGTCGGCGCGGGAGAGCTACGGGCTGATCATCGACAGCGCTGAATTCGCGGCTTTCCAGGCCTCGATGTTCGACGCGATGTGGAGTCTCAGTACGCCGGACACGCAGCAGGCGATCCCGACGTCCGACAGCGACGGCTGAGCGGAGGCGCCAGCTTTCGCGACGGTTGAGTAGCGTGCGATAGGCCGCTACAGCTTGCGGTTCTGACCGAACGGGCCTGGAGCTGTAGAGACGCTGAAAAAAATGACGGAGCACGCTGGATATTCCGCGCCGGCCGAGGTTGCCGGTGAGCCGCTGTTGCGTATCGAAGCCGTGGAGAAGCGGTTCGGCGGATTCGTCGCCGTCGACCGGCTGTCGCTGGACATCAAGGCTGGTGAGTTCTTCGCGCTGCTGGGCCCCAGCGGTTGCGGCAAGACGACGCTGCTGCGGATGCTGGCGGGCTTCGAGACGCCGGATGCCGGGCGCATCCTGCTGAACGGCGTGGATATCGCCGCGGTGCTGCCTCACGAGCGCCCGGTCAACATGATGTTCCAGAACTACGCGTTGTTTCCGCATCTCACCGTCGCGGCCAATATCGCGTTTGGGCTGAAGCGCGCCCGGTTGCCGCGCAAGGAGATCAAGGCGCGCGTCGACGAGATGCTGGCGCTGGTCAGGCTCGACGGGCTTGGCAAGCGCAAGCCGGATCAGCTCTCCGGCGGCCAGCAGCAGCGCGTCGCGTTGGCGCGCGCGCTGGCGCTGCGGCCGAAGCTCTTGCTGCTCGACGAACCGATGGCGGCGCTTGACAAGAAGCTCCGCGAGAGCACCCAGCTCGAACTGATGGCGCTCCAGAAGCGGCTCGGCACCACCTTCGTGATCGTCACCCACGATCAGCAGGAGGCAATGACAGTCGCGGACCGCATCGGCGTGATGCGCGCCGGCCGGCTCGACCAGGTCGCGGCACCGCGGCAGCTCTACGAGGTACCGGCGTCGCGCTGGGTCGCGGAGTTTGTCGGAGACGTCAATATGCTGGAAGGCAGCGTTGCGGGCCATGAGCATGGCCGCATTACGGTCGCGACCGGCGGGGCCGGGGAGGTGGTCGCGACAGAGCCGCGCGAGGCTGTTGAGAACGACACGATCTGCGTGGCGATCCGGCCCGAGAAGATCAAGCTGTCGCTGCGTGGGCCCGCGTCCGACGCCGGCCATGCCGACGCGATCAACCGGCTCGACGGCACCATCACCGATATCGGCTATGCCGGCGGCATGACCAGCTACAAGGTCCGGCTCGATCACGGCGCGACGCTGCTCGCCGCGGTGGCCAACACCACGCGCCTCGACGTCGACGCCTATCACGCCGGCCAGCATGTGGTGGCGTGGTTCTCGCCCGACGATTGCGTGGTGCTGACCCGATGAGCGGCCGTCGGATCTTCACCAAGTCGGCGCGGCTCGCTGCGGTCGCGCCTTACGTCTGGATGCTGCTGTTCTTCCTGGTGCCGTTCGGCTTCGTGGTGAAGATCAGCCTGTCGCAGACCGCGATCGCGCAGCCGCCCTACACGCCGGTGTTCGATCTCTCCGCCGGCTGGACGGCGCTGCAGGCGGCGTTCAACGCGCTGTCGGTCGACAATTTCAAGCTGATCCTCGGTGACCACCTCTACGTGGTCTCCTATCTGCGCAGCCTGACGGTTGCCGCGGTCTCGACCGGCATCCTGCTCGCGATCGGCTATCCGATCGCCTACGCGATGGCGCGGCTGCCACGCGGCTGGCAGCCGCTGGCGATGATGTTGGTGATCGTGCCGTTCTGGACCTCGTTCCTGATCCGCATCTATGCTTGGATCAACATCCTGCAGCACGACGGCCTGCTCAACCAGCTCCTGCTGGCGCTGCATATTGTGTCGAAGCCGGTGGTGTGGCTGTCGACCGACACCGCGATGTACATCGGCATCGTCTACTCCTACCTGCCGTTCATGGTGCTGCCGCTGTACGCGACGCTGGCGAAGCTACCGCATTCGCTGTCGGAAGCCGCCGCAGACCTCGGCGCCTCGCCGCGCCAGGCGTTCTGGCTGGTGACGTTCCCGTTGTCGCTGCCCGGTATCGGTGCCGGCGTGCTGTTGTGCTTCATCCCCATCGTCGGCGAGTTCGTGATCCCGGACCTGCTGGCCGGATCGCGATCGCCGATGATCGGCCAGACGCTGTGGCTGGAGTTCTTCACCAACCGCGACTGGCCGGTCGCATCCGCGCTCGCGGTGCTGCTCCTCGGCGTGCTGCTGCTGCCGCTGCTGATCTACGAGCGGGCACAGCGCCGCCAGCTCGAAGGGAGGTCGTGATGGTGTTGGTGAAAACAGACCTCACCGCGAGCGTTGCCTTCTCCCTCCCCCCTTGCGGGGGAGGGTCGGGGTGGGGGGTAGTCACGAAGCGAGACTTCCGTCGTGGACCCCCACCCCCGACCCCTCCCCGCAAGGGGGAGGGGAGCAGAGGGGGCATGCCATGAAGCTCTCCCGTTTCAACCTCGTCTCGCTGACGCTGGGGCTGGCGTTCCTGTATCTGCCGATCGTGATCCTGGTGATCTATTCGTTCAACGATTCCCGCCTGGTCACGGTATGGGGCGGCTGGTCGCTGCGCTGGTATCGCGAGTTCTTCCAGGATCAGCCGATGCTGGATGCCGCCTGGATGAGCCTGCGCGTGGCGCTGACGTCGGCCACCGCGGCGGCTGTGCTCGGTACACTGGCGGCGGTGGCGCTGTCCCGCGCTGGGCACTTCAAGGGGCGCACCCTGTTCTCCGGAATGCTGTACGCGCCGCTGGTGATGCCGGAAGTCATCACCGGCCTGTCACTGCTGCTGCTGTTCGTCGCGATCAACGCGGAGCGCGGGTTCTGGACGGTGGTGATTGCTCACACCACGCTGACGATGTGTTTCGTCGCGGTGGTGGTGCAGTCGCGGCTGCACGCGCTCGACCGCAGCATCGAAGAGGCTGCGATGGATCTCGGCTGCGCCCCGGTGGAAGCGTTCCTCCGCGCCACCGTGCCGCTGATCTGGCCGGCGATTGCGGCGGGCTGGATGCTGGCGTTTGCGCTGTCGCTCGACGACCTGGTGATCGCCAGCTTCACCACCGGTCCCGGTTCGACCACGCTGCCGATCCGGATCTATTCGGAAGTGCGGCTCGGGGTGAAGCCTGAGATCAACGCGATCTGCACGTTGATCATTGCCGCCGTAACGGTGCTGATCGTGGTCGCGTCGCTGGCCTCGAAGCTGTCGAAGACCCAGGCCGACAACGCCGCGCCGATGTGACGCGGTCACAAGTTCTCGTCATTGCGAGGAGCGTAGCGACGAAGCAATCCAGCCGTTCGATGCCGGAGGGCACAGATTGCTTCGCTGCGCTCGCAATGACGGGGAGGGGCATGCCGGTGCGTAGCCGGCGGCCGCGCGGATCACGCTGAACTGATCAGTTCGCCTTCGGCTCGGGCTGCGCGGCGGCAGGGGCGTCGGCGGGCGGTTCGGCGTCCTGCTTCTTGCCGGTGATGCGTTCGAGCACCGAGCGGACGGTGTCGCGGGTCTTGCGGTCTTTCACCGCATCGAGCAGCGGCGCGGAGGCCGGCGAGCGGCGAATCAGGCTCTCCGGATCGGGGAAGATCAGCGGGTCGTCCCACGGTCCCTGCACGATGAAGGGCAGGTCGAATCCGGGCTTGGCGGCGGGGCCGTTCGCCAGGCTGGCGACGCCCTTCAGATCGTATTCCCGCGCTGGCACCGAGGCGGTGCCGCTCAGCGAGATCCGCGCGTTCGGCCCTTCGATCCGTACCTCGTCGGCGGTAGCGATGCCGTCGGCGAACCGCACCGAGACGGTGAGCTTGTCGAACGGCGTCTTGCCGCTGCGGAAATTGCCGCCGCCGGACAGCGGCCTGCGCTCGAGCCGCTTCAGGAGCTGTTCCACGTTGAAACCGTTGATCGAGCCGTCGTGTCCGGTGAGAAGCGCCGAGCCGTCGAGCGATTGGGCCAGCCCGAACGGGGAGGCGCCCTCGGCTTCCAGCGATACGCTGAGATTGCCGCGCCCCGACAGATTGCGCACCCCGAGCAGGTCGGCGGCGCAGGTCTGCAGCTCGACATCGTTGAACTGGAACTGGGCCTTCACGCTGGCGGCCTTTTCGGAGCGCGAGACGCCAAACGTGCCTTGCGCGACGCCGCCGTACACCTGCGCCTCACCGACGCTGAGCGCCAGCGCGCCGCCGCGCAAGTTGGCGCTGAGCGCGGTGCGGCCGAGCGTGGTGGAGCCGATCGTCACCTTGGCGGCCGACAGCCGCATGTCGAGGTCGACCGGGTCGGTCGAGGACAGGTCGAATAATTGCCGGTTCCAGTCGCGCGCGCCGCTGGCCAGCAGCCGGATCGTCGACAGATACGGCGTGACGTCGATACTGCCGGCGGCCAGCGTCGCCTGGAGCCCCTGATGGCCGCCGGCGACCGTATAGGTCATCACCCCTTCGGCGACGTTCTTGTCGAGCTCGACATTGACGTTGGTGAGCGCCACCGTTGGACCGATCAGATTGGCTCGCGCTTTCAGCGAGAAACGGCCGAATCCGCCGGTGCCTGGCGGCTCCTGTCCGGCCCAGCGCAGCGCATTGCGCAGCGATACGCTGTCCGCGGTGACCGTTCCGGTCAGAACCAGGCTGGTTTTGTTGGCGATGGTGCCGTCGAACGCGATCTTCATCGGTGCGCCGGCGAGCCGCAGCTTGATGCCGGAAGAATCGCCGCGCAGCGCGGCGATGAAGTCTGCGACCGTGATCGAGCCGTCGATGCGCTCGCCGCGGAAATCGAACTGGCCGGTAGCCGCAAAGGTGCGGGAGATCGAAGGCCATGCCAGCGACAGGTCGATGTCGCTGATGTGCTCGTGCTGGCCGCTGGCCTGGTCGAGATAGTTCAGCTCACCGTCCTGCAGCCGGATCTCGGAGAACGACACCTGGTCGTCGAGGCCGGGCTTCATGGTTCGCGTCAGGCTGTCGATGAACGGCGTCCAGTTGCTGCGGCCGTCGGCATCGCGCACCACCTCGATCGTCGGCTGGCCGAGCACCACGTCGGCGATCTCGAACCGGCGCAGCAGTAGCGGTAGCAGCCGGAGGTTGGTGGTGAGCGTCTTGACGCTGAGCGCAGCGTCATTGCCGGCGTCCTCGCCGCTTTTCAGCCGTACATCGCTGAACACCACGGTGCTGCGCGGGAAGATCGTGACGTCGGTGGTCCCGTCGACCTCGAGCTGGAGGCCGGTGGCGACGCGGAGCTGCTGTTCCACCGCTTGTCGCAGCGCACCGCGATCGATCGTCAGCGACAGTGCGAACGCCGCCATCACGGCGACGGCGATCAGCACTGCGACCGAGATCCCGAGGCGCTTAATTCCTTGGGCCATCGCCAACCAATTTCCGGAACGTGAGCGTGAATGTCGTGCGCGAGAGGCGGCTCATAGGGGGCCGGACCTGAGGGCGCAACTTGATCGGTTTTCTTGGCGCTTTCAAGGCTTTCCGGGCGTTGCGGGCCCTGGCGCAATTGACGGGTTGCGGGGTTTTTGCCTAATAGACCTAATCGCAGCCAAGCCCCCTCACAGGTCCCTGCATCATGAACAAGGTCTACCCCGACGCCAAGGCGGCACTCGACGGCATCTTGCGGGACGGCATGATGATCATGTCCGGCGGCTTCGGCCTTTGCGGCATTCCCGAGACCCTATCGGACGCGATCCGCGATGCGGGCGTCAAGGATCTCACCTTCGTCTCCAATAACGCGGGCGTCGACGGCATCGGCCTCAGCCGGCTGCTCGAAACCCGCCAGATCAAGAAAATGATCTCGTCCTATGTGGGCGAGAACAAGCTGTTCGCGCAGCAGTTTCTGGCCGGCGAGCTGGAATTGGAGTTCGCCCCGCAGGGCACCCTAGCCGAGCGCATCCGGGCCGGTGGCGCCGGCATTCCGGCGTTCTTCACCAAGACCGGCGTCGGCACACTGGTGGCGGAGGGCAAGGAAGTCCGCGAGTTCGACGGCGAGAAGTACGTGATGGAGCGCGGCCTGTTCGGCGATATCGCGATCGTCCACGCCTGGAAGGGCGATACCGCCGGCAACCTCGTGTACCGAAAGACCGCGCGCAACTTCAATCCGATGATGGCCACCGCGGCCAAGATCACGATCGCCGAGGTCGAGCATCTGGTGCCGGCCGGCGAGATCGACCCGGATCATATCCACACCCCGGGCATCTTCGTGCAGCGCATCGTCCATGTGCCGAACGCCAAGAAACACATCGAGCAGCGTACCACCCGCAAGCGCGCCGAAACGGCGGCGAGCTGAGGAGAACCCTGATGGCTTGGACCCGCGAACAGATGGCGGCGCGCGCCGCCAAGGAATTGCGCGACGGCTTCTACGTCAACCTCGGCATCGGGATTCCGACGCTGGTTTCGAACTACATCCCCGACGGCGTCGACGTGGTGCTGCAGAGCGAGAACGGCATGCTCGGCATGGGCCCGTTCCCCTACGAGGGTGAAGAAGATCCGGACCTGATCAACGCCGGCAAGCAGACCGTCACCGAGCTGCCGTCGACCAGTTACTTCTCGTCGGCCGACTCTTTCGCGATGGTTCGCGGCGGCCACATCGACCTCTCCATTCTCGGCGCCATGCAGGTCGCGCAGAACGGCGACCTCGCCAACTGGATGATTCCGGGCAAGATGGTGAAGGGCATGGGCGGCGCGATGGATCTCGTCGCCGGCGTCAAGCGCGTCGTTGTGGTGATGGAGCACTCCGCCAAGGACGGCCCGAAGCTGCTCAAGGAGTGCAACCTGCCGCTGACCGGTGAGCGCGTTGTCGACATGGTCGTCACCGACCTTGCGGTGTTCACCATCGACAAGCACGGCAACGACGGCATGGCGCTGATCGAACTCGCCGACGGCGTCACCCTCGACGAGGTCAAGGCCAAGACCGAAGCCGAATTCCGCGTCGCGCTGAAGAACGCTTAGTTGGTGTAGCAACGCAAGGTGGGCAAAGGCGCGCAGCTCCGAGCCCACTTTGTACCAATTAGCGCGACGACCTGCCAAACCAGCACGATGCCGTCATCTTGAGGTGCGCGCTCTTGCGTCGTCCGTGAACAATTTGGA
>NZ_JAMKBZ010000016.1:0-125643 GCF_053772255.1 Rhodopseudomonas parapalustris | reverse complement strand
CCCGTGCGCGCGAAGTGCTTGCTGATCCCGGCTATCGAAGACGCGAGCGATGTCTGCGTCATAGGAGACGAGCGTCGTCGGCTGGAGGTTTCCGACCTGGTTCGCCTCTCTGATCGCTGTCAGGATCGAAACGGATGTATAGAGCGCGGGCACGCCCCTGCGATTGAAGCGGCCGCCATAAAGCGCCGCGCCGCGACCCGACAGCGGCTCACGGGCGTAGATCGGATTCAGTGCCCGATAGAGCTTGCCTTCGTAACGCGGCGCCACGATCAGGCGTGAACGCCAGCATCGACGGCATCAATATAGTCGAGGACGTCGTCCGCTCTGCCGTCGCGAACGAGGCGCATCGCCGTCTGACCGGAAAAGCCCGGCAGTGGCTCCGAGCGATACCAGGCATAAGCCATCAGCGCTGAGCCGAATCTCGGCTCGACCTTGTTGATGACCTCCACCATTTCGCGCAGGCGGCGCTGCGTCCTGTCCGACCGGATTCGGTCCTTGCGCTGGATCGCGTCCTTGCCGAGACCGGCCGTCCGGGCGATTTCCTCGCTGGTCGTGTGCAGCGTCTCCGCGATCCTGCGCGGGGCGAAGACGCCATTATCGGCATATTGCGCGAGAGCCATCGCCGTGTCGCTCCAGTTTGACGCCAATAATACTGACGCAATATAGCGTCAATTCTGGCGGATTTCAAGAATGGCGGCGACTGTTCCTGCGGCAGGGAAAAGCAGGGAAAAGCAGGGAAAAGGAGAAAACGAGGAGAAACCTCCTCGCAGAGCGGCCCGGCCGGCACCGTGCTCGCTCAAACGCGGACAGCGCACTCCCGGCCCGTCGTCCTTCGCAGGGCGGACCGCCCCGCTCGCCCGGCCGGGCAGGGATGCTCGCCCGCATTTGTGCCGGCCCGCCCGCTCCGCGGGCCGGAAGGGGTCTTCTGGATGAAGACGGAAAAGGACCGGCGATGAGCCTGCGTCCGCAACCTCTGAAGGAGCAAGTCCATGGAAATGATCAAGGTGGATCCCCGCGCGCTGAAGGACAATCCCGATCGCACACGCCAGACGAAATCCACGCCCCAGGCCGACGCGCTGCTGTTGGCGACGATCAAGGCGGTCGGCGTCGTGCAGCCGCCCATCATCGCGCCGGAATCCGGCGGCGGTAATGGCTACATCATCGATGCTGGCCACCGGCGTGTGAAGCAGGCTATCGCGGCGGGTCTCAAGGAGATCGACGTTATTGTCGTGGAGGCGGCGAACGACAATGGCGCCATGCGCTCGATGGTCGAGAATCTTGCTCGCGAAGCGCTCAATCCGGTAGACCAGTGGCGTGCGATCGAGCGTCTCGTTGCGCTCGGCTGGACTGAGGAAGCCATCGCCGTCGCGCTCGCGCTCCCGGTGCGCCAGATCAAGAAGCTGCGCCTCCTCGCCAATGTGCTCCCGGCGATGCTCGACCAAATGGCCAAGGGCGACATGCCGAACGAGCAGCAGCTTCGCACGATCGCTGCGGCTGCGCTCGACGAGCAAAAGGAGGTCTGGAAGAAGCACAAGCCGTCCAAGGGCGATCCTCAGGTCTCCTGGTACAGCGTCGCGCAGGCCCTGCAGAAGCGCCGCATGTATGCCCGCGATGCGAGCTTCGGCGACGATCTGCGTGAGGCTTACGGCATCGAATGGGTCGAGGACCTGTTCGCGCCCGCCGACCAGGACGGCCGCTACACCACGAATGTGGAGGCATTTCTCGGCGCTCAGCAAGAGTGGATGACCAGCAATCTGCCCAAGAAGGGCGTCGTCACCGAGGTCAATAGCTGGGGCCAGGTCGAATTGCCCAAGAAGGCCGAACGCGTTCACGGCAAGCCCGCAAAGAGCGACTGCACGGCGATGTATCTCGACCGCGACGGCCGCGTACAGGCGGTCCACTACCGCATGCCCGATGCGAAGAAGTCGAAAGGGAAAGCAGCCAGCGGCGCTGGCGGCGTCGATGACGGGGATGTCGGCTCGGTGTCCAAGCCTCGCCCGGACGTCACTCGCAAGGGCATCGAGATGATTGGCGACTACCGTACCGACGCGCTGCGCGAGGCACTCGGTCGCGCGCCGATCGAGGATGACACGCTGATGGCGCTGTTGATTCTTGCATTCACCGGACAGAACGTTTCGGTGACGACGGGCAGCGGCGGCTCCTATTACGGGCACAACAAGCTGGCGAAGCACGTGGTCACACTCTTCGATTCCGAGGGCCAGCTCAACTTCGACATGGACACGCTGCGTATCGCGGCCCGCTCCATGCTGATCGACGTGTTCTCATGTCGCGAAAACGCGACCAAGAGCGGCATCGTCGCGCGCGTCGCCGGCGAGACGATCGGCGCCAATTCGTTCCTGCCGAACATGGGGACGGAGGATTTCCTCTCGTGCCTGTCGCGGCCGGCGCTCGAAGCGTCGTGCAAGAGCACCTCGGTTCTCCCGCGCCAGCGCGTGAGGGATACGCGCGCCGCGCTCGTCGAGCACTACAAGGAAGGGCACTTCGTTCATTCCGCCGCACTATTCGCGCCGGAAGCGGCCGAGCTCTCCAAATGGCTCACATCCAACGCCGTGTCCGAAACTGACGACGAGGAGGCCGATGAGGCGGACGCGACGGTTGTCGAAGATGCTGATGACGAGCAGCCCGGCGAGTTCCTCGATGCGGCCGAATAGCAGCCCCTCTCCGTTCTCGTCCGAACCTCTCCCGCCGTCGGCCATGCCGGCGGCGGTTCTGTTTCCACGCGCCCGCAATCTAGGAGGACAATATGTTCGCGCGTTCAATCATCAATGATGTCCCGCTCGGTTCGGGCTTCCGATCCCTCGACAGCGACGGTATCCGCGACCTTCACGGGCGGCTGATTGTCGAGACCGCAGACATCCTGGGCGAAGGGCTCGCCGAACGGGCGATGCAAATCCATCTCCAGCGCATCGTCAGCGCCTATGTCGGATCGGCGAAGCGCTTGCCCAGGCCGCCGACCTGATCGGCTTCGTGCCGACGGAACCCGCCTCGACCAGCCGAAAAACCACTGTAGCCCCAACATCGACATCCCGGAGCGCTGGCGCGTTCGACGCAGGCCGTGGGCGGGGTCTGCAGCGCATTGGCAATGGGAAATCTTCCTCGGTCCGCATTCGTGAGCATGCTCCACCGGATCTCCCCTCGGGTTTGTTGCGTTCGTAAACCGGCGTCCGGGCGCGTCCAGGTCGCCGTCGCGCCGCGTTGCGGCCGGGAGACCCCCGCTCTCGACAAAGCGGGTCCGCGCGCCGCGCGAGGGCCAGTAGGCCCTGCTCGCCCGCAAACCCGCTTCGCTCGATCTGGTGGTCCCGGACCCCGACACCCCCGTCTTTCCGCCGGTTCTTTTCGACCGCACCCGAAGGGAGGACCGGCAGGAGCCGGCCTTAGCCTTCCGGAAACCGAAGGAAAGGATATTCCCATGCCCAAGACCTCTCAAACTCCTCGCCAGCGCGCCAAAGTCCTGCAGCTCCGCAAGGGCACGACCCTCGAAATGGTCAGGCTCGCCTGCCCGGATGCCGCACAGGCCGCCCTCATCTCGGAGAGCTTCGGTCTTGCGATCATCGACGGCGACGGGGTTCGCGACCTTCACGAACGCCAACTCATCGAATCCGCAGACAGCCTGTCCGAAGGACTCGGCGAACGGGCGATGCAAATCCACCTTCAGCGCATCGTCGGTTCCTACGTCAGCTCCGCGCATGGCGCCGGCCAGTTCTACAGCCGCGCCGTCTCGGAGGCTCGAGACGCCACCGCGAAGTCGGCCAACGACCAACGCGACGAAGATCTTGATGGGCCGGTCGGGTTCGACAGCGCGGCCCAGCGTAAGCGGGAGTTTGCCGCCGACATGGCGCTACAGGCGCACGCGCTGCGCATGGCGGCCGAAGGCGCTGTGAAAGCATACGAACACGTCGTCGGCGAGACCTGGAAGCCCTTCGAACGCCCGATCGAGAATCCTGGCAAGACACTCGATCGTAAAGCGGCCGAACAACAGATGGCGTCCTTCGGCTGACCGCCATCGGCGCGGGGCTCCGGCCCCGCGCCTTCAATCGCCGTGACTTCGCGGTCGGTGGCAGCACGCCACCGGCCATTTATTTTATCGCGACGCCCATTTGCTCGCACGACGCGCTACGCCTCGCGTCATCGAGGCATTCATCGCGGCAGCCGCCGATGGTGGCCGGGCTTTCTCGCCTGTATGCTACGGCCGTCGATCCGGAAGCAGCGCTTTGCACGAGCAGCATTCAGCAGCGCACCTTTGCGTAAAGGGTGCAGCCCTGGGTCCGATCGCAATAAAGGACTTCCTTCTCACCAAGGATACAGTTGCCTTCCCAGCAAATCCCGTTCGTCGGTATCGTCGAACAATCCTTAGGGCGCTCGAACGGGTGGATGCCAGCAACGGCATCGTGCGCGCTCATGATCTCCTTTGCCTGCGCCGCCGTCAGCTTCCTGACCTCGTATCCCTGCGCCCTGGCCTCGCCGGCGGTCTGCGGAATGGGCATCCCCTCCTCCTAGTTTCCAGATTTTCTGAGTGCATCCGCGACGGCCTGGCCAATCAGCGACGCGTTGTGCAAGCGTGCCGCCTCCGCCGCGGCTTGATCGTTCGGCGCGGAGAACGTGATTGAAACGGTGTGGGTTCGTGTCCTCGTCGCACTGGCGAATGGCCCGCCAGGGTTCGCTGTCACGTCGACGAGTTTCCATGTCGGTGTGACCGTTCCGTTGGTCACGATGACGAAACTGACTTCATAGTTGAAAGCGCTGTACGGGCTACCGATGGTTCCCGGAACAGTCGTCAGGAAGATTTTCTTGTCGATGAACTCGCCGATCTTAAGATCGCCCGTCAGTAGCGACGCATTCGCGACTTCGCATGGCTTATCGATGCGTTTCGCACCCACCAGAGACTCAAGTGAATAGGCAAAGGAGATCGTTTCGGTTCGCGTTGCCTGCGAGGACACGTTGACACCCGCGCCCAGCGTGAAGCTATTCGCACTCGGAAACGTGCGTGTCCATGATACGCCCGGGGCCAGCGATCCCTTCTCATCGACCGCGAGCTTCAAGGTGACGGTGGCGTTCCAGCTCTTGAACCAGTCAGGCGGAAAACCGCTACGGCGACCCGCATCTTTCCAGCGCTCCAGGGCGTCATCGGCGCCTTTGTGAATCTCGCATTTGATGTGATTGATGATTGTGTTCTCGGTGATCCTCTGATGGTCGCGAGGCTCGTAGAACTCTTGGACGTCCGGCACGCGGAGGCCGCAGCCGGTGATGACCAATGAAAGGCTCGCTAAAAAGGCGAAACGAATAAAGTAAAGCATAGTTGCCCCCACAACCTGCGCAGCTATCAAACAGCCATTACTGCCGTATTGTCAACATTCGGAGCCGACGTTGTCGCGGTGAAAGCATCCTCTCTCGCTCGATGGAGTAGATGCTCAGAAGCAAACTGCTGCGAAGCCCCCCTGATCGTCAAAATGTCCTATCGGCGATAGCTTCCACCAGCGCGACGATTGCTCTCCGCAATTCCGCGGATCGGATGCGAATGAAAGAGTCAATCAAATCACGCCCTTCCACAGTGTAGGCAGCGTGCACCATGTCCATAAGCTGCTCGTAGTCGATATCGGCGTGCTCGTTGACCCGGGCCTGCGGCGGAAACAATTGCGCCGGCTTCACGTCGAGTATATCGGCAATGCGTTGCAGGCGGCTGGCGCCGACCCGATTCCTTCCGGTCTCGTACTTCTGGACCTGTTGGAAGGTCAAACCGAGCGCGTGTCCCAGCACCTTTTGGGTGATCCCTCGTTGTTGGCGCACCATCTTGATGTTTGCACCAACCTGCACGTCCACCGGATCGAGTGTCATCGCGGCCCACCTCCTGTTGCACCATACGCGTTCATCCCGCATGCGATGGTCAGATCGCGACAAGCTATTGCACGCAGATGCGTCATACTTGTTGCGTCTAGACAAACTTAACGCTGCAGGTCTCCTCTGCACGAGATCAACTTGAGCTGCGCAGACTACAAGCGACCGCATGACCTCGAATACTTTCGCTCAAGGGGTTCAAAGCGACCCGCCTCCGGCGGACGGCTCTATTCGCTGCGCTCAACGAACCCGCTAGCGGTTTCGGCCATCGTGGTGACGATCCTGTCGCGGACCGTAGTGCGCGGCGCAAACGGGAAGCAGACGACATCGGCGCCCCCGTGCCGCAGAAGGTCCTGCCAGGGACGTGCGAGCGCGCAACGGCGTCGCCGTCCTCCACTTTCGTTCCAGCCCCTGCGGGTGCGCGCCCGCGCTAATGCCCCGGCCGCCGGACCTTCGTCACGGGGTCGCGATGGTCGCGATCTCTCCTGGAGGTCTGAAGGAAATGAGCAGGAAACAGCAAGGCGTTCGCGAAGACATCTACGCGCGGATTACGGACAAGATCATCGCTGATCTCGAAAAAGGAGTGAGGCCATGGATGCGCCCCTGGCGCGCCGGCAATGCCGCGTTACGTGTCACGCGCCCGCTACGGCACAATGGCCAGCCGTACGGCGGAATGAATGTGCTGCTGTTGTGGTCGGAGGCGACCGCACGTGGATTCACCGCGCCGACCTGGATGACGTTCAAGCAGGCGCTCGAACTCGGCGGTGCCGTTCGCAAGGGCGAAACCGGCACGACCGTCGTCTTCTCCAGCAGATTCACAAAGACCGAAGTCGACGGCGCCGGCGAAGAGATCGATCGCGAAATCCCGTTCCTGAAGGCTTACACCGTCTTCAACGTCGCGCAGGTCGATGGTCTCGCGGAGCACTACTATACTCCAGCCGTCGTTGTCAGTGATCCGATCACGCGAATCGAACATGCTGATCGGTTTTTCGCCAACACAGGCGCGCTCATCCGCCACGGCGGCGATCGGGCCTTCTATTCGCCGGCGACGGATCACGTCCAGATGCCGCCCTTTGCCGTTTTTCGCGATGCCGCTTCCTATGTCGCCGTGCTCAGTCACGAGATAACCCATTGGACCGCCCCTGCGCATCGTGTCGGTCGCGATCTCAGCCGCTATGCGAAAGACCGCAGCGACCGCGCAAGGGAGGAGCTTTGTGCCGAACTTGGTAGTTGCTACCTTTGTGCCGACCTCGGGATCGTGCCCGAACTCGACCCACGCCCCGATCATGCGAGTTATCTCGATAGCTGGCTAAAAGTCTTTTCGAACGATAAGCGCGCGATTTTCGCGGCAGCGGCGCATGCGCAACGTGCCGTGTCGTATCTGCATGACCTGCAGCCGCAAGCTGCTGCCGAGCGGGAGGCCGCGTGATGCTGCACGCTCCGCTCGCGTCCGGGGTCGACGAACACCCCTCCCCCATTCGGCTGCGCACGCTCTCGCTGGGTGCCGACGTCCAATCAACGACGATGGCGCTGCTTGCCGCGTATGGTGAGGTCGGGCCGATGCCCGATTGCGCCATCTTCGCCGATACCGGCTGGGAGCCGCGCTTTCGGATCGCGACGACATCTTCACGGATATCGAAGCCCACACCCCTATGGACGCCATCGCTATCGACGATCGCATCTTGGCAGCGACACACCGTCTTCGCGACTTCCCGGAAAGCGGCCGTCCGGGCCGTGTTGCCGGCACGCGCGAGCTTGTCATCGCCGGAACGCCTTACGTCGCAGCCTATCAGATCGTTGGCGCGACGATCCGTATTCTTCGTGTACTTCATGGCGCCCAGCGATGGCAGAACGAATTTCCTCACGCCTGATCCCGTAGGGGGCCTTTGCCCTGCGCGGAAGAGCCTCATCCTTTCGGCAGACTTGTGAGCGTGAATGCTTTTCACGTCTGATACAAATGGCGGGATCCTTCCCGAGATTGGGTGCGGTTTGCAGCCTTGACCCGGTTGAGGTCCAGAAAGTGACGCACGTCGATGATGTGACGATCGTGTGAACCGACAGATATGCGCCTATCTCGCTCCTTGTTGGTTCGACAGATCGGGCGCGACCGGATCACGTCCTCGATATAGCTGGTCTGACCGAAGGTCGACGTCGCCGGGCTCCGTCTCGATCTTTCCCTGCAACGGCCGGCGTCAGCTTTTTTCCGCCGCGTGCTTTGCACGCTTTGCATCGCCATTCAAAAAAGCCTCTGCCGTCCGCCCTTCACTGACGTTGTGGCCCTTCGGGTGCAGATCGATCGCCTCCGGTCCATCGACCGCTATCGAGGCCGCGATGGGCGCGGCCCGACAGATCAAAAGGAACGAAAGATATGGCTACCATCGGCAACTTCACGTCCACCGGCAATGGCTTCTCCGGTGCCATCAAGACGCTCAACCTCAACGTCAAGGCGAAATTCGTCCGCGTCGAAAACCCCTCCGAGAAGGGACCGCACTTCCGCATCTACTCCGGCAACGTCGAACTCGGCGCGGCTTGGCAGAAGACCTCGACGGAAGGGCGCGACTACCTCTCGACCAAGCTGGATGATCCGTCGTTCCCAGCCCCCATCTATGCCACCCTGATCGAGGTCGAAGGCGAGGAAGGTCTTCAGTTGATCTGGTCTCGTCCCAGCCGCGACTAGGGCTTGGCAGCCCGGCCCCGCCGCAAGGCGGGGCCTTCTGTCGTGGTTTGAACGGCGTCGGCCGCGGCTGCCTTGTCACCGGTGACCAGGCAGCACGACATATCCCTTGCGACGCTTCGCACGCTCGACGCGCGTGAACTCGACCTCAGCGTGGTACGAAATATCGAACGTTTCGACCTTGCATTGACCGACCGAGCCGATCCTGCCCCAATTCCGCACAACCGATGCGCCGCCGAACAAAGTCGGCTGGATGCCGAGGCTGTAGAAGCGTCGCATATTGCGCGTCGCATCGATGCGCCGCAGGTTGAGCGGCCTTACTTTCGAGAATGTCATGCGCGGAGTCTTGCTTCTTGTCGAAGCCCCGTCTAACGACTTTATTGAATCGATACGCCGCAATCGATTCATCGCGTTGAACGGTTCATGACCTGTTGCAAGCTAGGGCGGTGCCAACGGCGTCATCGGATCCCAGGCCGCGCCATGCAGGCGCATGATGCTATCGACAATGGCACGTTGATCGCTGAATGCGTTGCGCTCGACCTCGACCAGGATGTCGGCGCGATCGAACAGGGCGTAACAAATCTGTCCGTTGTTGTGCCTCGCTCGATAGGCAATCCCGTCGACCTCGGGAAACGCCGCGTACAGGTCGGCGGCAAAGCGCCGGGACGAGTGGTAATCGTCTCCTGCGCAAACGTCTGCGGTTACGCCATGGTGAATGAGGCCCTCGTCATAAATCTTGGCCACTCGAAGTTCGCGGGTTGGTGCGAGCACCGTCCAACCGCGCTCTTCGACAAAAGGGCGGCCGATGATTGTTTGCGCATGCCGAAACACTGTCTCGGCAAATGCTCCTGTGAGTTCGCGCGCACAATAAAGGGTGCGGTACTCTCCCGCCGGCGCGTCAAACCGATATTTGGGTGATTTCCCGGGTGCTGGTCCGAACCAGATCGCACCAAAGTCCAGCGGATGGACTCGTACGAGCCCTTGTTGAGCTGGAATCCTTTCCTCGAGCAAGCCTGATGCGAACATGTGGTGGGGCATGGCGGAGGGATCACGCCTCATCAAGGCCGAGATACGCTCTCGCTGCGTCTACCACTGCATCGTCTTTGCCCTGCTTCAATGCATCGAGCGGCGCCTCTCGCAAATTTGGATCGACTTGGGTCAGGAATTGCAGTGCAGACCAACGGCCGGCGCCTGAGGAATCAAACAAGGCGACAATCGGGCTTAAGCCGTCTACAATCTTGGCCTTCCCCTCGATGTCGATCAACTGCGCCGAGGGGACAATTAGCTCCGAGCCTCGCATCAATCCCAAGGCGCTGCCATTCCGGATTCGTTTATGCAGCGCCTGGCGCGTGGTACCGACACGCGCAGCGGCTTCAGTCAGTTTCAACGCCTTACCCGCCTTATTCAGGACTTTGGCTTGCGCCGCGGCTAATCGTACCGCATCGTCAGATGGCAGGTCCTCGGGAGGAAGCATCTCCAGGTCGGTCGCGAGCTTGATCGCTGCCTTCAACTGGTCGGCGACGATATCGAGGTGATGTGCCAATTCGTGAAACGCTCGCGCTTGGTCGTGAATGAACAAGCTCCGCAACTGGCTGTCCGCAGGTGTGATCTCGCACAACATGCGGAATGCACTCGATGTCAACGGCTCGACCTCTGCAGGCGGCGACCACTTGTGCAACAACGCGCGCTTCAGGTCGCGGTATCGATTGAACGTCGTGTTCACCAAGCTGCTGTACCAGACGCTTAGACCAGAGCCAGTCTTCAACATGTTGCGCACTGGAGCCGGCTCGAAATCTGTGATCCGAGCTTTCTCGAACGCCATATAGAAGTGATACGACGCGCAGGTTACGCGATGTCCGAAGCGGGCGACCGAAGCGACATCGCTGCGCTCGCGCTCGAGCGCAAAGATTAGATCGACGTCGTATGGGTCGCGACCGGTTACGAAAACGTTTGCGAACGGCGAATCGCTCCCGGCAATCGCAACAGGTCGCCCAAGTTGAAAGCGCAAGTGTTCAGGGTGCGGCCCTGCCGCTCGCATAAGGATGTCTCGGAGCGGCTGATCGAGGATCGATGGCCCCTCCTGCGACATAGCGGCCGTGATGGCAACGCCGCTAATAAGATCATTAGATACCATGTTGACCTCCACCCAGTTCCATTAGCGATGGTCAGAGCGGGTTGATATGTAGGTTGATAATGGACTTTGAAACCTTGTTGTCAACCCATTTCCTTATAAGAAAATATTCCTGAAGCCGTTAGCTTCGGCGTGGTCGTCACCGCGACGAAATCAGATGGGTGGTGATCGGCGATCATTCTCGGTTTGCGGGCGACCCACCCATCAATGTATTGCTCATTGAAAGTTGGGGACGCGCGATGCAGTTCGATTGGCGGCAAAGAATCGGAAGAATCGGCGAGCGCAGGGTCGCCAGCTTCGTCGAGGAGAAACTGAAGTTCGGATACCGTAAGGTCGGCGAACCGGATATCGGGGTCGATGGTGAAATCGAGATTGCGGATGAAAATCTGAAATCCACAGGTGGCCTACTCAAGGTCCAGGTGAAGGCCACTGCGGAATCCTTTAAAGGGCGCGCTTCACTTCGAATCCCGATTGACGAGAAACACCTCGACTACTTCGCGTCGTTGATGGTCCAGCCTATTCTGGCTGTCGTGAGCATTAAGGACGACGTGATTTTGTGGAAGCCGATCCTTCACAAAAATCATTGTAAAGGCCCTCGATCCGGCTTCGGGATCACGCTGCATTCTAAAGCAGACCGATTGACCAAGCGCAGCGCTCGGTTCCTCAAGATGCTCGGTGAGCGATCGAACGCCATCATAGCGAAATATATCATCGAGGAGGCAGAGGAACTGCTCTCCGACATGGACTCTCAGTTTTCAACTGGCGAGTACGACACGATTACCGCCGATATTTGGAGCGAGACGCTGGCATCAGTTCAGTCGTCCCTACGCGACGCGCGATGTCTACTGCTTTATGAGCGACGCCATAGCGACGAGATCAAAAAGACTGACGAGCGCTTCGACGAAGTCGTTGGTCGGGTGCAGAACTGGCGGCGATGGTTCATCGAAAATCACTTCGAAGACAAGCTCGTTGAGCAGGCCAGCCGCGACGACTATTTCCGATGAATCTTTGCCGCCTCAAAGAAACCCCACGCGATACCGTCGTGTCCAATGGACTCGCGCGGACCCAGCTTCGCAACGAAAGTTGCGAATTGGCGATTCCACGCCTTTGTGCGGCCGGCGTTGGAGCTCAACGAGGATGATGCACAATTGCCCGCCTCCAATGCCGCTGCTGCAGCGGTGGCTTTCAAAAGGAACCTGGATGAGCAATCGTCGCGGCAATTTTTACGCCACGCGAGACGACGATGCCTTTTAACGAGTTCGGCTTTCAAGAAGTCGAATATCAGAAGCTCTATCGGCAGTTTGCCGCTCCCTTCCTAATCGAAGGGAACGTTGAGAATAATCTCTATTTCGTCCACGAGGCACAGCAGAATCACATCTATGGGGTGAATAATGCGCTGCTTGAGCTCACCGGAGATGCCCTGACCCTCCTGTCGCGCATAGCATTCACGCCAGAGGCTTCCCACTTTCTCCGGTTTGGTGTGATGCGTCGCCTGCGAATGATCGATTCATCGTTCAAGAGTTTCCAGGCCGTCGTCCCACCCAGTCGGACCGTTCCACTATCGCAGGAGCAATCCGACCGGGTCTGCCGCGACCTCAACGCGATTTACATCGACCTCCTCGGTCTTCTCGACAACTACGCCTGGGTTGCGGTGCATCAGCTTGGATCACCCGCAACGAAAGCCAAGAACGCGCTGTCGATCGGCCTGTTCAAGCACGCCTTCGCCGTCGATCCCTCTCTGAAACCTGTAGCCGACGCCTTGCGGCCGTTCAGCGACTGGGAGAGAGATGTCAAGACCCGGCGCAATCCGGCGGCTCATCGCATGCCGCTCTACGTGCCGCCGGCCGCGCTGACGCCTGAGGACGTTGTCGAGTTCGAGCGGTTCGAGGCCCTGATCTCACAAGCGCTCCACGCCCAGGAATTCGAGAAGATGGACGCACTGCGAGAGGGCCGTCGGCGTTTCGGAACGCTCGTCCCGAAGTTCCTGCACGACCCTGGCGAACCGGTGATCGATATCTATCCCACCGTCCCGGAGGACATTGGCCAGGCCGTGAAGATCGGCAGGACCGTGCAGACCTTCCTTCTAGAAATGGGGGCTGTAGCGGTTCAACCTTGATAGGCGAAAGGGCTGCCTTCGAAGAGTGCGATCAATCGTCGTCGTGTGAGGATCGTGACTGCGGGGCCGTCGAGTTCGTCGATCTCGGCCAATTGCTTGGCGAGCTCGAAATGCCGGTCTTTCGCTGTTCTCCAAATCCGCTACTCTGACCGAGGGCGGACTTGAGTGGAGTTTTGTCGAATGCAGCAGCCACCTCTCGATCCTGATGTCGCCAACGAAGCGCCGAGCGCACCGGTCCTGACCGGATACGACGAGGCGCATCTGGTCACCTATCTGCGGCTGCTTGATGCCGAGAACGACGATGCCGAGTGGGGGGAGGTCGCGCTCGTCGTGCTGCACATCGATCCGGTTCGCGAACCTGTGCGGGCACGTCGCGCCTGGGAGAGTCACCTCGCCCGTGCCCATTGGATGACCAAGAATTACCGGCAATTGCTGCGCGGCGGGGCGCCACACTAGCGGTTCACAAATTGCCTTCCGCTACTTCTATAAAATCGCCCAGGCCCGATACCGGTCACGGCCTGTCGCCTCGCGCAGCCCGAGCTGCGCGACGAGATCCTGCGCTGCGCGCGGAGTGATCTTTAGTTCCTTGGCGATCATCCCCGCAGAGACGACCGGCCGCGTCAGCACGTAGTCGAGCAGGTCCGGCAACCGGGAGGTGGATCGTCGGCCGTCGAGCTTGCGGGCGAGCAGGTTGCGGGCGTTGACCCAGCGGTCATGATCTTTCAGCCCGGCCTCGCCGGCGGCGCCCAAGGCTTCGAGGTGCGCGGCCAGCCGCACCGGTGCGGCGAGTGCGCGCCGGCGCTCACGCGGCACGAGCTTCAGACCGACATGGATGCATGGCAGGTGCCGTCGTGCCTTGCCCCGCTCGCGTAGCACCGCGGCGGCAAGCAGCCGGCCAAGCCAGTGCGCGTGCTCCAATGGAGTGAGCATGTCCCATGCATCGAGAGCGACGGCCGCCGCCAATGTCGGCGGCAGCGCCCTCGCCTGATTGACGATTGCGCGCCACCGATCGAGCCGGCCGCCTTCGTCCCAGTCGGGATCGTAGAGCAGCGGATCCCGGTCCCTTTCGCTCGACCGGTCGCGAATACCCTTGTCGGTCAGGGTCCGATCGGCATTGGCGATCGCGGCGTCGACCGCGGCCAGCGCATCGGCCAGGCGATGATCGGCTTCGACAACCGGCGCAGGTTCTCCGGGTTGATCTTCCAAGCCGTCGTCTCCACCCTCGCCCGGCATGTCGATCCCCTCCGCGGAGGTGGTTGCCTCCAGCGGACCACCACGCGGTTTGCCGCGTCCCCGGAGTCCTGAAAGCCCGGCCGGAGACAACGCCCAGCCCGGCTCGGCGTCGGCGATGCGCCGGCGGGCGCGCAGCACCGCGTGCGCCAGGGTCAGTTCGTGCGTCGGCGTGCGAATATCCATGTGTGAATCGTGCAGCACGAGATCGTCGAGATGGACCAGCTCGCCATCCACCCATAGGCTGGCGCAGGCGTCGGCGAAATGAGTCCGTGCGATCCAGCCGTCGCGGATCGGGCTTTTGGCCAGCCGCTCGTCGAGGCGTGCGAGCGCATCTTCGGCGGCGGCCAGTGGACCGACGATCTCGGCCCAGGGCAGCGGATCGGGGATATGGTAGGCCGGCAGCAAGACTTTGATAACCTTAACGGGAATTGCCGAAACGGAAGCTATCACGCATTTAGCCTCCGTCATAGCGATTGCTCTCGGCGGAATCTCTGACTATTGATAACTACCCCTTATCGATAGTGTTGGACACGGAATCGCAAATCAGCGATTCTGGCTGTCCTCAGGCCGGAAATTCGCATCGGCCGGGCCTCCGATCGACGAGAGGACGCGCCCGCTGTCAGCCCCCTCCCCTTTTCTGGACGTCATCGGCGGCCGCCGTCGGCCTCAGGCATCGTCGACCTCGATGTTGAGGTGCTCGAAGCCCGGCCTCATCTCGCGGGCCTCGATCGCGGCGATGTCCTCGTCGGTCAGGTCGACAGTCAGGACGGCCCGCCGATCGCGGGCGGCGGCCTGGTGCCAAGCGGCCACTCCCTCCTCATCAGTCGCGTGCGTCCGGATACGGTTTTTTGGGCCGTTGGCCATGGTGCGTCCTTCCGTGCCCCCCCGCAATCATAGCGGAGTTGCGCCCTTCCGGCGCGGCCGCCGTTGAAAATCGCCACAGGGACTCATATAGTCATAATAGTCAATATAGTCATAGGAGCAGAGCGTGACAGCCTCCCGAAAGACCCCGGCGCACGAATCGGGTCACTGGACCGTCGCCGGCGCCAAGGCGCGCTTGTCCGAAGTGATCGAGCGCGCCCAAAGCGATCCCCAGATCATCACCCGCCATGGCAAGCCGAGCGTCGTCATGGTCTCGGCCGAGGAATGGGCACGTAAAACCGTCCGCAAGGGCACGCTGGCCGAATTCCTGATGGCCTCGCCCCTGCGTGACGCCGAGCTCGATCTCGATCGGGTCCACGACCAGCCGCGCGACCTCGATCTATGAATGTCCTGCTCGATACCAACGTGCTCTCGGAGGTTCGCCGGCCGGCCCCGGAGCCAAGAGTGCTGCAATGGCTCGACGCGATCGACGAGGACCGGACGTTCATCAGCGTGGCGTCGATCGCCGAACTTCGACGTGGCATCGCATTGATGGACGACGGCCGGCGGCGCGACGCGCTGACGGCCTGGCTCGCCGACGAGTTGCCGGCGCGCTTCGACGGCCGAATCCTGCCGATCGACCTCCCGATCGCCAAGCGCTGGGGCGATCTGATGGCGCGAGCCCGCCGCAGTGGCTTTGCGCTTTCTGTCATAGACGGGTTTTTTGCGGCCACCGCGCTCGACCGGGAAATCATCCTCGCCACCCGTAACACCAAGGACTTTGCGGCGCTCGGCGTGCCCCTGTTCAACCCCTGGACCGATGAAGGAATGTCGGGATGACAGCCCCTGCCCGCCTCCCGGATGCCGCCTCGCTCGAAACCGTCCTGGCGGGGCTCGACCCGGCCTCGGTCGACGCCGACCTCGTCCCTGCGCTCGCCGCGACCTTCCCGGGCTTCGACTTCCGCCTCGCCCAGGTCGACGACGACTACTGGCGCGACACCCGGTCGGTCATCCGGCCGGACGGGACGCGCGTCGGCGAGTTGCGGCCATGGATGACGGCCGAGCTCGCCAAGGACGGCGGCGACGTCAAGGCGGTCTGGGCGCGCCTCAGGGAAACCGACCTGCAGATCACCGAGTGGCGCGGGTCGAGCGCATTCGTGTTCGCGCCGACCGGCACGGCGCCGGCGGACTATATCCAGATCGCGCTCGGCCGCGAGGTCGAATGGCGCGCCGGGCCGATCGTCAACCCGGACTATCGACCCTGGGGTGAAGAGGAACTGCTCGATCCGGGCTGGCCCCGGAACAAGTCCCTGCCCGAGACGGATCGACTCGCCGGTCCAGTCTACCGCCTCCTCGACCGCGCTGGCGGGGCGTTCATTCACGTTCGAAGCTTCCTCGATCGCTGCAGCCGGATCGAGCGTGAGAAGCGCGAAGCGCGGCGGCCCGAAATGGAGCGACGGGTGATCCGCGAAACGGGGCCGCGAGGGGCGATGCGCGAAACCCCGTTCCTCGAATTGGTGCCGGACTATTTCGAGTTCGTTCCGCGCGAGCTACGCTTCTTCCGGGATTGGGAGTCCTCGAGCGCCCGTTCGCAGCGCGTCTTCGCGCATTGGGCGCTCGACGCCCGCGACTACACCTACAAGGGCGAGCGCGAGATCGGCTTCATCCCGCGGCCGCTGAAGGTGCCGCGAGACCGCCTGCTGAAGGCCCCCGAGATGTCGGTCCACCAGTTGATGGACCGGATCGAGGCCGTCGACCGCGAGGTCGGCCTGCCCTTCGGCTGGTTCTTCCTGATGACGCATGGCCATTGGGTCGAGCCCGATGTGGGCCACGCAATCGCCGAGGGCCTCAAGGCGCAGCGCGTCCGCTTGCCGGACCCGGACGCAGCGGTGCTGCTGCGCTGGGCCGATCGGACCTACGGGTTCTGAGGCGCGACATGGACGATATCGCCAAAGGCGGCTCTCTCGACGCCGAATCCCGGCGGGCGCTGCAACTCGACACGCTGTCGGCCATCCTGCCGATGGACCGGCGTGACCGGCTGGCGCAGCTCCTCACCGACGACGACGTCGCGACGCTCAAACACCTCGCGCGCGAGGGCATGGGCGAGAACAGCCTGCGGGCGCTGGCGTCCGACCTGGCCTATCTCGAAGGGTGGGCGGCGGCCGCCACCGGCGATCCGCTGCCGTGGCCGGCGACCGAAGCGTTGGCGCTGAAGTTCGTGGCGCATCATCTTTGGGACCCGGTGAAGCGGGAGACCGATCCCCGGCATGGCATGCCGGCGGAGGTCGCGAACGATCTGCGCGCGGAGGGGCTGCTGCGCAGCGAGGGTCCGCATGCGCCGAGCACCGTGAAGCGGCGCCTGGCGAGCTGGGGGACACTCCATCGCTGGAAGGGAATCGAGGGACCATTTGGCGCACCAAGCCTTCGCTCGGCGGTGCGGCTGGCGGTGCGCGCTTCGCCGCGGCCGCGGCGGCGCAAGAGCAAGAGGGCGGTCACGCGAAATATTCTCGACAGCCTGGTCGCCACCTGTTCGACGGACCGGCTCGTGGATACTCGCGATCTCGCCATCCTGCTTCTGGCGTTTGCCTCCGGGGGGAGGCGGCGTAGTGAGGTCGCGCGCCTTCGCGTCGAACAACTAGCCGACGAGCCTGCGGTACGGATCGATCCAACGGACGAGAAATCGGCGACGCTGCCCTGTGTGTCGATCCACCTTGGCCGCACCAAGACCGGCGACGCTGACGACGAGGGCAGGGTATTCCTTGTCGGCCCCCCCGTGGACGCATTGCGCGAGTGGCTTGAGCGGGCCGACATCCAGAACGGTGCGGTTTTCCGTGCGATCGACCGGTGGGAGGCTCTTGAGGAGCGGCCGTTGACCCCGCAATCGATCAACCTGATCGTCAAGCGGCGATGCGTTATGGCGGGGTTCGACCCGGCAGAGTTCACCGCGCACGGCCTGCGGTCGGGATATCTCACCGAGGCCGCTCGGCAGGGGTTAGCGTTGCCCGAGGCGATGCAGCAATCCAGGCATCGGTCGGTGCAGCAGGCGGCGAGCTACTACAACGATGTTGAAAGAGCGTCGGGGAGAGCGGCCCGGCTCTACGACATCCGCCGGTGAGCGGGCGAGGGAGTGTCGATGTTGTCAGCGGACAACATCGACGGTCTCGTAAATGTTGTCAGCAGACAACAATGCGCCGCCGCGCGCTGGCCTTGTCGCGCGTTAACTTTTCATTAACCCTTAAACGCTTGCGGCGACTCGGGAATCGTGGTCTTTCTTGAGACGGATAAATACCGTCTGACGCAGTGAAACCGTCTTGAGATCCCGATGACGAGTGTGGTGGAAGCCGAATCGCAACGACCGGAGACCGCGAGTGCGCGCATAAACCGCCACGCCGGCATCTTGTCGGGTCAGCTACGGTCGCTCGGAACATCGCTCTTTCCCCCGGCAGCCACCAAGACGCTCCGGTCTTTTAGCTCGGGTGAAGTCGCGAAAATAGTCAGGGTGTCGGATGGCTATCTCCGCCAGTTGTCGCTTGATGGGCTTGGCCCGGCACCGGCCATCGGCCACGGGGGCCGAAGGTCTTACACGCTTGCGCAAATAAACGAGCTACGCGCCTATCTGGCCGATGCGCGCCCCAAAGAGGCGTTGGATTTTTTCCCCCGTCGGCGCGCCGGCGAGAAGCTTCAAATCATTACGGTCGCCAACTTCAAAGGGGGCTCCGCGAAAACGACGACCGCACTCTATCTCGCGCAGTATCTGGCGCTGTCCGGCTTACGGGTCCTGACGATCGATCTCGATCCGCAGGCGTCGCTCTCCGCGATGTTTGGATACCAGCCCGAGTTCGATATCGGTGAAAATGAGACGATCTACGGAGCTATCCGGTACGACGACCAGAGAAGGCCGTTGCGTGAGATCGTGCGTCCTACCTATTTCGACGGGATCGGCCTAGTCCCCGGCAATCTCGAACTCATGGAGTTCGAGCATCACACGCCGCGCGCTATGATCGAGCGCCGAGAACGCGGACACGACCTGTTCTTCCGCCGCGTGGCAACTGCGATCAACAGCGTTGCGGATGACTACGATGTTGTGGTCATCGACTGCCCGCCTCAGCTCGGCTTTCTCACGATGGGCGCTTTGAACGCCGCGACCGCCATGCTTGTAACGATCCACCCTCAGATGGTGGATGTCGCCTCGATGAGCCAATTTCTCCTCATGACGTCCGACCTGATGTCGATCATCGAGGACGCTGGCGGCAGCCTCGATCACGATTTTGTCCGCTACGTCATCACGCGCCATGATCCGAACGATGTTCCCGAGGCGCAAATCGTGGCGTTGTTGCGGAACCTCTTTGGTACCGATGTGCTGCAAGCGACGGTCTGGAAATCGACGGCGATTGCAAACGCCGGCCTGACCAAGCAGTCGCTGTACGAACTCGATCGCGGCTCGGTGGGGCGAGGGGCCTACGACAGAGCATTGGAGTCGGTTGACGCCGTCAACGCAGAGATCACTCAACTCGCAAAGAAGGTGTGGGGGCGATGAGCAAACGCACTGACACCATCAAGAGCCTCTTCACCGCGCCACCTTCCGGTGCGTTGTCCACTGACAACACTCTGCCGGGGGCGCCCGCGCGAGTCACGGCGGGCGCCGTTCGTTCGCTCAGGGACTCGTTCTCCGACGTCGAGCGAGAAAATCAGGAACTGCGGGAGAAAATTGCGGCCGGGGCGATCATCGTTGAGATCGATGCCAATCTTGTCGATCCGTCTCCGGTTGCGGACCGGTTTCGCGACGACGACATGACGTCCTATGAGCTTCTGAAGCAATCCATCGCGCAGCGTGGGCAAGAAGTTCCGGTCCTGGTGCGACAGCACCCCGCGATCGCCGGCCGATATCAGAGCGCCTACGGACATCGCAGGGTTCGGGTCGCACGCGAGCTGGCAATTCCGGTGCGCGCAATCCTGAAACAATTGAGCGACGAGGAGCTGGTCGTCGCGCAAGGCTTGGAAAACGCGCCGCGCGAGGATCTGAGTTTCATCGAGCGCGCCATTTTCGCGGTGCATATTGAAGATGCGGGGCACAAGCGATCCGTTGTCCAGGAGGCGCTCGCGATCGATAGAGCAGAGGCGTCGAAACTGATCGCCGTCGCACACGCAATTCCGCGCGACATCGTCGATGCGATTGGCAAAGCGCCGAAAATCGGGCGCGGCCGATGGCAGACCTTCGCTGATTTGCTCGCCGACAGCGCCGCCGCCAAACGAGTCAGGGCGGCGATTGCTGATGCATCGTTTGCAACGGGAGAATCAGATCATCGGTTTGTGACGGCTTTCAATGCAGCCGCTCGACAGGTCGAACCAGATTCTGCGAGGAAACCCCGATTACAGCCCGTGGTTGGGCATGACGGACAACCCATTGCCAAGGTCCAGCGAAGCGCTCGCGACCTCAAGCTCTCCATCGACAAGAAGGTGCCCGCGACATTCGCGGACTTTCTCGTCGGCCAACTCCCAAACCTGTTCGAAGCCTTCACAAAATCGGGCAGCGATCAGGAGAACGACGAGGCGTAGCCGCCTCACCCCGAAACCGCGAACCAGGAGCAGCACGGCAAAAGAAAAAGGCCCCCGAAACTATCCGTCCCGGAAGCCTCTCTCACAGTTTGGCGACTTGTAGAGAATCACTTTCGCGAATCGCAGTCAAGAGTCTCATAAGAGACGGCGTCGTTTTGGCGAGCAAATTTTCTTTGCCTCAATGAGGGCAAGGACATGGAGACACATACCCCGACGACGCCTTTCGGGCGGCGATCGCTGACGCTTGCTCATGTGGCGACCCAGATGGCCGCGTCATCACGCCCGCCCGAGAAGGTCGTGCATAAATGGAAGATCTTCCACGCCATCTGTTTGGCACGGCCGAGCCTCGGCGTTACCGAACGCGCGCTTTCGGTGTTGAACGCGCTTCTCACCTTCCACCCTGAGACAGCGCTGACCGGTGAGGAAGACCTCATCGTCTTCCCATCGAACCGTCAGCTCTCGTTGCGCGCGCACGGCATGCCGGCGTCGACGCTGCGTCGGCACCTGGCAGTTCTGGTCGACGCCGGTTTGGTTATCCGGCGCGATAGCCCCAACGGCAAGCGTTACGCGCGCAAGGGTGCCTCGGGTGACGTCGAACTCGCCTTCGGCTTCGACCTGTCGCCGCTCGTCGTCCGCGCGGAGGAGTTCGAGCGCCTGGCGGCCGCTGTCGAGGCCGAAGCACGTGAAATCAAGCTCGCACGCGAGCGCATCACGCTTTGTCGGCGCGATATCGCCAAGATGATTGCGACCGGGATCGAGGAAGGTGTGCCAACGCGCAGGGAAGGGCAGGGGCCCGCCGACTGGACGGAGGTGCACGCCGGCTTCCGCGCGATCGTGGAAGGGATTCCCCGCACGGCGTCCCTTGCGGAGCTTCAGTCTGCTGCGGAGGAATTGGCTCAATTGGCCGACGACGTCCTCAACCTCCTGGAAACACATATTAAAACTCAGGATATGAGCGCCAATGAGTCCAGCAATGAGCGCCACATACAGAATTCAAAACCAGACCCCTTAATTGATCTTGAACCTGGCTTTCGAGAAAGCGGGGCGGCGAGGGCGGTGCCACAATCGCAAACGGTACGGGTTGTGGAGATGGCCTATCCACTTGGCATGGTGATGAGCGCGTGCCCGGACATCGCCGACTACGCCAAGGGCGGGATTTCGAACTGGCGCGATCTGCTGGCGACCGCGGCCGTCGTACGCCCGATGCTCGGTATTAGTGCGAGCGCCTGGGAAGACGCGAAGTCAGTCATGGGCGAAATGCAGGCCGCCGTCGTGGTTGCCTGCATCCTCCAGCGCGGCCCCGCGATCCGATCGGCCGGCGGTTATTTGCGCGGCCTGACACGAAAAGCTGAAACGGGCGAATTCTCGATCGGGCCAATCCTCATGGCGCAGATCAATTCGCAGCGCCGCGAAAAGCGACCAGCGTGACAAGCAAGCTCGATGAGCATCGACTCCACACGGTCCGGCCGACTCGGATATCGTGCTTGCGATGTTCGGCCTCGTCAGCGCGAACTACGGGGGATATTGATATGTCCGGAACGACCATGTCCGTCGGCCAGGCCATCGCCGCAGCGCTGGATCGGGCGGAGGCACTGAGAAATACGAGCGAGCGTCCTGCCCGCGTGCGGATCATGACGATTTTCGGCGACGATCGGTCCGGCCTCACGATCAATGCGCGGATCGCAGCACGGTCGCCGGCTGAAAATCGCGCGCAGCAGGGCCTGGGGACACGCTGTATCCCGTGGAAGGAACTCGATGTCCGCGCGCATGAGATCGTTGGCCTTGTGGACGAGGTCGTCGGAGAGGTGACGCTCGCGATCAAGAACGCCCCCGTATCATTGCGGCCGAGTCGATCGGAAACTGATGTCGAACTCACGGTGTTCGACGCCTTGATTGACGAGCTTGGTGAAACCATCACGCGTGCGGCCATGGCGGTGCTGGACAAGCATCCGGAGGCGAAACTCGCGCGCGGTTTGGGAAGCGAGGCGACGATGCTCGCCGCGTTGAAATTGGCGGCGTTGTCGGCCTACACCGGAAACGTCGGCCTGAACGACGTCCAGGACGAACTTCGGTTGGCGGTCGGCGACGTGATGGGCAAAATGACTGATCCGTCCGAGATCACCGTCCGACCAGTCCTGAATTGATGGGAGCCGGGACGGTCGCGCGGGTCGCCAGTCTGCGTGGCGCGCCGGCTGATCCACAAATGGCCGAAGCTGACGAACCATCTCCCTTCGATTCTGACCGTGCAAATCAGCTTGCATCTCCGTGAAAATCGTTCAGCGTGATGGACGCAAGGGGAGGGCAGGCGATGAAAATTGCGGTGGCACTGTTACTCTGCTGCGCCAGCATCCTGTTAGCGACTGGCGATGCGTCGGCAATTACTTTGTGTAAAGCGACGAGCGACCGCAATTGCTTCACCGGAACGTTTGGGCTCGTTGATATCGCCGGAGATCCCGGCCACAAATTGCTCGCTGCGGACTTCGGGTTTGTGGACCCCGAGGGGCTCGGCTGGCAGACCAACAAGGATGCAAAAACCGACGGCGCATCAATCCCGCCGCTTCTGCAGCCCTTTGTTGGCTCGCCCTGGGAGGATGGCTATATCCGCGCCGCCGTCATTCACGACTGGTATTGCGATCGCCATGTTCGTGCATGGAGAAAGACACACCGCGTCTTCTACGACGCCATGCGTGCGAGCGGATTGAACGAGGCGAAGGCCAAGTTGCTGTTTTACGCTGTTTATGCTTTTGGACCGCGCTGGGGTTATCTCGTGCCTGGGACCAAGTGTCCCGGGACGCAGAATTGCATCCAGATGACCGGCAAGGAGGCCGTCTTCGTTCAGATGCCGGCCGCGCTCGACAATCTTGCTGGCGCGGAGGAATTAAAGGCCATGGAAACCGCGATCGAACTATCTGAGACCCATGGCGGTTTCTCGCTCGACCAATTGATGGCTATTGCGGATAGGGCACACCCGAAGCAGACGCTTCTCGACACGGCCCCCAGCGCGGGCGAGACCAAATAAGCGCCGACAGGTCACTGTACTCCCGCACGCAGGACAACCGCCGGCAGAGGACCGCAGCAAGTGCTTGGGGCTCTTTGGTGAGAAGTCTGGCCACGTCTCCAGCATCTCCCGAGTGCCATCCGCCAACGGCTTCGTGTTGAGGTGCATCCGGAATGGCGCATCGTCCTGTCGCGATGGCCCTCCCGCCATGTAGAGGCTGCCATGGCGTATGCAAATGCTTCCTCCAGTCAAGGTCAACGCTCCCGGTTGCATGGCTGGATTCCTATGGCCGTCGCCAGCACGTCGGTCCCTGCATCCCAGGAATTTTCCCCTGCCGGATCACCCCGCGAGCGGGGACCCCGATCGGCATTCCTCGCGCACGCGCCTATGGCGCCAAAATTCATGGGGCTTCGGGACGCAGCGCTGCGCTCGCCCTTCGCCCGCGTCTCGCGCGCTCCGGCTCTGTGCCGGCTTCCCGTCCATCACGGATCGCCATCGCAACGGGGCGTAGCCCCACAAGATGGAGAGAGACCATGCGCAACATCGCCGAATTCACCCTCATCGGACACGTCGGGACCATCAGAACAGTCGGCAAGACGGTTCGCGTCACCGTCTGTGCCAACTACCCCTTCAAAGACAAGGCTGGCGATTGGAAGGACGACCAGCACTGGAACGAGGTCACGATCTTCACATCGTCGATCCAGAAATACGTGAACGAGCACGTCGGTAAGGGCGACCTCGTCCACGTGCGCGGCCGGCTACGGCAGAACAGCTACGAGCGCGATGGCCAGCGGATCTACACCGTCGACCTGATCGGCCTGGAAATTGGCCGGCTCGTCAAGACCTCTGCGGCATAGCCCCAACGCGGGGAGGCGCGAGCCTCCCCGCCATCTGCGACCCCTTCGGATCGCGGAGGATGCTAAGAGGGCAACTTCCGCGACCGCGTCTGTCGGGCAAGAGCGCGTTGCGCATAATTTTTCTTCTCGATCGCCGCAACGACCTTGTCCAGATCAAGGCCCGATTTACGCATCGCGCGACGCGCGTCGTCGTTGTTGAAACCGAGAAGTTCGAAGACGCTCATGTTGAGCACCGATGCGATCCGTTCGATCGTGCGAAAGGTCGGGTTTCCGATGCCGCGCGCGATCGTGTAATAGGTTCCGCGCGCGAGCCCCAGCTTCCGTTGAAATCGCTCGGTTCCGCCGTTCTCGATCTCGAGCTGCTGCAGACGCGCCGCAAGCATTTCGCTGAGGATCGAATGATCGGTTGACCGTGGTGAGCGTACGAGCGGCATTGCTGTCTGTCTTCGAAGACGTGTTCATCCCGCGATGAAGCTGCATATCCAATATATTAGACCTTCTTGGGTCGCAAGCGCTTTCTTGCGGCTTCCCCAAGAGAAGCCCTAGCGTTGGGTGCTTCACCTGTCGTCGATCTAAAGCGGGCACACAGGAGGGTGCACGATTCGACACCCACGCTTTTTGCGATCTGTTCTACGTACTCCAATGTCGGATTGGCGGCGGCCGACATCAGATAAAAATAACTTGAGCGCGGTATTCCGAGATGTTTCGCAAATTCGTCCCGCGTCTGGTGCGCTTCGAGTCGAAGCGCCTCTAATTGCTCCTGAAATGCATGAAGCAGAGGCGATGCCGGGCGCGGCACGGGCGCATCGTCCCGTTCGATCTTTTCGCGCATCGTTCGTCACTCCGTGTCGCGTCGCCCCGCGAGCCCTCGTCACGCTGCGATTTCTCGGCGTTGGACGACTCATCAACATTCAATATAATAGACTGATCCGATTCAACCAGGAGACGCGCGACAGGACAAAGAAAAACCCGGCAGAGCCGGGTCTCTCAAGAGGGTCAGCGGGCTGGCGACGCCAATCGCCATAATGCCTCTAATCACGCATCATTATCTTAGCTCGCGCCACCCGACAGTTCAAGAGACCTGCGCATTTGCGCCACGGTCTTTGTTTGCCGCGCGCCCGCCCGCAAGGAGAGCGCGAATGCAGATGCTTGACCACAATCCGACCGCAGCCTTCGGATCGCGAAGGTTGACCGTAGCGGCGCTCAAAGCCCAACGCGCCATTCGGAATTGTCCGGCCGGGACGTCCACACACAAGTGGACCACGTTTCGCCATGTCTGCGAAGCGAAGGTCGCGCTCGGCCTGTCGGATCGCGCACTGGGAATTCTCAATGCCCTGCTCAGTTTCCACTCCGAGGCGACGCTGGTGCTCGGCGCGAACCTTGTCGTATTTCCCTCAAATCGTGAGCTTGCTTTGCGCGCCAATGGCCTCGCCATGTCTACCTTGCGGCGACACCTAGCGCATCTGGTCGACGCTGGTCTTGTTGTGCGACGTGACAGCCCCAACGGCAAACGTTACGCGCGAAGAAACCATGCCGGCGATATCGATTGCGCTTTCGGTCTGGATCTTAGCCCGCTCATCGTACGCGCCGAAGAATTGGCAGATCTTGCAGCGGGCGTCAGCGCGGCTCGTCGCGCAGCGATGATGCTGCGGGAGCGGATCACGTTGGCACGCCGCGATATCGCCAAGATGATCGCGCTGGGTGTCGAGCAGGGCGTCGACGCCGATTGGCCGACACTGCATCACGATTTCCGCAAACTCCTCGACCGCCCTTCCGGTCTGCGATCTCATGATGATCTGGAGCATGTCGTCGCAGAACTGGCCGCGATGGCGGACCGGATCCGCGCGGTTCTCGAGCAGCAATTCGACACGCCCGTTCCGGAAAAGCATGCCCGTGCACCGCAGCTTAGCTCTGGGGAGAGTGACGACTATGTCCCTCCGAACCCCGTTCCGTCGGCCCCGGAACTAACGCGTGCGACAGACATCCCCGTGCGCCTGGTCGCCGAAATATGTCCGGACTTTGCTGACTTTTCACGGGACGGATTACGCACGGCGCGCGACCTCACCGACACGGCGACACTCTTGCGCCCCTTGCTCGGTGTGAGCCCGAGCGCATGGGAGGAGGCCTGTACAGCGATGGGGCAGGGGTCCGCGAGCGTAACCTTGGCACTGATTCTTCAGCGCGGCGGCGCGATCAAGAATCCTGGCGGCTATCTGCGCACGCTCGCGCGCCGTGCCGCCGCCGGCAAGTTCTCATTCTGGCCGATGTTGCTGTCTCTTAATGCTTCGCGGCGCAAGGCGCCTGGTATGCCGCCGCCCCTTCCTTTCCCGGTCGGGAACGCGTGACGGTTTTTCGCGTGATGCCGGCGATACCGACCAGCGAACGAAATTTTTCCTTCAAGCGGTACGCCTGTTCAAACATTGAAGGGCCGGCTGGTCGCCGGGAGCGGACACGCCGCCTTTCGGCGGCGTGATTGCATCTGCTTAGACGTCCCATCATACGGACCGCGAACATCGCCTCAAGGACATCGCGGTCCCGCCAATTTTCCGCCGGCGCCCGGCGGGTGCCAGCAGAAAATCGGTTCCCCCGCTGGCCGCCTCCGGCGGTCGCTGCGCGATCCGTGACCCGACGTCCGACTTGCCCGCGCCGATCTCCCGTCATTGCAATGAAAGGAGATCAGCATGACCACTATCTCAGCCTATCTCGTCAATGTCGAACAGCGCACGATTCGCTCTGTAGCTATTGATCGTATGGACAGCCTCAAGGAAATTCGTCGGCACATCGGATGTAGCCGCATCGACATGGTTCGCATCGACCGCGACCACTGTGTGGTCGTCGACGACGACGGGCTGACCGACGAGCTACCATGCTTTACGGAGCTGACAGGTTATCGGAGCCCGCTGGCAGGCAACCTCCTCATCGTCGGAACGAACGCGGCCGGCGAAACGGTAGCGCCCCAGCGGCCGATCGAAGACTTCGCCGAGATGCTGCGAATTCGGTATCCGGTTCTCTCGCCTGTCTTCGAAACGATCCGCGGGCCGAATGTCTTCGGTAGTCGTGTCAGCGGCTTTTCCGTCGAGCTCAAGGATATGACGCCGGTGATCCTGCCGGAGGCTCACGGACACTGAACACCGCGTGTAGCAGGCGGCCTTGGTCGCCAGCCGTTTTCTTTGGAGTCGTCCGTCAACGCATGCGTCGCCATCGGGCGCACGGGATTGGAAAATCCCTTCGAACCATGTGGCGATATCGTGTTGATGACTATATCCGGGACGACCGTCGCGGCCGTCTTCCGCGCCTCGCTTCAGCGTAACGTGTCGAGGTCAATCGGAGGACCTCTACCCGGTCGACCCGTTTTGGATGTCCTTTGAGATGGGGAGGTCCCCACTATCCCTCTCCCGGACGCGGTCAGCCGGCTATCGTCCTCGCGGCAACGGTCGGCTCCGCTCGATTTCTCATCGGCGTTGTTGTTCGTCTTCCGGCTGTGGCAGGCGGCCAAGCCTGACGAGGTGCTCATAAAGCGCTCGGTCGACGATTCGAAGCGGATGCGTTCGTTGCTCGGCCGCGATCTGGCGAATCACGAGGTCGATCGAGTCAGGAAGGCGCAACGCATAGGGGCGCGACGAGGTACGCTCGCCATACGCTGAGAACGCATTGCGCCCGCTTCCGGCTTGCCCCTGGTCAGCGCTTCTCGCCCGTGGCATCGCAGTTGTCACCTGACCCGTGCTTCGCCGGCTCGCACCAACGGAATCGTCATAGGCCGGCGTGACGACTACGGGGCGAGGCGACGATTTGTCGGCATTCGCCAGCAGGGTTCGCCGAACCCGGAACACGTCGTGGAGAAGGGGAGGCAGGCCAGCCTTCTGCGGCGGCTCACTATCTGTCATCTGGCCTCCGTCCCCTGGCTTGCCGCGAGCAACTCGCGCACGACAAGATCGGCATTTACGCGCGCCTTCCTTACGGCCTCATCCTTGTCGCTCATCTGATACAGAGATCCCCATCCACTGGTCATGGTTCTGTAGGTCACCCGCCTGTAAAGTGCATTCGAGCAGACCGGCGCACGTTCCGTCTCCAGGTACGCGACCACTTCGCGAAGGGGGCGCGTGTTGCGGTCGAGGCTGTCGTATTCATTGAGCAGAACCCGGTGCTGGCTCATCGGAAGGTCGGCGGCCGCGGCGTGTTGCTCGAGATTGCGGATGGTGCGGACAACCTGCGAGGCATCGAACGTGTGGACTTTGCACGGCAGAACCACCAGGTCTGCGCGCAGCGCTGATTGAATCAGCACTTCACCATAGTAGCCGGGCGTGTCGACGACGACGACGTCGAAGGTCTCCAAGCGTTCGATTGTCTCGACGAGTTCGGCTTCGTTTGCGACGCGGATGAGGTCGATTCCCTGCGGTGAAACACCACGTGCGATCGATGATGCGTGCCACTGATAGGATGAACCCTGCGGATCAGCATCGACGATGGCGACGGAATATCCGTGCTTGGCGAACTCCCCCGCCAGGATGATGGCAATGGTTGTTTTGCCACTTCCGCCTTTCGGATTCGCGACTGCAAAGACACTCGCCACGGCGGCGTTCCTCGGTTTGGGTCCGTCATCTATTATACTGAATAATAGATATGCCTCAAGCCTGCACTCTCTCATTCCGGTAGCGTCGCATTGCGGTTGTTCGTCGTAATGGCATTGACGGGATGAAAAGGTGAGATGTTGATGGACGACCGCAATCGCGAGGTCTTGGAATACGGTATTGCGGCGTTGATGGAGTGCCGCGATACGTGTCAATTGCCGGGATTGCAAGCGTCTCTGTGCGAAAGCCGCGTTGCGCCCTCGCATCCGTTTGCGGCTTCGCGCGACCAACCACATCGCATTCGTGATGTAGCTGCCGATTGTGTGGACGCGGTTCGTGCGGCGAGTCTTGTTTTGTGCATCGTGGGTGTGGCATCGAAATGCTTGATCGTCGTTATATTGAATATTGGTTGACAAGATACCGGTTTGTGGGCCAAACCGGGGACGGCTGCTGAACGCAGCCGAAGCGCTGACGCGCGGGGCCGGGTGTTCCGGTCGTAAGCAGAGTCCTGCGCGAACGCTGCGTGTTGAGATGGCAGTCGGAGGGGAGCGACGATGGCGCGTCCTGCGAAGAATCCGCGCAACAAGCCCAGGCTTCGAACCGAGTTGTCCGAGGCCGACGAACGGCGGCTTGAGGAGGCGGTCGCGCTGTTCGGCTTGCCGAAGGCGGAGGTGGTTCGGCGCCTGATCCGTGCGTCCGTGCAGGCGGGTCCGGCTCTGTCGGCCGACAACACACGCGCCGTCGTCGAACTCGCGCAGCAGGTGCGCATGATCGGCCGCAACTTGTCGCAGGTTTTGCGCGCAATACATCGCGGGCAGGCGGTTCGCATTGAAGACACCGAACCGGTGTGGCGTGGCCTTCACGAGGTTGTCAGCGCCATCAATGATGAGCTCACGGAGATGACGGTCGCCTACGGTTCGAAGCTGCGGCGGCAGGCCCGGCTTGCGCTGCCGGCGGACGTTTCCGATCGGGAGCTTACATGAATCGCGGAACACAGATTTCCTGGTGGGTGACCCAGGTTGAAGCGGTACAGGCGGCGGTCAGTTCAGCCGCGCAGATGCGCCGCTATCTGCCTGGCCTCGATGGATTGGATGATGAGTTCAAGCGTCGCGCCTCGCGCGGAGCTCCGCCGGTGAAATCGGCGCCGACGGAACACGTCGTCGGCGGTCAAACCATCACCGGGCGCAGCGACGCGGAGCGATCGCGCTCGCTTCCGGTGACGTCGCATGGGGGAGGGGGCAGTCGTGGCGCATTGCCTCGCGCGGCTGCACCTACGCCGATCGCCGGCGGGCTCGGCGGGGCAGGGGGAGGTCTAGCTGGACGCGCCCGGCAGCTCGCTGCCGGCTACCAGCCTGCGGTCGTCAAAGTGCTCTCCTATGCGCACGGCACGGTTCGCGCCACGAAAACCGGCCAGTACGTGCAGCGCGAGGACGTACCGCTCGAAACCCACGATGGCCGTCTGCTTGGCGAACGTGAGGCTGTGGCCGACGAGATCAAGGCATGGTCGGCGACGTTCTCGAAGCGGGCCGAAAGCCAGGATGTCGGCGCGGTTCGCCTGACGCTACGCGGAGTGAAGGACTCGGAAGACGGGCGCGAGACCTACGACAATGCTGTCGCGGCCGGCTTCGCCGGGCATCGCTATGCATACCGGCTCGATGCGACACCATCGGGCGAGCTGGAAGCGCGCCTGGTCGTCGCCTTGGCCGGACCTGCGAAGGAGCGATTCCGCGTTCGCCAACAGCTTGTCGGGGATCGAGACCAAGGTGCAACCGGCAAGCGTTTCGATCTGGCATCGGAGGGTAAAATCAGGGACCGGATCGGTGCGTCGACCGGACTTGCCGCAGACAGGATTGGAATATCTCCGGGAATGACCAATCACGGGCGCGATGGCGTTACCTACCGTCTTAACAAGCTCGTCGCCCACGGAACGGCCGTCGACGACCGAGGCAAGAGTATCGTCAATGTCGCCGACAGCAGGAACGCTGCCCGAGACTGGGGACCTTCGTTACGCTCCCAGTCGGTGCGCGACACGATGCATCTGATGTTGTCGGCGAAAGCCGGCACCGATGTGGAGGCGCTGAGACGAACGGCGCGGAGCTTCCTACAGGAGCGATTCGGAGATCACAAATTCATGTTCGGCATTCACAGAGATAAGGAAGCGGCCGGACATATTCACGTCCACGCCGTCATAGCGGTCAGAAACGAGTCCGGGCAGAAGCTGCATCCGGGTCCGGAGACCTTCCGCGAGTGGCGCGAGGTGTACGCGCAGCATGCGCAGGCAGAAGGTCTTCGGATCGTGGCGACGTCCGCGCGTGAGCGCGCGTCGTCGCAAAGCTACGGTCCGAAGGATAAGGCCATTGTCGCCGCCGCCGATCGCCCACGTCCCACCCGCGAGGCGCGTGACCGGGCATACGCTACGAACCCAGCAAATCGCAGGCTTATCGACAGTGCGCGTCAGCGCATCGCCGTAGCGCGCGCCAATCCGATCCGCCTGCCGATGTCGCCCCGCGATCGCAAAGTCGTCAATGAAAGCGTCGTGGCTTGGCGCGTGGTCGCGGCGGAGCAGCCCGCCAATCCGATCGCCAAAGATATGCTTGAGCGTCTGCTGATTGCGCAGGCGGTCGGTGCGATCCTGCATACAATCGGAAATCGCGTTTCTCAGCTCGAAAAGGAGGGTGTTGCCATGGCGATCACGGCCCAGCAGATGGAAAGGGATCTGCGCCGCATGAACGAGGCCGTTTCACGCACGAGTGATCTTCTCGATGGTGAGACCAAGCGCCAGTTTCGAGAGACCTCCTCTCGCTACCTCGAGACGCTGGCGAACCGGATCGATATCCAGCGTGTGCAGGAGCGTGGTGTCGGGCAGTTGGATCGTGCTGAAGTCGAGGCGATCGTCGGTGCAAGTGCCGAGCGGTTGGTCGAGCAGGCGCAACAGGTGCGTCTCCGCGAGCAACGAGAGGCGGAGGAAGCCGGACGCCTCGTCGATCGCGCCGTGAATGCAGAACGGCATCAGGAAAACGTTGCGACCTTGCCTGCCACGTCGCAGGAGGAGACTCGCACCCAGCGCGTTGTCGTCACGGAGGCCGAGAAATCGGCGGTGCGCGAGGCGCGCGAAGCGAGCGCAGCCAATGAGGCCTTGCACGCGATCTCGCAACATCCCGCTCGGGCGCTGCCGCCCGGCCTTGTGCAAACGGATTCGCTCGCCAGGCTTCGCGCCGAGCAGGAACAGATAATACGAGACCTGGAGGCGAGCGAGCGCGGCGACAGGCAATCGATCAAGCCTCAACGTCAGACGTGATCCGCGATGTCCCGGCTCTTGCCGAAGCGAAAGTAAGAGTTTCAAGCGATTTTGTAATAGGATATCAAACGATCAGCGTTTCCTGCTCGATTCTGTGGCTTGCACGATGGCTGAAGTAAAAACGAGGTCATTGAAGGCTTGCAGCGGGTGGTTCTTCTAGTTCGAAGGCCTTCATGAAGAGGGTCGGTATAGATGAACCCCGGGCACTTGGGGCGCCCGTGATCTCGCAATCTGGAGCTCTCTCGGCGATCATCGTCGGCGAAGTGGGAAACGAGACGCTCGTCTACCCGGTCGAAGAGCTTCGGAAGGGGCGTTTGATCGATTTCGTAACGTTCGGGGACGATTGGCCCAAAGTGAAGGTCAATTCAGCGGACCGAAAACCTGCTAAGCGTGCGGGCTAGGCACGAGCTGCGATTTGTGGGCCAACTGCCAAGACCGATGTGGCCCGAACCTTTCCAGCTAGCGCTCGGCAGGCGAGGCAGCGCGCCGTCACCATCGCGACAACCTCGCCTCGCGAGTCAGCAGTCGAAACGTATGCGATACGCGTTGCTTTTTGACTCATTATCAGAAGAAATATCCATAGATTTTTCCTGTTCTAAGAATTTCAAGCACCTGGTCGCTATTTCATAGGGGAATTGGCATGAATAGATTTTTGTTGATCCTGATATTTTTGTTCCTCGCAACAATATCTGTTGCGTGGTTATCGCTGCCATATTTGGCAAAGCATTATCTTGAAGCGCAGATGGGGACACGCAAATTCTCAGAGGTCGTTAAAGAGGCCGATGCTGGCAACCGAGCAGCACTTGGGAAAATGGCGGCTCCGGATATTCTTCTCGACATTCCGGTAGAGCCGATCGCGACCGCTCTTGGCGACGAACTTCAAAACAGCCTGAATCTAGCCGACTTGGGCAATGACTGGAAGGCGAGTTTGGTGCGCAGCCCCACGGTCTCCTTCCATCCATCTGCCATCCGGGTGCTTGCGCCACTGATCCTGTCAAATGACAACATAGGAGCCGCGGCCGTGACCGTGCAGGTCGATGTTGTCCCATCTATTCAGGGCAACGAACTAGTAGCCGTCCCCTACGTCACAGCGGCTGCGCTCGATGAAGTGAGCGTTCGTGGCATTCACCTGCCCGGATGGGTCGCCAGCAATTTCAGCGAGGCGATCTCTAAGGCCCTCGATGCGCTGAACACGAAAATTCCGCGTCAGCGGGTCGCCCTGAATCTGCCTGAGCCGCTTCTCGTGCTGCCCAAGGCACAGCCCGCGTTGCTTGTGACCAATCAGTCGGTTGCGGCGCTGCTCGGCGGCTCGTCCGGTACAATCCGCGAAATTCCGGGCTCCTACGAGGATGGTTTTGTTGCGTCCGCGAAAGCGATCCTCCCGAGTTACGTTCTCGGCTCGGGCGTGATCGCGGTGCGCCCAGCCGAAAGTCCCTTGTTGCAGGCGAGCGAAAAGATGCGGGACGAAGCGTCTGCAGCCAACTTGGCCGCCCTCGAAGCAACCCTTGGCATCGATGCAGCCACGGATATCAATCATCTTGGTCAATCCGTCTTTGGCGGTCTGGTGATGGTGACTGCTGAAAGCCGTTATTTCGAGCAACAATTGAAGGAAATTGTTCTCAAGGCGATTGCAGATCTCAAGCTCAAAGACGTCGTGCTGAAAACTAAGCCTGAGGACGTTGCTGTGACTCTCAAGGCTGGTGTTGTGGAGGCGACGGCACGTGGCACGGCGATGTTTGCCGACAATAAACTCTCGGTCGATTTTACCCTGACGGTTTGGGGCATCCTTAAGCCGGGCCCTGTAGGCTTGGTCGCAAGCTACGCTCTTCGCGAGATTAAGGTCCGAAGCGTGCATGTCGCTTGGGCCGACCGCGGAGCAACATTGGCCGTTCCTTACGACATTGCTCTCGGCGACGTGGCAGCACGCTTCATTGGGCAGTTGCCAGAGACACTTCTCAAGATTCCAACCGTCCCGTTGAAAGTCAGTTCCATCGGCGGCGGAGACTTCAGGCTTGTGACCAAAGAGCCTTCTCTTTCGTTGTCGTTCAAAGGGCGGTCGGTAACGGTTGCGCCAGAACGCATCGCGATCTTCGCGCGCCCGTCATTTGATGGAGCCGGGGAGAGTGGTGCCCAACGACCGATTGCAAAAGGGCAATTGGAGCGGCTGACCGCTCTTTCGTCGAAGTCCTATCAGGCCCTCTTCGGCAATGCGAAGAGCGAAAATTTGTCCGCCGCTGTCGGCAAAGCTGGCTTTGCGGAACTCATACGAACCGCTTGGACGAGGTTGGATCCCGTCGTCACCATGCAACACGAATCGATTGATACGTTCGATCCGAAAGAAATAGAAATAATTCCAGGAGACGCGAGCTGCGGCAACCCATGTAAAGGCGTCGAGCAATGCGGAAATGTCAATCAGTGCATAAAGCTCAATTGTAGCAATGTGTGCCAATCTTTACTTGGCGGCGGATGGAATCCAGTCGCTCATCTGGTTTGCAAAAGAGTTTGCCACAATGACCGAGATGAAGGCTGCTTTTCCCATATCGCGCAGTGCGCCGCAGAAGTTGCAAAATGCACCGGCGCGTGGGGCTCAGGCCTTAAAGTAACATGCGAAGCGGCATTGGCGGCGGTCAAGCTGACCGACATGAGGGGCATCGCGAAAATTTCCGGCGGCACGACGTTGCATGCAACGGCGGCGACGGCTGCTGCGTCCCAACTGAACGTCGCTTCCGATCTTAGTGGGCTCGCCCTCGCAATCAACGCCGGCGGAGCCGCAAGCGCCGACGCGTGGCTCGACATCACCTGGACCGACTGGGGCAACCTTTTCCTTTGTCCCAGTGGTCGCCTATCAGTTCATCTCGATGTAAACGCCAAGTTGGCGACATCGCCATTGACCGCCACCATAGGCTGGCAGCCCAATGGCGACGCATTGAAAGGATCGTTTTCACTCGGCAAGGTTTCCGTCGTTGCTGATGCAACGGAAGGCCCCCTTGGCAAACTTATAACGGGCAATCCCGGTCTGCTGAGCTGCAACCTGGGCCAAACGATCGTAGGTTTGACCGCACTTGCTCTTCCGCATGTGACCCAAAATATCATAGCAGACGTCATTCGTGGTGTGGCAAAAGGCGACAAGGCTAACATAGCTGCGGCCATCATCGACGGTCACTATCGGTACGAAGGCGAAATCCCGACGACTGATTTCGACATTCCATCAACCGACATCACGTTGTTGGACAAAGCCGTGTCATTGAAGCCAAGAATGTCAGACGTAGCCGTCATTTTCGGTACGGGCGCGCAGTAGCGCCGAATCTAGAGCGGCGAAGTCCGCTGCGGAATTGCCAGCAGCGGCAAACCCAGCGGATGTTCGTCTGCGCCATAGCTGGTCGAAGATCAGTTGCCGCCTGCCAGCCCCACGCAAACCGGGCGCAAATAGTGAACAGATCGCTAAGCCCCATAGGGAACAAGACGTTAGCGGTCGCCACGAGGTTCGTCGCGACCGCCCGCGCGTACAGCTAGCTCGCCGCCGCGAAATGTTGCGATAGGGAGCTGGTTTGATCCGGATACATCCGGTCCGTCAGCTCGCCGCGTGACACTCCGAAGACCGACAGATCCTGTCGCATCATCGACAACCGCCTGCTGAACAGAAAGTCGCCCGCACTGTCACCGGCGACTTTCATTGGGTCGCCGAAATCGCGCCGGTCATGCTGGTGCTCGCCAAATCCCTTTTGAAGGGAGTTCCGCAGATCGTCGAACTGCGCCGAAAATCCTTCACCACCGGCAAAGCGATGCTCTGGCAGCGGCTTGCTTTCGGCAAAATCCGGAATCTTGCCACCGCCCGCGTGCCCTCCCGCATATGCGCCTCCGCCTCGGACGGAATCGGGATGACCCGATGGGCTCGATCCGCCGAATCTGTACCCGCTCGCGGCCCCACCGCTATCCCTGCTGCCCGTGGGCGCTCCGTGATACGCGCTGCTGGGAAACGTGCCATCGCCGTGCGCTGTTTGGAGACCGCCGCTCGTCCCATCGCCTGAGGCTTCGCCGCCGCTGCTGACCGCCATGAAAGCGCTTGAGCTGGATTCCGAAGCGCCGCCGTTTCCGGCATCGACGTCCGGGTTCGATAGGAAAATGGTCGAACCGTCGGCGAGGAACGTGATCTGCTCGATGTTGACCGCGTAGGTGTCCTGCCAGCCTCCGTATGCATGCACAGTGAGGCTGGAAGCGTCGCCGGACCAGGTGAAATCGGACTGATAGCCTTCAAGGGCGAGAACGTCCCAGCCGCTTCCGCCGTCAACCCTATTGGTGTTGGCGCCGGCACTTATCGTATCGTCACCCTGGTTGCCGTAGATGTCGTCGTCGCCGTCGTTCCCGTTTAAATAGTCATCGCCGCTACCGCCAAACAAGCGATCATTTCCGACGTCTCCGTCGACTGAATCGTTGCCGTCGCCGCCGAATATACTGTCGTCGAAGACAGAGCCCGTGACGGTATCGTTGCCGCCATGCGTAAAGACGACGTATCCGCTCAAAATGCCGTTTGTACTCGAACCCCACGCCGATAGATCGACGGTGCTGGTCGTTCCGTAGCTCAGAATGCGGATGTTCGGATCCTGGAAGTCGTCGCCGTTCGCCACCGCATCGATCACGTCGACGGCCAGTTTCGATGAGATCACACCGGTGTTGGCGTCTCGCTTGTACAGACCGAACGAGTCCTCGGCGACCGATGAGTCACCGTCGTTGTAGGTCACCCCATCGTAAGCGTTGTACCAGTTGTTTTGCTGCGAGTAAGTGTTATCCAAAACGTCGTGCGCGACGATTCCCTTCAGCGAGGAGTTGCCCCAGCTATCGAATACGCCGAGAGCCTCGGCGTACCAGTAGGCCTGATCGTTCTCGCCCAATGTGCCGGCACCGCGCATGCCTTGATAGGATGGCACGCCGAACTCGGTCACCCACAGATCTGCGCCCGAGTATCCGTAGGAATTCATCATCGATTGCATGGAATAGAGCGCGCCCTGGAAGCTGAAGTAGTGGTTCCAAGGTTCAGAGGTGGGCGACTCGATCCAGTCGGTTGGGCGCCCCGAGGCCGGCGAGCCGCCGGTAAATGCGTCGTCAGCGTAGGTCGTGTAGGGATGCACTGAAAAGCCGTCGACATTGGCGTTCAACGTTTGCAGCTTGTCAAACATCGCGTCCATGTAGGCTGGATCGTTATGAGCAATGCCAGCCCCGATAACCTTGATGTCGGGATCGATGGCGTGAACCTTGTCGGCGACCTTATCGAGATAGGTCGCATACCATTCTGCGTTGTCCGTCGACACGGTCCAGTATCTTGGACTGTCGGAAGGTGCGGTTGGATCGGACCCGTTATAGTACGATCCCGTGTACTGGTACGAGAGGTTCGGCTCGTTCCCCACTTCCCAACCGGCGATTGTATCGGCGTATTGCGGATAGGTGTCGTAGACCGCTTCGACGAGCATCGCGTAACGGTTTGCGAGTTCGTTAAGATTCGCCATCGTGTTGGGAACGTCCTGAACGGTTCCGCCCGACGGCACGAGATCGAGCGGCGTTTGCCCTGGCTCGAAGATCACCTTCAGACCGAGCGAGGCGGCCTTCTGCAAATCGCCTCCGATGTCATTGACGACGTAGGCCCAACTGCTGGGGTTTGTTAAAACTGCGGAAAGGTCCAAGGGAATGCGAATAATGGACGATCCCCCCTGCGCGGCCAAGTCGATTAAGTCCGAGTAGCTGACGCCCTGATGCGCTGTCGCGTTCGGGTTCCAGGAATTGCCAAGCACATGCATTCCGAAATCGATATTTGTGATCGACATATCGCCCTCCATTCCCGCTTCTTCACCAAATTTATACCGGTGCTCGCGATGATTGCAACTAAGATTGGCGGCACGCCTTTCGCGAACGTAAACTCCAGTACATGACGTCACAAACATTCCAAGGGACCGATGACACCAACGAGCACCGCCGCACAATCGGCATTCTTGCCGAGAGTGGCGCGAGCATCTTCGACTGGGATTTAACGCAACAGGCCATTCAATCCGGTGGCTGTCGAATCGTCTTCTTCACCGAGTTCCCGCAAAACAGCTATCGGCGGCGCTGGAGCCAGATGCCCGCGCGACTGGCGTGGAGGATGCTCGCTCGGATCGAGGACAGGGTGGCCAAGGCAGTCCACCTCAGCTTTCGGGCCGTTGACAGTATTCCGCTCGCGTGCGCGTTCGAAAGCTATTTCAAGGAATTTCCTGCCGCCGAGATCGCCAAGGTCATTGAGGCCAACGTGGATCTACTCATCCGCCTTGGCGGCCGTGGAATCTACCGCGGTTCGATTCTGGACGCGGCAAGGCACGGAATGATTTCCATCCATCATGGTGACAATCGCCTCTATCGCGGCGGTCCGCCCGGCTTTTGGGAAATCATGAACGGTGAAGCACGATGCGGCTATATCGTGCAGCGTCTAACCCGCGTGCTCGATGGCGGCGAGGTGTTGGCGCGAGGTGAAATCGCGACGGCGCGCTTTGCTGCCTTGAACCGCGTACGCCTTTTCAAAACTGCAGATGCAGCACTCGCAGCGATCGTTGCGGATTTCGTTCGCACAGGAAGGCTCCCCGAGCCGGAGCCTCCATACGAACAGCTTGGCCCCATCTACCGGATGCCGAGCTTGGTTGATCTCGTACGATATGTCTGGAGGACGTGGGTATCGCCTTCATCAGTTCGGAGAGTTTGTCCCGGGAAATGAAGCAGCCCGAACTTCAGATTGAGACCTTCAATCTGGCCGACGCATACGAGATGTGGCCTCTCGTGGACGCCGATGCCGTAAAGCTGCCTTATCAGAACCTCGACTGGCTCTGGGCGTGGACAGCGCATGTCCTGCCCAAAAACGCTCGCCCGGTGATCGTCGTTGGAACGGTCGGCGGCAAGATCGTTCTGCTCCTGCCTTTGATGATGATACAGGTCTTCGGAGTGACGGTTTGCCGATGGCTGGGCGGCAGCGTGCAAAACGTCAACGCCGGACTCTTCGATCGCGAATGGTTGGAACGTGCTCAGCCGGCCGACATGACCGCGATCTTGAAGGTCGTGGCTGGGCGTTTCCCGGAGATCGCGTTGTTTCATCTCGAACGGCAGCCCAAAGAATTGTTCGGCACGCCAAATCCCCTCGCAGTCGTCGGAAGGACAATCCGCCATTGCGACCCGCTGTATCGCGCGACCATGGGTGATGATTTTGAAGCATGGGAGAAGGTTCGGCGATCAAGAGGTTCACGCAATCGGCTGCGTCGGCGGCAAAAGCATCTGGAGGCAGCGAACGGTACTGTTCAGGTTGTGAAGGCGAGGACAAAAGATCAGGTAGCGATCATCCTTGCCGCATTTCTGCGCCAGCGCGAGCATTCCCGACGGATCGGGCGGATTCCAAATCCGTTCATGGAGAAACCGGTGCAAGATTTCGTCTTCGCCGCTGCCGTGTCCGGCCTATCCAGAAAGGAGGGGTTGCATCTTTTCGCATTGCAGGCGGGCGACCAGATCGTCGCTGTCAGCATGGCCCTGAGGAGCGGATTGCGCCATTCAGGTTTTGCGATATCGATGGACGAAACCTATTCCGAGTTCAGCCCTGGCAAGATCCTTGAGCGCGACGTACTGAAACAGCAGCATGAGGCTGGTGTTCGGGAGATCGACTTCGGCATCGGCGAAGATAGCTACAAGATGGAATGGACGGATAGGACCGAGCTTGTCGATTCGTTCATTCCACTATCTGTAGCCGGACACGCGGCCGCGCGTGTCCTCGAGCGTGTCACCCGTGCAAGGGGAATGCTCAAGCGCAGCACTTTATTCCGGTCTTCACTTCGAAAATTTCGTTCGACTATCCGGCGCGCCGGTGTGGCGAACTCAGCCCATCTTTAACGGGCCGTACATCCCGCTTTCGACCATCGCCATGTAGACCTTCTTCATAACAAGTGCCGTGTCCTGAGTGACGAACAGCGATGAGCGGCTTCCATGTGGCGCGCCCAGCAAATACGGTCGCATTGTTTCCCACCTTTCCGCCCGTGACGACCACTTCCATGCCGGAAGTTCTTTCTCGATCATCAGTGGGACAGCGAGCTTTTTCGGCACCATCTTTCCTATTTCCAGCGGAGATGACCACTCGCAACGGACCAGTACAGGCTGCACGCCGGAATTGTAAAACGGCACGTCGAGCACTTCGGCGGTAATCGAGGCGCTCGGATGGTGGGGCAGGGCATCTACGGATTCCACGATCTTCTTCCCGCTGACGTATGGGCAGGTGAGGAAACCATGCGCAAAGCAGATCGTATGATCGAGGCCGTTGTATCCGCAACGATCGCTCGGAGAGGTTTCGGGATTTCGGTCGTCATGGTTCGACACCAACGGATGCCAAGTCGGATAGCCTTCAACAACAGGGCCGCACTCGTCGATGATGTCCATCAAAACATTCCCACTTCGCTCGCGCTCAGCGGGTGTGAGATTTCTTGAGAGGAGATAGCCCTTTGCACGCTCGTACCCGTTGGCCGCCGCCTCGTCGGCTCGGAAAGCCATCGATAGTCCTCCATAACTGCTGAGTGTTACGCATGATACTTAGAATTCGTGCGTAAAATGTCAAGAAGACGCATGAGTCGCATAATATGCATTATGGAACATAACTATTTGAAATCATTATTCTTTTTTGTTTTCTGTCCAATGTGCAGCGGTGCCGCCAATATCGAGGAATCGGCCGAGAGAACGTAGATGGGCCGCGATTTCGAGCAGCAGATGGTCGCGACGGCCGTACACCTCGAAGATGCGGTCAAGTTCATCCTCGGCCGCATCCAACTCCTCCAGCTCGCCCAGCACATAGCCGCGGTGGCCAATCGCGCAAATATCGCAGCCGGCGGCGATGATCTCCTGCACGAAGCTCGGAATCTGTTCGGCAGTCATGCGTTTCCTCGTTCGTTCTCTCGGTGCCGAGATTCCAATCTACAATATTGAGGTCGTCATTCCCGTCGCGGCAATAACCGATCACTTACCCAGCACGAACCAGCGTTGATCGAAGCTGTTCTGGACGAATAGGCCACCGCGGCATGACGTCTAGCCGGGACACCAATGCGGCCGCTGCCAACGACCGCTTGATGCAGCTCGTCGACTTTCGTTCGCGCAAGCCTCAGCCCGAAACAGGCTGAGGATCAAACGGTTTCCGTGCAATCACACGATCTGGGGTCGCGGCTTTTGGAAGCGCGTGCGTCCGTTCAGCTTGCAGCCGCGAAATGCTGCCCCAGCGAGCGTGCCTCATCCGGATACATCCGGTCCGTCAGCTCACCTCGCGACACGCCGAAGACCGAGAGGTCCTGCCGCATTGTCGAAATACGCCGACTAAGCAGGAAGTCGTCCGCTCCACTCCCGAAGCTTCTCCGCGTATCGGGAAGCGGCTGCCCATGCTGCTTGTCATCGCCAAAGCCGCGCTCAAGCGCGTCACGAAGGTCCCTGACCTGTAGAGATCCTGCACTCTTGGTGCCGAAGCGTTGAGGCGATCGGCTTTCGTCATTAGCAAAGTCGGGCAGCTTCGCTCCGCCACCACCCCCTCCCCCAGGAGAGTGAGTCTCTGCATGGTTTGCGGCAGGTCCGCTCGACACGGCGCTGTTTGCAGACGGAGCGCCGGCTCCACCACCGGCAGACGGCTCCGCACCCTGGCCGGTCTCAGCCGACGCGGAGTAGGCCTGCGAGGCAAAGGTTTCGGCAGTCGAGCTGTCGGCACTGTCAGACTGCCGTTGTGACATGCTTTGGCTACTTGCATCGAAGATGAAATCGTCAGCGAGCGTGATATGTCCCGTCGCGACGCCTGCAAGCCACACTTGCGAGGTGCCGTACTCAACCAACACACCATCCCCGGCATACTCCGTAACGGTGACATCCTGTGCAGCCGTATCGATGGTTACACCGGTGCCCCGCAGGTCGATCTTGTCATTGCCGTCGGTAAAGTCGTCGACCTGAAGGTCGCCGCTATCCGCATGGAGGACGATGATGTCGTTCCCTGCGCCGGTCGTGATCCACTTCGTTCCGCCCTGCCCCTCGAACGTGTCGTCGCCATCGCCGCCCTCCATGATGTCGTCGCCGGCGCCTCCGCGCAGCGTATCATTGCCTCCTAGTCCTGCGAGGACGTTATCGCCGGAGTCCCCAATCAGAGTGTCGTCGGACGCGCCGCCAACCACGTTCTCGATCGAGATCAATGTTTCGGTCGTGTTGTCCTCACCGACCGCTTGCCCGGTCGAGAGATCAAGTGTCCACGACATCGTATTGTAGCTGAAGTCAGCGGTATCGATGCCGTCACCGCCATCGAAGGTGTTGACTCCCAAGCCACCGTCCAGGGTATCGTCGCCATCACCTCCGAAGAGACTGTCGTTGCCATCACCTCCCATCAGATAGTCATTACCGCTATCGCCATACAACGTGTCATCGCCGTCAAGGCCGGCCAGCGTATCATAGCCGGCCTGCCCCATGAGCACGTTGGCGTCGGCGCTGCCGATCAGGCTATCGTTGGAGGTGCCTCCGATGAGATTCTCGATTGAGGTCAGTGTTTCGGTTGTAGCATCCTCACCGATCGCTTGCCCGATCGAGAGATCAAGCGTCCACGCCATGGTGTTGTAGCGGAAATCAGCGGTATCGCTGCCGGCGCCGCCATCGAAGACGTCGACGCCCAGTCCACCATCAAGAATGTCGTTGCCGTCTCCTCCGAAGAGGCTGTCATCGCCATCGCCACCGTCGAGATAATCGTCCCCGCCGTCGCCGTAGAGCGTGTCATCGCCATCGACGCCGGATATCTCGTCATCGCCGGCCTGTCCCATAAGCACGTTGGCAGTGGCGCTCCCAATCAATGTATCGTTGGATTTTCCACCGATGAGATTTTCAATTGAGATCAACGTTTCGGTCGTATTGTCCTCACCGATCGCCTGCCCCACCGCGAGATCGAGCGTCCATGCCATCTCGTTGTAGCGGAAATCAGCAGTATCGATGCCGGCGCCGCCATCAAAGTGGTCGACTCCGAGCCCACCGTCAAGGATGTCGTTGCCATCCCCTCCGAAGAGGCTGTCATCGCCATCGCCACCGTCGAGATAATCGTCCCCCACGCCGCCATACAGCGCGTCATTGCCGTCGATGCCGGACAGCGCGTCCTCACCACTGCTTCCCGTGATGATGTTGGCGAGCGCGTTCCCCTCGCCTGTGAACCCGCTGGTCGTCGTTCCAGTCAGATTTTCGACGTTCGCTCCAAGCGCATAGATCGACAATGACGTTCGGACCTCGTCAATCCCTTCGTTGGCGTTCTCGTTCACGACGTCGCCGGACGAATCTACGATGTAGAGATCATTTCCAGCGCCACCATTCATGGTGTCGTTGTCGGTTCCGCCGTCCAGAGTGTCGTTTCCACCAAGGCCGTTCAGCGTATCGTTGCCGCCGAGGCCATTGAGGACGTCCTCTTCAATCGTTCCCGTTAGCGTGTTCGCCGACGAGGTGCCATTCTCCGTACTACCCGCGACATTGGTGATATCTAACGTGAAGGACTTGTCGAGGGTCATGCCATCCTTGTCAGTGACCCGCACAGTAACGTCATGCGAGATGGCGCTCTCGTAATCCAACAATGCTCCATCAGCTACAGTAATCGTGCCGGTGTTAGCGTCGATCGCAAAGCGGCCGTTGGAATCGTCGATAAAGGTAAAGGTCGGCACATCGCCAACATCCGGGTCAACAGCCGATATTGTCCCGACGATCGAACCATTGACGGAGTTCTCAGCGACCGATGCGCCGGTGAATGTTGCGCTTGTCGGTGCATGGTCTCCTGCCGCCACGGCCGCAATATACGTACGATCCCAGGACGTGCCATCCTCGAATTCAATTATCTCGATCCCATAACCAAACAAGAGCTGGTTGTAGAGCGTAATCTGTTCGCCTGTGCTGGCGATCTCGATAGTTACATGGTTGCCGCTCGTCTGGACGACAATCCCGGATGCAGTATTGTCGGACAATCGTAATACATCTACTTCGGGAGTGGTGTCTTCGTCGATGATATCGTTTCCATCACCCGTCGCATAAATGTAGGTATCAGAGCCGTACCACCCATCTATGTAATCGTCGCCGGCTTGGGCATAGATGGTGTCGTTCCAGAATGTTCCTTTAATGCTCTCGCTGACGTTCGTCCCATACAGGATTGCGTGAGAGGCCATCGCATTCCAATCCCAGACAGTACCGTCGGTGAAGCGGACATCCCTTGGCCCTGTATTTTGCAGTACATTGTTGAGCGTAATCGTCCCGCCGTCAGCAACTTCAAATACCACCGTGGATGGATTGCTGCTGTCGCGGAAACCAACGATGTTGTCAGGAGTGATGCCCGCACCAAACATCAAAGATCCATTGCCACTCACGATAGTATCGTGTCCGTCGCCAAGACCGTAGTAGAAGACAGTCGTCTCGGAGCTGTCACCCGTGAGCGTGTCGTCGCCACCTCCGCCCCAAAGATAATCATTCGTAGATGCGCCGGCATAAGAGCCCGTTAGAACATCGGCTCCAGAGGTGGCATTGCGGCCACCGTAGAGTCTAAGGAGATCTTCGGCGAGTAGGATCGTTGAACCGTCGAACGAGACTTGTTCCACACGCGATCCAGTGTAATTGAATTGGCTGTCGATCGTCACCGTGGTGGAGCTGTTTGTAAAACTCAGAACCATATCAAGCGAATCGGAACTGGCTCGTGCAACTCGTAGATCGGCGGCGCTCAATCCCGCACTAAAAATAATCTTGTCTGTTCCAGCAGCGTCGACAGCCTCGTAAATCGTGTCAGCGCCATCGTCAAAACCGACTAGGTATGAGTCGGACCCCGAATAGCCATAGAGTGTGTCGTTGCCCGCGCTTCCAGCGATCTCATCGTCGCGACCGACAAAGCCACGGATAGTGTCGTCTCCCGCGGTCTCCATGTAGAGTATTGAGCGTGCCTTCAAATCATCGAGTGTCCAAGTCGTCCCGTTCGCGAACTCCACCCGTTCGACACCACTACCCGCGGCATCGGAGAATTCGCCATCGATCGTAATTCCTCCCGTGGAGCCCACATGGAGAATTACGTCTGTCAAGTCGCTCGGTACCCGTTCCACCGCGACGTCTTCTGGATCGATGTCCGCGCCAAAAACGATGCGATCCGTATCGCCTCCGATCGCACTCTCAAAAATGGAGTCATTGCCGTCGCCGACCGCATAGAAGTAGGTATCGTCGCCGGAGTAGCCGTACAAGCTGTCGTTGCCCTGCAGCCCGTTGAACGTATCGTCGAAGTTTCCGACCCCGTAGAGACTATCGTTGCCAGTAGTTGCGACGATACCCTCCATCTCTTGTCGCAATCGCTTGCTGGTCCAGTAAGTCTGATCTCCAAACCACAGCTCTTCGATGCCGTAGTTAAAGCTATTATAGAACTGCTCGTCGAGGAAAATGGAGCCGTCATAGCCAACGAACGATAGTGTAACGTCGTCTGTGTCTGTAACAGAGCGGGTTAGAACGATGTCCTGAGCGAGTAGGGTCTCGCCAAGGACCAGCTTATCGGTCGAAGACGAATCGACACTCTCGTAGATACTATCGGCCCCGTCGCCGGCGGCGAAGAGGTAGGTATCGGAACCACTTAGGCCACGTAAAACGTCGTCACCAGTTCCCCCATGAAGTGTATCGGCCTTGGAGCTAAAGCCCCATATGGAATCATTCCCCGAAGTCTGGACCTGGGCGAGATAGGCAGCCTCTAGGTCAGCTTCGCCCCAAATTGTTCCGTCGCTGAACTGAATGAGCCCGATCCCGTAGCCATAGCCTCCGCCATAGAATTGCTCTTCAAGAAGAACGGAGCCGCCGCCAGCGAAAAGCAACTTGACATCATCCGTATCGCTGGTGGATCTCTCAAACGTCAGATTGCCGGGCGTAATTCCTTCACCCAAGACCAGGCGATCTACCGCGGTCGTTTGCACTTCCTCAAAAATCGTGTCGTCCCCGTCTCCAAGACGATAAAGGTAAGTGTCCGACCCGGATAATCCTCTCAGAACGTCGTTGCCTTTCCCGCCCTCAAGGATGTCATCAACACCGGTGAAGGCCATGACCGTGTCATTACCGTCCGTTTGCACCTGATCCAGATAGGCAACTCGGAGATCGGCGACACTCCAGGTCAAGCCGCTGCTGAATGTAATGTCCTCGATGCCGTATCCGAATCCACCTCCATAGAATTGTTCGTCGAGGAATATCGAACCATTTCCGGCGCCAAAACTAAGCGTCAGATCGTCAGCGTCGCTGACGGACCGGATCATGGTCAGATTGCGCGGATTGATACCAACACCAAGCCTCAAGTGATCGGTGGAAGTACTATCGACGCCCTCAACAATGCTGTCAGAGCCATCGCCACGCTCGAAGCTATAAGTGTCGGATCCCCCTTGGCCGGTCAATTGATCATCTCCACCGGCTCCGGAAAGAAAGTCCGCCTTTGAGCTTCCAATCAGTTGATCGTTGAAGTTACTGCCCTCGATACCTTCGATGCTCAGAAAGACATCACCTGTCGTGTCCGCTCCAGTCATCACGCCGGTGCTGAGATTGATGGAAATGCCGGTCGTAGAGTCGAGATAGCTTGCTACATCGACGCCGGAACCACCATCGAGAGTGTCGGCACCGGTCCCCCCGCGAAGCACGTCTGCGCCGGCACCTCCATGCAAGGTATCGTCGCCGGCACCCCCGAGGAGAATGTCGCGACCCTCATCACCTGAAAGAACGTCGGATCCTGCTCCTCCATCTAACCCGTCGTCGCCCTCTAACCCCTGAAGGATGTTCGCGTTGTCGTCGCCGGTGAGATAGTCGCTCTTCGCTGACCCGGTAATGTTCTCGATATCGACCAAGACATCGCCTGACGCATCGCCTCCAGATGCGGTTCCCGCGAAAAGATCAACGATGACTGCGTGTGAAGACGCGCCATAGTCCGCGGTGTCCGTACCGGTCCCGCCATCCAGGAGATCAGATCCCGCGCCGCCTACAAGGGTATCGTCATCATCTCCGCCGTAGAGTTCATCGTTGCCAAAACCACCATCGAGATGGTCATCGCCGCCGTTGCCGTGAACAGTATCGACACTTCCCAAGCCAAGGAACGTGTCGGCGCCTGCAACTCCGGCATAAGTCACCGTGGGGTTGACGGTGACTGTAACGGTGGCCCGTCCCTCGCCGAAGTTGCCATCGGAGATGCTAAAGTCAAACGACGTCGTACCGACGAAGTCGGGAGCCACATCAAAGCGGACCAGATCGTCATCGGTTAGAGTAACGGTCCCATGACTAGATCCGAAGACGTAGAGGAGAGACAAATCGTCTCCGTCCGCATCCACGGCACCGGCCAGAAGGTCCAACTCCGACAGCGAGAGGGGCTGGCGTTGGATCAGGGTGATGGACTGCGACGCAGCGGTCGGTCCGGTGTTTGCACCGCCGATATACACCTGCTGGTCATAGAACTGAAGAACTTCAACGCTCGTGAGGGTATCCGTCCCATCGGCTCCGGTTACTGTGGTAATCCCTGATGCAGTCGAGATCGTGTAGCTTGCTGACAGCCCGACGAAATAGGCAATATCCCAGCCAGTTCCGCCGTCCAATACGTCGTCACCCGCGCCACCATTTAATGCGTCGTCGCCCTCCCCTCCTGAAAGAGAATCTGCCCCATCGCCGCCTTGCAGGAGGTCATCCCCGGTGCCGCCAACGAGAGCATCATCGCCCTCCATCCCCTGGAGATGGTTGTCATTCGCATCACCGGTCAGACTGTCTGAGAACGACGAACCGCTAAGACCGCTGATATTCATGAGAACGTCGTTGGTCGCATGCCCGCCAGAGGCGGTCCCTTGCTCCAAGTCGATCTGAACTGCGGCATCGGAGCGTTCATAAGACGCTGTGTTGACGCCTTGCGCTCCATCGAGCGTGTCGCTCCCAGCTAATCCCTCAAGAACGTCATCGCCGCGGCCACCATTGATGTAATTGTTGGCGCTATTGCCGCTGACAACGTCGTCGCCATCTCCAAGGTATGCCGCCTCGATAGTAGCGCCGCTTGCGATAACGAGAGAATTGCCAGCTAATTGACTCTCTACGCCGCTCTCCAAACTGAGAAGTGAGTTCTCAAAGATTGCAGACGCATTGATCACATCGTAGCCGGCAGTGTCCGACAAAGTCCTGCGGCTCGCATTTGCCGTCCCGGTGAGCTGTCCATAGTCCTGCGTATAAATGTAGGTGTCATCGTTTGAGGCCAAATCGCCAAAAATCTTCAACGACCAGGAGTTGAGAGTACCGACTTCGCCTGTAGCCGCATCGCGAACGACCAACGTCCAATCACCAACACTGCTCTCGCCCCAATCATGGGTCGTCGAAAAGGTCCAGTCGATACCGTCTGCGGTTGAGCCGCGATCAGTGGTGGAATCCGGGTCCACCTGGATACGGTTGAGCAGAACGCTTTTCGTTCCGTCCGGAGAAATAAGTTCAAGGACAAGATCCCCGATATTGGAGTGAGTAATATTTACCGACACCTCGACGTGATCGATCTCGATATCCTCAATGACGTAGACAGTGCTAGACGTCGTGAGACCGGTATTATCGGGAATGCTGTGACCGACTGTCTTCGAAACAGACGTCGACGCTTCGTTGCTAGATGTGCTCGTTTTCGTCCAGGTCTCAGCAAGCCGGACTGCCGCCCGCGCGTCGATAAGTCCGAATCCATAGTCGCGACTTACGTGAAGTCCCCCGCCATTCCAGTTTGTGGCACCATTTGTTTGCCAGCCGATATCCTCCGGGTCGGTATTCCAGGCGGAGTACGCGAGAATCTCTTGGACATCCCTCCAACCCAAAAGGGGATTTGCCTCGAGGAGCAGAGCGGCGACGCCCGCAACTAAAGGTGCCGCAGCGGATGTACCGCTGCCCCAGGCGAGGTCGGGGCCTACGTCCTGATTTGAACCGCCGAAGCCATTTTCCCCGGGGCGATCTGTGCTGACAATATCGCCGCCTGGTGCAACAACAAGGATTGACGTGCCAGGGCTGCTGAAATCCGACACCTTTCCATTCGCATCAATCGAGCCAACGGTAATGACGTGCCGGGAGCTTTGATCGGCGTACTGGTTGGCATCCTCCCCCGATGCGCGTTCATTGCCGGCGGCAAAGACTGTGATCGTGCCCAGTCCTCCGCGTCCCTCCTCAGCCTGCTTGCGAATTGCGTCTGTGCTTCCGGTAGGGTGATAGTCCTTGAAAATGGTGGCCCGTAGATCGACCCAGCTGTTGTTAACGACGTCAAATGCGCTGAAACTGCCGTAATCCATAAACAGGCCGGGTTGTTGACCCGTCACAAGTGTAGCGTCGTAAGCGACTCCAACGATCCCATCACCGTTCCGCGACGCACCAACAAGACCGGCAACGTATGTGCCGTGAATGCGGTCTCCCAGCGTAGAGATATATTGGGGGTCTAGATTTGGCGCGAGATCGGTCTGCGTCGAGTCAATTCCGCTGTCGTCTATGACAACCGAAATGCCTTCACCGGAATAGTCATCCTAAACATCAACGATATTAATCGCATCGAGCGCCCACTGAAGCGAGTAGAGTTTATCCGACGGTAACGCTCGCAGCAGCCGAAGCTCGCTCGTCGCTTCACCCTGCCCCCCGTGGCCATCCTCGACTCGATATGAAAAGCTGCCAATCGAGGGCGCAGTAGTGCTGGAAGAGAATGTAATGTTACCGTCCGACCGAAGTGAGACGGCCCCGCCGACCACTTTCGAGATCCCGGTGATGTGAAGGCGATCATTGTCGGCATCATTGTCGTTTTCGAGTATCGTAGCCCCGTGCAATAAGATGTCACCGGAGTTACGAACTTGCCAAACTTCGCCTTGAACATCGGGGTTGTTGTTGCTACCGCCGAGATGGATAGACCCATCGACAAATAGCAAACGCTCGACGTCCTCAACATAATCACTCCCGTCGTCGCCATCCGCCGTATTCAGATCGGTGATGTTGTAACCATCGCCCGACTGAATGACGGAGTAATCAGAAGACTGTCCCGTGTAGCCGGCAACATCCGTTCCCATCCCACCGAGTATGGTATCGTTGCCCACGCCACCGGTGAATAGATCGTCTCCATTACCTCCGGTCAGAAGATCGTTGCCGCCGCCGCCGTCCATGTCCACGCTCGTGGGTCCGCTCGCTGTAAACTGATCGTCTCCTTCATTTCCGAAGATGAGTTCGATCGAATGAGCGGTAATATCCAGCAACATGCTGTCGGGGGTCGTGACGATCGCGATATCCTGGCCATCGCCGCCGGAAACTAGAAGATCATCGGAATCGATGAAAAGGATGTCGTCGCCATCGCCGCCGTTTAGTTGGTCGGCGCCAACGCCACCCGACAACAAATCATTGTTGTCTCCGCCTAGCAGGATATCATTGCCGGCGAAGCCATACAGCGCAGCGTCGGCAGTGACGCCAACTGCCGAAAGGGTGTCGTCGCCACCGGTACCGTAAGCACCCTCGCCATTGATCGCGGCCAAGTACAACGAGATGCCGCTGGAACCGTCGAGGTAGATTAGATCATAGCCATCTCCGGCGTCGACCTCCCTCGAAAGATCGTCGCTATCGATCACCAGAATGTCGTTTCCAGCTCCAGCAATGAGCCGATCTGATCCCACTCCACCAGCAAGAAGATCATCGCCGGCGCCGCCGGTCAGGTCGTCGTCGCCATCGCCCCCCAGTAGCTGCGACGGAGCAACGCGGTCGGCGAGGAGAATGTCGTTGCCGTCCCCACCGATTGCACCGCGGTAAAGAGAACGCGAAATATCGATGGTCTCACCGACGCCATCTGCTGCGATCCGATAGCGAAGAGTGTCCCCGCTATCGTAGATGATCGAGAGCACGTTGCCATCGACGCTTCCGATGAATCCGTCGGCGTCAAATCCAAGGCTTGTAGTATATGTTTGAATGGTTCCCGTCGTCGTCGTCGCGGTCGAAGAATGGAAGACGACGGCACCGTTGAGAACTTCACCAATGATTGAACCAAGGGGAGCGTCGGCCGGGTCAGCGAAGATCTCGCTAGGATCGACAAGCGTATTTCCATTGCTGTCGAACCAGTAAATCGTTGTGTCCGGCGAAGGTGTAACCGAAGTGCCGCTCAGGCTTATGCTCGTAATCCCGGCGGCATCAAGACCGATGAGTTCGCCGCTCTCGGAAACGCCATTCTGATTCAAATCTCTCCAAAGGCGGAAATCGGCAAATTGGGTATCGTTCGAATCCAGCACCCCATCGCTGTTTGTATCGTATCCACGCAGTCGGTCGAGGTCAGTAAGCCCGGTAGCGCCACTTTCAGCAAAAGTCAGCTCCGCCGCTTGATCGATTATCCCGTCTAGGCCCAGATCAATGACGAGAAATGCGTCGTCAGCACCGATCCAGGAAGTTGAATCGAAAAAGCCGTCATCGTTCCAGTCGAATGTAACGAGTGATTGCCACGCCGGGATAAGATCAATGCCATCGCCATCGAGATCGAAGATAAGTGGCTCAGCCTTATTGAAGTTCTTTGTGACATTCTGCCTCGCCGCGCCAAGTTCAAAGTTCGATAGATCCAGCTGAAAGCTGACAAAAAGTCGCACAAGAAGAGTGATCGAGGCATCAAGAAGGAGTCCAGCGGGTCCGCCGATACGTAGAGATGCTGCTGCACTAGCTGCGCCGACACCGTCGGCAGCGGTACTCCATGCCTCATTATTGGCGTCCGCTGCATCGAGTCTGGCCACAAGCCGTTTTTTTCGTTCCTTGTCGACGTCCCCGACGTCTTTTTCAGTGGCGCCCGGGTCGTAAGGGCTCACCCCTTTCTTTGAAACTTCCACAGGATCTTCGTCCGGTTTACGGCGATCTGGGGGAAGTTTGGGTGACCAGTTTCTTGGCTCGTCAGGGGGAGGAGTCGGATCAAGACTTGGCCGAACAGCTTCTTGTTCAGTCGATTGTGTCATGGTCCCCTCCCACTAGGTCGTCCACCGATGGACGCTTACGTCAGTTCTTCCACCCAAACGTTGCATTGTATTATTTGTCTCTTGAACGCGCCCTGCGACGGCGGTGTCAAGGGAGTCTGTGAAGGTTCGGCAAGACAAGCGGAACTTGAGTCTAGCGGACGGTCGATGCGTCCGATCAGGCTCTGTGGAACCCCCTGCATCGGACTAGTTTCCCCCCAACTCGCGAATCCGTTTCGCTATAGCCTCTTCAGAAGGATCAAGTTTCAGAACTGCTTCGAAGTCAGCGATCGCTTGCTTGGTATCGCCAAGCCGTTGATAGGAAACTCCCCGCCACTTCAATACGTTGATAAAGTCGGGACTGGCGTCAAGCACGACGTTGAAATCGTTGATCGCGGCATCGTAGTTCTTCAGCCTGAAATAAGCGTGTCCCCGACCCGCTCGAAGGCGTTCTATTTCACCTTTTGAAAGATCTCCCTGGGCAAGGGCGTCCACGTAGTCCTTCAGTGCGCGTTCAGGTTGACCTGAACGATTGTACGCCTCAGCTCGCCCGAGATAGAAAGTGCCATACTTCGGATTGAGTCTTATTGCCTCGTCAAACCGGTTGATCGCCTCGCCGAATTTGCCTTGATTGGTGAGCACGAGGCCCTGTCCATTCGGAAACCTGCCGTTGTTTGGGAATAGCTTGGCTCCGGCGGTATAGTCGGCGAAAGCGAGGTCTAGGCGATTACGCCTAAAATAGAAGTCGCCGCGATAGTCATAAGCCCTTGGATCGGACTGCCCTACAAGTCCGATGACCTCTGTGTAATCAGCCTCAGCTCGATCCGGCTTTTTCGCGAGGGCGTATGCCAAGCCTCGCATCATTAATAACTCCGCCCGATCTTTTACGTCTGGCTGTTGGTTGAGGCCCGCTGAATATATTTCGATAGCACGTTCGAACTTAAGTTCGCCGATCGCTGCCGCAGCCTTTACAAGGGACATCTGAATATCAGATGCCGATGCCGCTGAACAATATGACGCAAATGATGCAGCCAGTGCGAGAATGAAGGTACTGCAGAGAGCTCGTATCGCGGCGAAAAAGCATAAGCCCGATCGTTCAATAATCTGGAGTACGCAACGTAAGCCGATAAGACGTTGAGCGATAAGATGCGTCAGATCATCACATGCGTTTCCAGGGACCAAGGGTCGTTGGGTGGGACACGTGTCAGAAACTGGTGGTGAACCGCCCCGGGTTTGCCGGAGGCTCCAACTCCTGAGAGGATGGAGCCATGACGAGCAAGACGACGAACAAATTTTCCCCCGAGGTGCGCGAGCGAGCGGTTCGGATGGTTCTGGATCACGCCAGTGAGCACCCGTCGCGCTGGGCGGCGGTGACGTCGATCGCGGCCAAGATCGGCTGCACGCCGCAGACGCTGCATGACTGGGTCAAGAAGGCGGAAGTCGACAGCGGGAAGCGGGCCGGCGTTCCGACCGAGATGGCCGAGAAGCTGAAGGCCCTGGAACGGGAGAACCGCGAGCTCCGGCAGGCCAACGAGATCCTGCGCAAGGCGAGCGCCTATTTTGCGACGGCGGAGCTCGACCGCCGATCCAAGCCATGATCGCCTTCATCGACGATCATCGTGGGGCGTATGGGGTCGAGCCGATCTGCAAGATGTTGCCGATCGCCCCCTCGACCTACCACGCTCATGTCGCCAGGCGGCGCGATCCCGCGAAGCTGTCGGCACGCGCCAGGCAGGACGCCTCCCTGAAGACCGAGGTTCGGCGCGTGTTCGAGGAGAACTTCCAAGTCTACGGCGTGCGCAAGGTTTGGCGGCAGCTCCAGCGCGAAGGCTTCGATGTCGCGCGTTGCACGGTGTCGCGATTGATGCGGCAGATGGGCCTGCAAGGGGTGATCCGCGGCAAGTCGATCAGGACCACGATCAGCGACACGGCCGCGCCGTGTCCGCTCGATCACGTCAACCGCCAGTTCAAGGCACCCAGGCCGAACGTTCTGTGGCTGTCCGACTTCACCTACGTGGCGACCTGGAGCGGATTCGTCTACGTCGCCTTCGTGATCGACGCCTATGCCCGCCGGATCGTCGGCTGGCGGGCTTCGCGCACGGCGCATGCTGGCTTCGTGCTCGACGCGCTGGAGCAGGCCCTGCATGATCGGCGACCGATCCATCGCGGCGGCCTCGTCCACCATAGCGACCGCGGCAGCCAATACGTCTCGATTAAATACACCGAACGCTTGGCCGAAGCCGGCATCGAACCTTCGGTCGGCAGCGTCGGCGATTCCTACGACAATGCTCTCGCCGAAACCATCAACGGCCTCTACAAAGCCGAGGTGATCCATCGGCGCGGGCCATGGCGCAGCTTCGAGGCAGTCGAGTTCGCCACCCTGGAATGGGTCGACTGGTTCAACAATCGACGGCTCCTCGAGCCGATCGGTAACATCCCGCCGGCCGAAGCCGAGCAACGCTACTACGCCAAGCTGGAGCAGCCAGCCATGGCGGCCTGACTTAAACCAAACGGCCTCCGGCAAACCCGGGGCGGTTCATGGATGTAGGATTGCAACGCTCATACACGCATTGGTAGCATGTTGAATCATGCGCGCAAGATGAATCTATGCGGTGAGCCTCGGTGAGTGGTGCTGAGACCGATGGGATGTGTGTCAAATTGTTTGCATCCCGAGTAGGTAGCGTCATTCAGTATGTTTGTGATCAGGCATATTCCTCGCCGAGTGCGCGAACGGCTGTTGAGGTTGGCTGAACTAGAAAAGTGGCGAACTGAGTTAACTGTAAGCAGCGCGGAGCCAGCGAACCATCCGCAGATCGGCGCGAGGCATGTTACGACAATATCGTGGATGCGCGAAACGCGAACACGCCTGATTTTGCCGCGAAATACTGCCCCAGCGAACTTGCGTCATCTCGCAACATCCGATCCGTCGAACGGTTATGCCGTTGACGTCGATCTCAATGGCGGGGTGACGGCGCCCTTACCGGCCCACAGGTCACCCCACAACCCTTCGCGTCACGATACATTCGGTCCTGACGAAGCCGTTTCCGACAATAGGCTGCACCGCAAATCTGCGACGAAGACGGCCTTGCTGCTGCAAGGCTGTCTAGGCTTAGCTAGCTGCCGCGAAGTGCTGTCCCAGCGAGCGAGCCTCCTCCGGATACATCCTATCCGTCAACTCGCCACGTGAAACCCCGAAGACCGAAAGGTCCTGCCGCATCATCGTAACCCGCCGATAGAGCAGGAAGTCATCCGATCCGCCTCCAACGACTCTCGGCGTCTCCGCGTAGTCCTGCTTGTGATCTTTCTGGTCGCCAAACCCGTTGGCGAGCGCATCCCGCAGCCCGTCGAGTTGGGAAGAAAGCCCGTCGCGTCCACCAAGGTGATGCTCCGGTGTCTCCTTGCTCCGGTCAGGATCCGGCAGCTTGGCTCCGCCACCACCGCCTCCACCTCCACCTCCACCTCCACTGAAGGAGGACAGCGCCTGGACAGTCGACCCGCCCGATCCGGTTTCACCATCGGCACTCGCATCACCCCCGCCAGCGGGCGTTTGGATGACCTGCTCAGGGCTGGCATCGAAGATGAAGTCGTCGGCGAAGGTGACAAGCCCGGTCGACACGCCTGCAAGCCAGATCTGGGACGTGCCGTACTCGACCAGCACCCCGCCGTCGACGTACTCGGTCAGCGTGATGTTCTGCGCGGCAGTTTCGATAGTCACGCCCGTGCCGCGCATATCGATCTTGTCGCTGCCATGCGTATAGTCGTCGACTTGGAAGTTGCCGCTATCCGTCCGGAAGATCAGCCTGTCGTTCCCCGAGCCGGTCGAAATCCACTTGGTGCCGCCCTGTCCTTCGAAGGCATCGTCGCCGTCATCGCCTTGCATGACGTCGTCGCCGGCACCGCCACGCAGCGTGTCGTTGCCACCTTCACCGAACAGCACGTCGTTGCCGACATTGCCCGTGATAACGTTGTCGAATTCGTTGCCGTCGCCCGTAAATCCGCTCGTTGTGGTTCCGGTCAGATTCTCGACGTTGGCTCCGAGGCTATAGGTCGAAAGCGAGGTTCGTACCTCATCGCTCCCTTCGTTGGCGTTCTCGTTCACCACATCGCCGGTGGTGTCGACGATATAGAGGTCGTTGCCGGCGCCACCATTCATGGTGTCGTTTCCGGTGCCGCCGTTCAGCGTGTCATTGCCGCCGAGACCGTTCAGCGTGTCGTTTCCGCCGAGGCCGTTGAGAACGTCCTCTTCGTTCGTCCCCGTCAGCGTGTTCGCGGAATTGGTTCCGTTCTTCGTGACGCCGGGGACATTGGTGAGGTTCAGCGCGAAGGCCTTGTCGAAAGTCATGCCGCCTTGATCAGTGACCCGCACCGTGACGACATGCAAAGTCGCGTTCTCGTAATCGAGCAGCGTACCGTTGGCGACGGTGATCTGCCCAGTCACCGCGTTAATGGCAAAACGGCCGCCCGCGTTTCCAATCAGACCATAAGACAGGACCGTTCCGGCATCAGGATCAACACCGGCGACCGTTCCGACGACTGTGCCGTTGGTTGCATTCTCGGCGACCGAGCCGCCGGTCAACGTGGCCCCTGTCGGCGCGAGATTGCTTCCTGCGCCCGCGCCGAAGATGAAGTCGTCGGCGAAGTTGATTACGCCCGGCGCAACGCCGGCAAGCCAGATCTCCGAAGTGCCGTACTCCACCAGCACGCCGCCGCCGGCATACTCGGTCAAGACGATATTCTGTGCCGCCGTGCCGAGAGTCAGGCCAGTGCCGCGCATGTCGATTTTGTCGCTGCCGTCGGTGAAGTCGTCGACCTGGAAGTCGCCGCTGTCCGAATGGAAGACCAATCTGTCGTTCCCGGTGCCGGTTGAGATGTACTTCGTCCCTCCCCGGCCTTCCAACGCATCATCGCCATCGCCACCCTGCATAACGTCGTCGCCGGCGCCGCCACGGAGGGTGTCGTTACCACCTTCACCGAACAGGACGTCGTTGCCGGTGTTGCCGGTGATGACGTTGTCGAGAGCATTGCCTGTGCCGGTGAATCCGCTCGTGGTCGTGCCGGTCAGATTCTCGACATTGGCTCCGAGCCCATAGCTCGAGAGCGCGGTTCGGACCTCGTCGATCCCCGAGTTTGAGTTTTCGTTCACAATGTCGCTGTTGGAATCGACGATGTAGACGTCGTTGCCGGCGCCACCGTTCATGGTGTCGTTTCCGGTCCCGCCATCGAGGATATCGTTGCCGCCAAGTCCGTTCAGCGTATCGTTGCCGCCCAGCCCATTGAGGACATCTTCCTCATTCGTTCCGGTTAGCGTATTCGCCGACTTGTTTCCGGTGCTGGTGATCCCAGCGACGTTGGTGAGGCTCAGCGTGAAGGCCTTGTCATAGGTTAGGCCTCCCTGGTCGGTGACCCGGACGGTGACGACGTGCGCGGAGGCGCTTTCGTAGTCAAGCAGCGAGCCGTCCGCGACGGTGATCTGGCCACTCGCCGCGTTGATGGCGAACCGTCCGCCGGCGTTGTCGGCCAGCGAATAGCTGAGCACCGCTCCGGCATCGGGATCGGCGCCGGTGACGGTACCAACAACGGTGCCGTTCGCCGAATTCTCTGCCACAGAGCCGCCGGACAGCGTCGCGCCGTTCGGAGCCTGATTGGATGGGACGATCGTGTAGGTGATCGTTGAGCGTGCCGCGCCACCATGACCGTCCGATACGTCAATGGCAAAGCTGTCTGTACCGGTGTAGCCGGCCGTTGTCGCGAAACTATAAGCGCCGGTCTGTGCATTTACCGTCACCGTGCCATGGGCGGCCTGGACTGCGACCGCGTAGGTCAACACGTCTCCGTCGACGTCGGAAGCAGCGACCTGCCCCGTTGCAGTCTGACCACTTCCCACCGTGCCTGACGCGTCGATTGCGACAGGCGCGTCATTGACATTCAGGATTGTCAGGTTGAACTCGTCCGACACCTCGGCAAGACCGTCGGAGGCCGTGATCCGCAGCGACACCACTCCGTTGAAGTCTGCCGGCGGCGTGCCGACAAGTGCAAAGGCGTTGGCATCGAAACTCAGCCACGAAGGCAGCGGCGAGCCGTCGCTCAGCTTCACGCTATAGGTAAGGCTATCGCCATCGACGTCCGTCACCAGGCCGGTCTGGAGAGCGATATTGAACGCTGTCTCCTCATTGGCGAACCGATCGGAGTACGGCGCTTCGAGAACAGGTGCGTCGTTAACCGGGTCGATCACGAGGTCGAAGGCGCGGGTTGTCGAAAGTGTCCCGTCGCTGGCAACGAGTTGCAGGGCAATCGTCCCGGCCATGTCCTGGGGCGGCGTTCCGCTTATGCGGCCCGTGGCGGCGTCAAACGTGAGCCAGGACGGCAGTGCTGTGCCGCCGGCACGTTGGAGCGAAAGCATCAACGTGTCACCGTCGGCATCGCTCGCCGTTCCCCCCGGAAATGTAAAATCGATCACGGCGTCTTCATTGGAGTGAATGGTGGCGATCGGCCCAATCACCGGAGCCGAGTTGGCCGCGCTGACGGTCACCGTCACCGACGACTGGGATGTCAGCGATCCGTCGCTCACCGTGTAGTTCAGGACGAGCTGTCCCGACTGCTGCGGATCACGGTTGATGACGACATTGCCCTGTCCATCGAGAGCGGCCGTGAAGCCGTCGCCGTTCGCCACACCGGTCACCTGCAGGGTGTCGCCATCGACGTCAGAGTCGTTGGCAAGCAGCAGGGCAACCGGAATGGTGATGAGGGTGGCTGTGCCGGCGTCGTAGCTGTCTGGAGCGGCCACGGGGGCATCGTTGACCGGCGTGATCGTCAACGTGATCGGCTTCACGGTCGTGACGATGTTGTCGTCTGCGGTCAGCTCCAGCGAGATTTCGCCGTTGAAGTCGGCGGGCGGATTGCCGGAAAGGGTCAGCGTGCGCCGATCGAAGCTCAGCCAGCCCGGCAGTGGGCTGCCGCCCGGGCCCTGCAGGTCGACCAGCAGCAAATCTCCGTCTGCATCGGTCACCAGCGAAGCCGGCAACGTCACGCTGAATGTCTGGTCCTCGGCCCCGACCAGCGCCGGGACGGTCCCAATGACCGGAGCATCGTTGACCGAAGCGACCGAGATCGCCACGCGAGCTGTCGCCGTTGCACCGGTGGAATCCTGGATTTCGTAGTCGAACCAGGCCGGTCCATTGCGATTGGCGGCAGGCGTGATGATGAGATGGCCAATGCCGTCCTCGGTGACGGTGACGCCGTCGCTGCCCACCACGCGGTTGAACACGATGCCCTGGTAATCTGCATCGTAGTCGTTCGCCAGAAGACTTGTCGCCAGAATGGTCAACGGCGTGTCTTCTGTCATGCTCAGCGTGTCGCCGACCGCGACCGGATCGTCGGCAACGGGCAGCACGTCGATGGTGACGGTGGTCGAAGCCTCATATCCGGCTTGATTGGCTATGGTGTAGGTGACCGTCATTCGGCCGAAGAAATCGGCCTGCGGCGTCACCCGGTAGAGGCCGTTGCCGAGATCCACGGCCTGACCCGCTCCGAAGCCACGGAACGTCAAGGCTCCGCCGTCGGGGTCGTAGTCGTTGGCCATGAGCACAGTCGGATCGAGGTCGATGTAACCGTCCTCGAGAACTTCGTAGCCGCCGTCCGAGACTGCGATCGGCAGATCGAACTCCGGCATCACCGTCAGATTGACCCTGCCAACGCTCTCCGCGCCATGTTCGTCCCTGACCCGGTACGAGAAGGAGGCGTTGCCGTAATAGTCGGCGCGCGGCGTGAAGACTGCTGTGTTGCCGTCAAGAACCACGGTGCCGTTGTCACCGTCGAACACCTCGACGATCGAGAATGAATCGCCTTCGACGTCGTGGTCGTTGGCCAGCAGCGTCGCCAGGCTGATCGCAATCGGCGTATCTTCCGTCGTAACAAATCCGTCGTCGGTGATCGCAATCGGTGCGTCGTTGACCGCGGCAAAATTCAATTGAATCGTGCCGGTGCCGGTGCGGCGGCCGTCGGAGATCGTATATTCGAACGTGACGAGGCCATTGACGTTCTCGTCGGGCACGAACTGCAACTTGCCGCCCGGAAGAGTGTAGACGCTGGCATCGTCGCTGATGTCGCGAACCGAAACAAACTGGAACGTATCTCCGTCCGGATCGAAATCGTTCGCAACAAGGTCGGCGATGTCGACGACGAGAGGCGTGTCCTCAATCCCGTCGAACGTATCGGTGACCACGACCGGCGCCTGATTGGTCGACTGGACGAAAACCTCTACGTGGCCGACCGAGCTGCCGTCCGTCCCATCACTGACGGTGTAGTCGAATCCGGCATAACCGTCGAAATTGTGGTCAGGCGTGAAGATGACGTTGGTGCCGTCGAACGCGACGGTCCCGTGGATGGCATTGCTGACATCAATCAGCGTGAGGGTGTCGCCGTCGACGTCGGAATCGTTGGCAAGCAAGGTCGCCGGGTCGATAACGAGCGGCGTGTCCTCGATTGCGACGACAGAGTCGTTCTCGGTGACAGGCGGGTCGTTCACTGCTGCGACCTCGATGGTCACAGTCGCCTGGGTGCTGCCGTCCTTGTTGTCGGTGATCGTATAGATGAAGCTGTCCGTGCCCGAGAAGCCGGGCGTCGGGACATACGTCAACGTTGCGCCGATATTGCCGTTGAAGAACGACTTGGCGTTAAGGGTCGCAACCACTCCCGTGTCGTCGGAGACGCTGTAGGCGAACTCGAGTTCACCACGATAGGTGAACGGCACCGTGGCCGTGAGCTGACCGGTCTGCGCATCGACAGTAATCCAGTCGGGAAGTGCGGAACCGTCCGCCATTGTAACGGCGTAGGTGCCGCCTGCGACTGTCGGCAGATCCTCGGGTGCGTCGATCGTCTTGACCGCAAGATTGAGCGTCAGTTGGCCATGCGCCGGCTGACTGATGCTGGTGGCCTGGAACGCGTCGCCATCGTCATCACGGTCGTTGGCAAGCAATGCCGCCATATCAAACGTTGCCGTCTGATCTTCGGTCGCAAACACCGTGTCGTTGCCGGCGTCGGGGATTTCCGGCGTCGGCCGGACGTTCATGACGATGATCGCGGGGTCGGCCGAGACCGCACCCTTCTCGTCTCGGGCGGTATAGACGATCGCGATCGAGCCATTGAAGTCCTCGGGCGCGGAAACGTTGATCCGCTCGGCAAGGACATCGGCCGAGAATCCCGTCTTCTCATCGACGTGATAGGTTGCGTCGACGCGCAGATCGGTGATCACCGACATTGTCGGCATGCCCGCGCCGTTGCCGGCGATGTCGATCCGCACGGGGATCGCGCCGACAAATTCCGGTGGCGGGACGCCTTCGAAGGCCAGAGTTTCGCTGTTGAATGTCAGCCAGGACGGCAGTTCCACGAGGCTTTCGCGGCTTGCCGTGAGGGCGCTGGCGTCCCCAAGATCGAGTGCGAACAGGCCCTGGGCCGCGAAATAAGCGTCGTTCGCCAGAAGCGCGTTGATCGCAGGATCGAGCGGTACGGTGGGATCGATCACGAACTCGAGCGCAAAACCGCGTTTGCTCGACGCGTAGGTGTCCTGCGGCAAGGTCGTCTCGGTCGGCGTGAAGATGATCTGCACGCGCGCTGGCTCGGCATCGGGCTGCGGCGGAATGCCGGTCAGTTCGACCGTCATCGTTTCCGCGTTGAAGGTGAGCCAGGACGGAAGCGGACGCCCGTTTGCCAATCGGGCCGTGAAGGTGCCATGCCCGATGTCGAAGAGGGCGATGTCGCTGTCGTAGGCAATACCTTCGGGGGCGAGCGCCGGGTCGATCGTCATCGTCTCGACGAACGTGACGGCGTCCACCATACCTGCCTTCTGGTAGGTGAAGGTCAGGCTGACGTCGAAGGGGTCGGTCGTTCCCACCGGAGCGGTTCCGGAGAATGTCAGAGTGTCCGGGTCGAACACCAGCCAGGCAGGCAGAGACGTGCCGTCGGAGAGTTTGGCGGTGACGGTCGTATCAGACGTGAGCGACTGTGCACCGAACTCGAACGCGGCCGTATAGTCGCCGCGGACCTGATATCCCTGCAGAACTTCGGAAAGATACGAAATACCGCCGGCAAGATCGCCGGCGTCTTCGGCGTCAAATGTAATCCGATGCACGAAAGCTGAATCGGAGGCCGGATCATAGACCTTGATGAGGACCGAAACAGGCCCCTCTCCAACGGGCATAACGCCCTGGAACGTCATCGTCAGGTCATCGAACGTCAACCAGTCCGGCAGCGGATCGCCGTTGTTCAGGCTGGCGGAATAAACGGCGTCGGCCGACAGGAACTTGTTGTTGTCGAGAACGCCCATGATGCCGGCGCTCTCGAAGAACAGGACATCGCCGTCCGGCTCCATGTCGTTGCCGAACGCTTCGGCGGCCAGCACGAAGATCGCGCCGTCTTCGACGCCATAAGCCATGTCGTCGCGCAGGATCGGGGCGTCGTTGTCCGGCATCACCGTGATGGAGACAAACGCTTCGTCGTAACCGCCATTGCCGTCGGAAACGTAATAAACGAAGCCGGCTTCGCCGTTGTAGTCGGCGCGTGGCGTGAAGACGATCATGCCGTCTTCGCGGATCGTCACCTTGCCGTTGAGCGGGAAGCGCTCGACACCCGACAGCATGACGATATCGTCCAGCGGATCCGTGTCGTCGGTGTCGTTGGCGAGCAGAGTGGCCGGGTCGATGACGATCGCCTGGTCCTCCAGGGTCACGAAGCCGCCATCGTCGCGCGCGATCGGCGCGTCGTTGAGCGGGATGACCTTGATCTTGACGGTAATGGTCGAGGCCGCGCCCCGTTCGTCAAGCAGATCGTATTGGAAGGTGGCGTCGCCGAGCGCATCCGGTGTGAACGAGATCGTCCCGGTCTGCGCGTTCAGGAGAGCGGTGCCGTTGGTCGCGGAATGAATGCCGACGAAGGTGAAACCGTCGTCCTCGATGTCGTAGTCGTTCGCGAGCAGGCTCGCGACCGTGATATCCGTGGTCCGCTCGAGCCGGATCGTACGCCTGTCCTCGCCGCTGCGCGGCGCATCGTTGACCGGATTAAAGTAGAGCTGAACAGTCGCCGTCGAGGTCAATCCATCGGGATCGGCGACGATGTAGGTGAAGCCGGCATAGCCAAAATGGTCGAAGGCCGGCAAGAACTCGATGTAGTCGCCTTTGATCCATGCGGCAACATTCGTTCCTTTCTGCAGATATGGAGCGGAGAAGAACGGATAGAGCGGCTGGCCGGCCTCGTCGAAGAGCGGCATCGTGCCGATGATCGTCAGCTCATCGCCATCCACGTCGATGTCGTTGGCGACCAGAACGGAAATCGGAATCTGGAAGATCGTGTCTTCATCGAAGTAGAAGATCGTGTCCTCATTAACGCCGACCGGCGCGTCATTGACCGGTGCAAGGTCGACCTCGACTGTGGCCGTCGATTCCCGTCCGAACTCGTCAACGACGGTGTAGTCGAAGAACGCATCGCCGGTGAAGTCCTTGGCGCCGAGGAACGCGATGGATCCGTCGGGGCGGATGCTGACCGTGCCGTTGACTGCGTTCTGGACCGAGACCAGGTGAAGGTTCTCCTGGCCTTCGGCGGCATCGTTCACGAACAGATCGGCCGGATTGATAATGACCTCGACGTCTTCGGTCCCGAACAGATAGGTGTCGTCCTCGGCGTTGAAGCGTCCGACCCGCTGTAGATCGTCGATGCGCTGGCGGTCCCAGATGGTGCCGTCGGAGAAGACGACCTCCTCGATGCCGGATTCACGGCCGAGGAAATGGTCCTTGATCCGCATCGTATCGATCAGGAAGCCGTCGTCACGCTCCAGTTCGAGGAGAAGGTCATCGCCTTCCCGGATGACAGAGAGGTCCTTCGGCAGAATCGTCGAGCCCAGAACAACGCGATCGGTGTCCCCGGTATCGCCGACTTCGGTGACGGTGTCCTCGCCACTGTCGTAACCGAACAGATAGGTGTCGGAGCCGAGCCCGCCGCGCAGGTCGTCATCGCCGAAGCCGCCGTCGAACGTTTCGCCGCCGGCGCTGCCGATAAAGGTGTCCGCGAAGATCGAGCCTTGCAGCTTTTCGATGCTGATGAGCGTGTCGCCGAGTGCTTCTCCCGCCAGGCCCTGGCCGAGCGACAGGTCGACCGTGACTGCCTCATCGGCGAGCGAATAGTCCGCGGTGTCGAACCCGCCTCGGCCGTCCAGCACGTCGGCGCCGCGGCTGCCACGGAACCGGTTGTCGCCGTCGTCGCCACGGATGACGTCGTCGTGGAAGGAACCCTGAATGATTTCAATGCCGCTGAAGGTATCGCCTTCGGCGTCACCGCCGCCGACCGCCGCGTTGGCCATGTCGACCGTTACGCCTTCGACCGAAAGCGTGTAATCGGCGATGTCGACGCCGGCGCCGCCGATCAGGGTGTCGCCATCGCGGCCGCCGATCAGGATGTCGTCGCCGTCACCGCCGTTCAGAACGTCCGCTCCGCGGCCGCCATTGAGGGTGTTGGCGCCGGCGTCGCCGGTCAGCACGTCCGCGTAATCCGAACCCGTCAGGTTTTCGATGCTGACAAGCGTGTCGCCGGCCGCATCGCCCCCGGATGCTGTCCCATCGGCCAGCGAAATGGAGACGCCCGCTGTCGAATTGAAGTACGACGCGGTGTCGGAGCCGGCTCCGCCGTCGAGCAGATCGGCGCCGGTGCCGCCATCGAGCGTATCGTCGCCGTCACCGCCGAGCAGCGTGTCGTTGCCCGCCCGTCCCTCCAACGTATCGCGTCCGCCGCGGCCCTCGAGCCGGTTGTCGCCGGCGTCGCCGCCCAGCGTGTCGTTGAACTCGGTGCCGGCCAGGGCCTCGACGTTGAGATAAACGTCGCCTTGGGCAAAACCGCCCTGCCCCACCCGGGACTCCAGATCTGCGCGCACCCCGGTATTCGAGCTCACAAAGTCGACGGTGTCATATCCGTTGCCGCCGTCGATGGCGTCGGCGCCGTCTCCGCCGATGATCAGGTCATCGCCGTCGCCGCCTTGAATGGTGTCGTCGCCAAGCCCGCCTTCAAGACGGTCGTTTCCGGCGAGGCCCTGAATGAGGTCGTTGCTGTCTCGTCCGATGATCGTGTCGTTGCCGCTGTTACCGATCAGCAGGTCGATCAGATTCGTTCCCGTAAGGGTGCCGCTGTACGAACTCGCGACGTGCGCGGTAATGAACCCGATATCGTCCAGACCGGTCGAATCCGCGATGCGGTACTGGATCGTGATGTCGCCGGTGAATCCCGCTGTCTGGCGCACGACGATGAATTTCTCGCCGTTCACCTCGACGATCTCGAACGTGCCGTTGCTGACGGAATCAACACCGATGAAGCGCAAATTCGGGTCCGGTATGATGAGTTCGTCTCGGAAGTTCACATCGTCGACGTCGTAGTCGTTCTTCATGATGTCCGACACCCGGATGACGACCGGAATGTCGAGCGGCGTTGTCGCCACTTCGTCGTTAACGGCCGTGGGGTCGTCGTCGACCGGGATCATCTGGAGATCGACCCAGCCGACCGACTCGCCATCGCGGTCATCGGTGATGTGGTAATAGAATCCGGACGCATGAATCATGTTCGCGAACGGCGTGAAGACCAGATCGCCGTTCTCGTTGTAGGTGATCGTGCCGTTGAGCGGGCCATCGGAGAGGGTCGGCGGGCTCCAGCTCAGATAGCGGATTGGATCACGATCGATATCAGTGTCGTTGGCCAACAGGGTCGCGATCGGGATGATGACCGGAACATCCTCATAGACCTGGATGGTATCGCTGACAGCGACCGGCGGGGCGTCGCCGACATTGTCGAACCACAGGGTAACCGTTGCGTCATCAACCGCACCCTCGGGATCCGAAACCAGATAGCTGAAGGTCGCATAGCCCCAGTAATCCTGGTCAGGATGGAAGATGATGGTGCCGTGATCGGTGATCTCGATGTCGCCGTTGATGGCGTTACCGGCGCTCACGAACGTCAGGCTGAGAGACTCGACGTCGTGGTCATTCTTCATCAGCTCGGTGATCGGGATCTCGAGCGCCGTGTCCTCAAGCCCGCGCAGCATCACGCGTAGAGACGGATCTGTGAGGGAATCGACGCTGTCGTCGCGAACGACGGGAATGTCGTTCACCGCTTGGTACACGATCGTGGCGCGCGACGTGCTTGTGCCGCCCTGGCCATCGTCGATCGTATATTCGAACCAGGCTTCTCCGTTGAAATTTGCCCACGGCGTGAACAGCACGGTGTGGTTTTCGAGGAGTTGCGCGTTGCCGCCGTAGGTTCTGCCCACACTGGTGACGGTGATCGGATCGCCATCGCGCTCGATGTCGTTCGCGATCAGGTCGAGAACGTTGACGACAACCGGGTTGTCCTCGCGAATGGGCTGGCCTTCGTCCGTCTCGATCCGGTCCGGGTTGGCCTCAGGCGGATCGTTGACCGGGGTAACGGTGATGTTCACGCGTGCAGTTGCGGTCGCCCCTGACGGATCTTCGATGGTGTAGTCGAAATAACCCTGTCCAAAGAAATAGTCGCGCGGCTTGACGATCAGAACGCCGTCCGGGCTGATGGAGACGTCCATGTTGACGCTCGGCGTCACCGAGCGCAGCGACAGCGCGTCGCCGTCGATATCGTGATCGTTCTTCAGAAGGTCTGCGACCGCAATCTGGAAAGCGTGACCCTCGGCAGTGACGAAGCTGCTGTCGGCAACGGCGACGGGCGCATCGTTGACGGGCAGAACGGTGATGTAGACGACCGCTTCGGCGCGGCCGCCCTCCGGCGTGTTGGCGACATAGGTCAACTGCGCCGTGCCATTGAAATTGGCGCTCGGCGTGAAGCTGATTTCACCGTTGCTCGACAAGCTCGCACTGCCGTGCTGAACATCGAGAACCTGGGCAACGACCATTCGGTCGCCATCGAGGTCGTTTGACAGCAGGCGTTCGCTGCGGATGGTCAGGAATCCGTCTTCGTTGACCGTGAAGCCATAGTCGTCGCGCGCGGTTGCGACCGGCCGGACGCGAATGTCGATCGTCCCTTCAGTGATACCGTTGCGGCCGTCCGAGACGCGATAGGTGATCGTGGTCGGACCCGCGTACCCGTCTGTCGCGGTGTAGACGACATCCCCATTGGCGTCGAGCTCGGCAACGCCGTTGGCGCCGCCGCTCACAGAGATGATGCGAAGTTCATCGCCGTCGGCGTCGAAATCGTTGCGCAGCAGGATCTGCTTCGAGATGGTCAGCGGCAGCCCTGTGGTGACGGAGAAATAACCGTCGCCGCCGGCAACCGGCGCATTGTTGTCGAGCAGTGGAAGAAGAGACGCCTTGTTCCAGGTAATCCCGTCCGAGAACACGTAGGATTCAATGCCTGCGCCTGTCGCGGCAAGCGCATCCACCACCGTCAGGCTGTCGTTCGCCGCACCAAAGCGGAAGACGATCGTATCGCTGCCCTTGAACAGGCGTTCGATCGTGACCTCGGTCGAGGCCACATCCTGGAAGACGACTTTGTCCAGAGATCCCGATGCGGTGTCGCTGTCCTCGACCGTGTCCTGGCCTTTGCCTCGTGAATAGACGTAGGTGTCGTAGCCAGCCCCGCCGGACATGAAGTCTTTGCCGGCTTTGGCGACGAACGTGTCGTTGCCGTCGAAGCCGTAGACATTGTCGTCTCCGGTTCCGTCGACATCGGCAAGCGCGCGCGTGCGCATCGCATCGCGATCCCAGATGGTGCCGTCGGCAAAGCGCACCGTAACGCTTGAGCTGCTCCCGTTCGACGAGCCAAGAGCGTCCTGCAAGATCAGCCGATCCCGTTCGCCCGTAAAGCGGATAACCAGATCATTGCTGGTCGGGCCGCCGCGGATCGCATAGACGATATCCGCCACGTTGTAGTCGATGAGCTGAACCTGATCCTGGCCGCCGCCAATGGCATCGATCCGATCGTCGCCGTCGCCCGCGCGGTAGAGGTAGGTATCGTTTCCGAGACCGCCGACCAAAAGATCGTCGCCCTTGCCACCGTCCAGCAGGTCAGCTGCATCCGTTCCGACGATAATATCGCTGCCGTCAGTGCCGAGGTCGGCCACGAGAAGCGCACGCACGTCGTCGATTGTCAGAGACGTTGCGCTGTCCGCGAGCGTAATGGTGTCGACCTTCCGGCTATCGGAGGCCAAACCGTTGACGATGACAATCGAGTCGTTGGCATCCGAGAACCGGATGACGAGGTCGAGGCTGTTACTGCCGCGGCGCGAGAAACGCACGTCCGAAAGCGCGTAGCCCGATATCTCGAGGCGGTCCCCGCTCGAGGCGCCGCTTTCGCGGATGACATCACGCCCATCGCCGCGGGCGTACTGGTAGACGTCGTCGCCTTCGCCGCCGGTCAGCGTGTCGTTGCCGGTCCCGCCGCGGAGGATATTGGCCCCGGCGTCTCCGAAGATGAAGTCGTCGACCGGAGTACCGACCCGCGCCAGCATATCGGCTGCGGTCCACGTCGTACCGTTCGCGAACCGCAATTCCTCAATCCGCCCGGCTCCCGTTCCGTCGGCGATCGTCAGCCGGTCGTCGGTTCCACGGATCTTGACGATAAGATTGGCGCCATCGCTGCTTTGCTCGATGACGATATCGCTCTCGGCGATTCCTGCGCCTAACGCGATGGCGTCCACGCCGGAGGCGTCGCTGACGATGTCTTGCCCGTCGCCGAGGGCGAATTCGTAAACATCATCGCCCGCGCCGCCCAGGAGCCGATCGTTGCCGGCTCCTCCCTGGAGGTGGTCGTTCCCGTCGAGTCCATTGAGCTCGTCGTCGCCGGCGCCGCCGGCAAGGGTGTCGGCGTTGCTTGTGCCATAGATGCGGTCCGCGCCGGCGGTCGCCGCGGTCGCCATGGCCGCGAGGGTCGCGGCCGACCAGACCGTGCCGTCGTCGAACTGGACGGACAGCGCCGCCATCGTCTGCGACGGATAGGCGCCGAGATTAATCCGGTCACCGGTTCCGATGATCTCGAGCGCGGCCGTCGAGATACCCCGCACGATCTGGACCTGGCTGGCAAGGATTCCCGCGCCAAACACCAATGTGTTCACGCCAGAGGTGTCGGTGATGGTGTCCTGACCGTCGCCCAGGTTGAACCGATAGGTGTCGTTGCCGGCCCCGCCGGCGAGCGCATCGTCACCCGTTCCGCCGATAAGCGTATCGTCGCCAGCGCCGCCGCTCAACTGGTCGTTCCCGGCCATGCCATCGAGAACAGTGGAGTCGCCGACGAGCTTCAGCACGTCATCACGATCGGTCGCCACGACGGAACGGTTGAGCACGTCGTTCCACGACCAGGTGGTGCCGTCGGTGAATGCGATCGTCTCGATCTTTCCTGCGGTGCCGGCAACAAGCGCGTTGCGAAGGCGAATGCGGCCGCCATTTGCGTCAATACGAAGTTCGATATCGTTGCCGATCTGCGCAACACTCACCTGGCTGGGAGTGACGCTCGCTGCAAACTCGATCCGGTCGCTGCCGCCCACATCATCGATTGTGTCGCGCCCGTCGCCGCGCGCGAACCGGTACAGGTCGGCTCCGGTGCCGCCGTAGAGGCGGTCGTCGCCCAGGCCGCCTTCGAACACATCCGCGTCGGCCAAGGAATTTGCGGCGTCGCCGCCGTAAATGACGTCGTCCCCCGTCCCGCCGGCGAGAATGTCGTTGCCGGCGCCGCCGAGAATCCGGTCGTTACCGTCCTGGCCCGAGACCCAGTCGTCGCCTTCGCCCGCGTCGATAACATCGCTGTCGGCGCCGCCTGCCAGCTTGTCGTTTCCGGCATATCCGTAGATCGTGTCCGCACCGCCAAAACCGTAGATGCGGTCGTCTCCGGCGCCGCCCGTAAGCAGATTCCCCGCGTCGGTATCGTCGATGTTGACGGAGGTCTGAAGCGGGAAGGGAAGGCCGTCGAAATTCTCCGGCGTCAGGGTCGTCGCGTCGACGCCCTTCAGGCGCAAAGCGGAGTAAGGCGTGCCGTTGTTGGTACGAACGACGATGGTGTCAGCGCCGTCTTGCTGTACGACCAGGCGGCCGTCGGTGAACGGATTCCCATTCCAGTTCTGGAGCCTGACGATGTCGCCAGCCGCGCCTGCTTGGAAGTCAGTGATAACGTCCTCTGCACGCCCGTAAGTCCATCCGTCCAGATACTGATAGGTGTCGCGACCGGTGCCGCCCGTCATTGTATCGACATCGTCATCCGTGCCGAGGCCGATGAGGACATCGTCGCCGGCGCCGCCAAGCAACGTGTCGGCTCCTTCGCCGCCGTCGAGAATGTCGGCCCCTCTGCCTCCCTCGAGCAGGTCGTCGCCTTCGCCGCCGTTCAGGATGTCGTTGTCGCGCACGAAATCCGTGATCTCGCCGCCGCGAATGCGGCCGTACCAAACGCCGGCAAGTCCGAGATTTCCGACGCTTGTGTCGAATTCGACATCCCCGCCGGCAGGAACGGGAATATTAGTCGCAGAACTAAACGACATGTTGGGGCTTGAGTATGGGTAGCTCCAGTCGAGCTGCTCATAACGGAAGACCACGTCGAAGTCGTTTTCGCCAATGACCTTGATCTGCGCCTGGAAGGCGTTCGGGACGGTCCCGTTGACGTAACGGCCAACGTCGTCCCATGTCACCGTGATGGTGTTGGTCGTGGCGTCGAAATCGACCCAGACCTGGTTGCTGCCGGTCGAATTGCCGCCGGGGCTCGGGGTGAGTTCGCCGGCGCGCGTATCGACGTAATGCGGCCAGATCTGCAGCCGCAAGGATCCGATGGTGATATAGCCCGTGTCGGCGACCTTGATCTTGTCGACGACGGTCCCGTTGACGCTGACCTGGCCGCCGTTGAAGTCGGACGGCAGATTGTACTCGACCGTGGTACCCTGGCCGCGCGGCATGACGGCCTCGCCGAAACCGCGCGTTCCGCCCAGGCCGTTGACCAGCGCGTTTGTGGCGGGTCCGATCGCAGCCAACCCCTCCGCGACAAACGGATCGGCATCGCTGGACCCGTCGTCGCCGATGAGATGATCGTTGCCTTGTCCGCCATTAATGGTATCGGCGCCGAAGCCGCCGTCGATGAGGTCATCGCCGAGGCTTCCATTCAGGACGTCGTCATACGGCGTCCCTGTGATCGTCTGATCCACGGTGGTCTTCAGCGCCAGCCCGCCGAAATTTTCCGACACGAGGTTTGCGACATCGACGCCGCGAAGAATCATAGCGGTGGCGTAGACGTTGTGGCCGCTGGCGTCAGTCGACACGACCGCCTTGATAAGAGCGTCCGCGCCGTCCTGGACGACGAGCACGCCACCATCGATCTGTGCCCATCCAGCGACCTCAACGATGTCGCCGCCGTCGCCGGCCTGGAAGTCGGTCACGGCATCAGCTTGAATGACGTACGGAACCTGCATGTCTCCGCCGCCGGTGCGGTCGGCATAGGACATAACGAATGTGTCCTGGCCAACGCCGCCAGTCAGGATGTCGAAGCCGGCTCCACCTTCGAGGCGGTCCTTGCCCAATCCGCCTTCCAGCGTGTCGTTTCCGTCGTCGCCGAACAGCCGGTCATCCTCGGTCAGAGTGACGATGAGGCTCGCGCCTCGGAGCTGTGCGGCCCACACGCCCGGCTGGTCGATGTTGCCGACCGCCGTATCGAGCGCGACGTCGCCGCCGGTCGGAAGCGGAAGCGTGAACGTTCCCCATGGCGTGGTTATGAAGGGCGTCCCGGATTTGGTCCAGTCCAGCCGCTCATAGCGATAGACTATGTCGAAGTCGCCGTTGCCCAGAACCTTCAACTGCAACTGGAATGCGTTCGGAATGGTCCCGTTGTTGTAAGCGCCGACGTCGTCCCAAGTGACCGTGATCGTGCTGGTGGCGGCGTCGAAGTCATACCAGACCTGATTGGAGCCCTGCGAGTTACCGCCAGGGCTCGGCGTCAGCAGACCGCCTTCCGTATCGACGTCCTGCGGCCAGATTCCGAGCGTGATTCCGCCAAGCACAAAGCGGCCGTTATTGTACACGGTCATGGAGGTCAGCGACTGACCGTCAACGACGATCGCTCCCCCGTTGAACTCGGTGGGGATCGTGACGGTTGCGGTGTCGTCGTCGCCGCGCGCCAGGACCTGCTCGCCAAAACCGATGGCGCCGCCGAGCGTGTTGACCAGGCTGCTTGTCAACGGGCCGAAGTAATCGGCGAGAGTCGTTCCCACGGACGGCGGAACGCCGTTGTCGCCGATAATGTGATCGTCGCCGACATCACCGTGAATTTCGTCGGCTCCGTAGCCGCCATCAATCTGATCGTTGCCCCAGCCCCCGTAGAGAACTTCCCCGCCTTGCGTTCCGGTGACAACGAGATCGTCGGTGCGCAGGATGGAGAGACCGTTGAAGTTTTCCTTTACGAGGTCATCGGCATTGACGTTCTTCAGGGTCAGCAACGGACCCAGCGTGTCGCCGTTCGGACCGCTGATCCGGCCTTGAACAATCACATCAGCGCCGTTCTGGCGAACGAGGGCCGACCGTCCAAAATTGCCGTAAATCGCCGCCTGATAGTCGAGCTCGATGATATCCCCGAGAACACCCGCTTCGAAGTCTGTGATGATGTCGCCAGCCGCTGCCACCGGATTCTCGAGCGTCATCGGCGCGAAGCCGACTCCGCCACCGGTCCCGCTCATGCCGCCGCTGCGGATGATAAACCGATCGCGTCCCGTGCCGCCGGTGATCTCGTCCTGCTCGTCGTTCCCGGCAAGATTGAAGAACGTGTCGTTACCGGCGCCACCGTCCATGACATTGGAGCCGATGGAATCGTAGAACTCGTCGTTTCCGTCGCCGCCGAGCAACACGTCATTGCCGCCGCCGCCCTCAAGAACGTCGTTTCCGTCAAGGCCGGAGATATTGTCGTCTCCCAGACCCCCTTGAAGCGTATTGTCGCCGCTATCGCCAACGATCACCTGGTTCTGAGCAAACTCGACCACACCGGCGTCACCGGTGAAATTGTCCGCCGTCAGCAGGCTTCCGTCGACGCCGGCCAAGCGCACGAGCTTGCGCGTCGCGTTCAATGATCCTTCGGTGAAAACGCCGATGGAAATGATTGCGTCCGCACCGTCCTGGGTAGCAAAAATCCTAGCGTCACCAGGAATGTCGCCGTCAAAGATGATTTCGAGGACGTCGCCTGCGCTTCCTACTTCGAAATCGGTGATGACGTCGATGTCGGGACCCGCGTCGTAGAGCGAGGCAAGGACTTGGTACTGATCGCTGCCACCGCCGCCGGTCAGCGTATCACTGCCGTTGCCGGTTCCGACGCGACGGAAATAGTCGTTCCCGTCACCGCCATCGAGAATGTCGTTGCCGCCAGCGCCACCGTCGAGAATATCGGCGCCGCCCAAGCCCTGAATGGTGTCATCGAGGACGCCCCCGACCAGCACATCGTCGTTCTCCGTCCCGATGAGCGTCAGATTCTCGGTGAGGAGGTGAGCGCGGTCGTCGAAGGCGGCGAAGTTGTCGATTGTCAGCAGGCCGCCATCGACGTTCGCGAGGCGCAGAAGCTCGATGGGCTCAACGACCCCTCGGGGGGAAAGGTCATAGTAGAAGACAACGTCAGCGCCTTCCTGCACGATCGAGATCAGGCTGAAGTCGATCGGGTCGATCGACCTGTCCGAGGGGCGGACCGAACGGAAGTTGATAATGTCGCCGTTCGCTCCCGCCTCGAAATCGGTGATTGTGGACTGCGATCCGACATTCACCGGATCATAGGCGGGTATGCGAACGATGAACGTGTCACGTCCTGCACCGCCGGCGACCGTATTGACCGCCCCGGGTGACGACAGGTCGAAGATGTCATTGCCATCGCCGCCTGACATGGTGTTGAGGCCGTCAGTATCGAAAAATCGATCTGCGCCAGCGCCGCCGACCAACGTATCGTCGCCAAGGCCGCCATCAAGCACATCGCCGAGTGCACCGGCCTGAAGTACATCATTTCCGGCCGTGCCGAGCACGAGGCTCCCGGCTAGAACGACAGGCGTGCGGCCGTCAAAGTTCGCGAAGTTGTCCGCGGTGAGCAGGCTTCCGTCCACGGATTGAAGCGTAACCAAGCGTATGAGAGCATCGTCGGATGCGACGTCAGGCTTGAAGTAGACAATGACATCCGTGCCCTCCTGCACCAGCACCAGCCGTTCGGTGCGGACAACGAAGCCCGCTGTGTCCGGCAGGAACTCGCGGAAGAGCAGAATGTCTCCGCCGTTGCCGGCGGTGAAATCCGTGATGACAGTCGAGCCGTTGAACTCAGTGGTTCCGTCAGCAGGAAGGACGACTTCAAAAGTGTCGCGCCCGGCTCCGCCACTGATCTGATTGGCATGGCTGCCGCTCTGGATCACCAGGAAGAGATCGTCACCCGCTCCGCCGGACATCGTGTTCGTGCCGGAGGTGTCCTCGAAATAGTCGTTGCCGTCACCGCCGATCAGCGTGTCGTCACCACCATCGTAGTCGAGGAGGAAGTCATCACCGGCGCCGCCGTCGAGAATGTCGTTGCCTTGGCCGCCGTTCAGATGATCGTTGCCCTCTCCACCTTCGAGGTGATCGTTGCCGGCGTTGCCGTAAAGGAAATCGTCTTGACTGACCGCGAGGCCGACGAGGCCGTCGGCACGAATCTGGAAGGCCCAAACGCCGGGCGCGTCGAGATTGCCAGATGCCGTGTCCAACCCGACGACGTCTTGCTCGGAGAGGGGAAGTGAATAAGCCACGCCTGGCATTTCGACCGATGGAACGCCCCATCCTTCGGTCTGCCAGTCGATATTTTCGTAACGATAGACAACATCGATGGCGTCTTCACCCACCACCTTGATCTGCAACTGGAATGCATTGGGAACAGTTCCCGACGCATACTGTCCGACGTCGTCCCAGGTGACAGTGATCGTCTTTGTCGTCTCGTCGAAGTGGTACCAGACCTGATTGGTACCTTGCGAGGTACCGCCTGCGCTCGGTGTCAACGGACCGCCACTCGTGTCGACGTCCTGGCCGAAAATATTGAGCCTCGCGCCACCAATCGTAACGGCACCGTTGTTGTTGATGTCAATGCTCGATACTGACTGGCCCCCTACAGTCAGCAGGCCATTCGGAAGTGCCGCCAGAAAGGCCGAGGGTATAGCAACTGGCGTGAACGATTCATCGCCGGTCGGAAGTGCGTCTTCGCCGAAGCCGGACGTTCCGCCCAACGCACTGACGAGGCTGTTCGACAGTGGCCCGAAATAGGTCTTCAGGGCTGCCTGAACCGCCGTCCAATCGTTGTCGGTGAGATCTTCGGGTCTGTCGCCGACGATGTGATCGTCACCGTCATGACCGTTAATCGTATCGGCGCCGGCTTTGCCGAAGATTTCGTCGGCACCAGCGGTGCCATCGATGACGTCCGGCCCGCTCGTCCCATTGATGACCGATCCGTTCGGATTGCCGTCGCCAGGGCCCGCGCCACCAAAGATGGTGGATTCAAACGGGTCGCTGTTGATGGTCGGGTTCAATACCCGCTGTGCAGCATCGATGCTCAGCACGCGAGCCTGCACGTCGGCGAGATTCCAGATCGTACCGTCCGTGAAGGTGAACCGATCAATCGTGGAATTATACGTGGCCGATTGGTTGTAGATCAGGATCCGGTCTTCGCTGCCACGCAATTGCACAAACAGATTGTTGCCATCGGACGAGAGCACGACGTCGCCGACCGCAATTCCAGCGCCGAAGCTGAGCGTATTGGTCGTGTAAGACGACAGGGACTGGATCGTGTCGTAGCCATCGCCGCGGTTGAAGATGAAAGTCGCATTGGTCCCACCCGACCGGAGGATGTCGTCTCCCGCACCGCCATTGATCGTGAGCGGCAGGTCGACGCTGTAGTCAAACTCGATGCGATCGTCGAAGGCCGTTCCATGCCCGGCGCGCGCCAGAATATCGGCGGCCGTCCACGTCGTGCCGTCGGCGAAGGCGAATTCCTCGATCCTCCAGTTGTAATCGGCACCACCCTTTTCGATGGTGATCCGGTCTTCGGTGCCGGCGATGCCGAGCACGATGTTGCCACTCGGCACGCCGAGGAAGACAATGTCGTCCGGCACGACGCTCGGAGCAAACTGAATGCGGTCGATTCCGTCGGAGCTGCCCCAGTCGGAAATCAGATCCTGGCCGTCGCCGCGGCCGAAATAGTACGTGTCGCCGCCGAGACCACCCCAGAGATGGTCGTTGCCGACGCCGCCGGTCAGGATGTCGTTGCCGCGCCCGCCTTTGATCCAATCATTTCCGGGCCCACCGAAGATCGAGACGCCGTTGCCTCCGGTGAGATCGGGCGTCCCCGACGGCACAACGATGGTGTCGTCGCCGTTGGTCTCGAGCAGACCCACGGAGAGTTGCGAAAGCGAAATCTGCTGGCCGCCGGCAAAGCGGATCGTCTGGACCACGGCATCGTTGTCGCTGGGCGAAACAGCCAGCGTGATCCGGTCGTTGGTGCCGGCGATCGCCAGAATGATGTTGCCGTCGAAATCACGCGTCGCGACGATGTCCTCGAGCGTGATGCCGGCGCCAAATTCAAGGATCGCTTTCCCGTCGACCGTGTCGCCAAGCTCGATACGGTCCTGCCCGTCGCCACGGCCGAACTTGAAGACATCCGCGCCGCCGCCGCCGATCAGGGTGTCGTTGCCGGCGCCACCGGCGAAGGTTTCCGCTCTTGTCGTTCCGACAAGTCTGTCGTCATGGTCCGTACCCTGCCCGATGGCCAGGTCGAACAAGCCGTCGCGCGAAATCTGCGTGCCATCGCCGAACACGATTGTGTCGACGCCGTTACGGTTGGATCCGTAGCGCAGGACGATCTCGTCGTCACTGTTGGCAAAGGTGAGGAGGAGTTCGTCCCGGCTCGGGTCCGTGCGTGTCACCCGCAGATCCGCAACGGTGTAGCCCGCAACTCGGAGCGTGTCGGTGCCGGCGCTATCCTCGATCACGTCATGGCCGTCGCCACGCGTAAAGACATAGGTGTCGTTTCCGGCGCCACCCAGCACCAGGTCGTCACCGCGGCCTGCCGCGATCGTGTCGGCGCGGGCGCTGCCGAAGACCGTATCGTCCTCCGGCCCGACCTGAGCTTCGATCGACTTCTGGATCAGTTTGGCGGCATCCCAGATCACCCCGTCGGCAAAGGAGATCGTCGGCACTGCGCCGCCGGCCAATGCGCCGGCGATCGTCACCTGATCGCCGGACCCGGCGAAGGCAATGATGAGGTCCTGGCTGTCGGTGCTTGCAAGACGCACCTCGGCCTGTGTCGAGCGTAGATCGGCAAAGTCGACCTCGGCGCGTGTCACGCCGCTCGGCATCTCGATGCGGTCGAGCCCGTCGCCGGCGTTGAAGACGACACGGCGATCGTTCGACATGACGACGCGGTCGAAATTGAGCGAAGGCGTGATCGCGTCCGGAGAACCGGGCTTGCGCAGGTCGATATTGTCCTGACCGGCGAGACCCTGTTCGTCGATGATCTGCGCCTTGACCTCGGCCAGGGTCAGCGTCTCGCCGTCGTCGAACACGAAGTTCTCGATGACGGACTGATCCGAACCGTTCAGCACCACGAGACGATCGCTCGTCGACGCCAGCGTAATCAGCAGATCGCCGCCGACGATCGAGAACCGGACCTGGTCGCGCGTCACGGTCGGGCCGAACTCGATGCGGTCAATGCCGGCGGTATCGGCAATGCTGTCGAGCCCGTCGCCGAAACCAAAGCGATACGTATCGTCGCCGGTTCCGCCTTCGAGCGAATCCGAGCCCTTGCCGCCGCTAAGCACGTCGGCTCGGTTGTTGAAGCCGACGAGCTGATCGTCGCCATCGGTGCCAAGCAGCAGACGGATCTTCACCTGTTCGATGGTCAGAATCGATCCGTCTGCGAAATGATATTCCTCGACCTGCTTGCCGTTAAGCCCGTCAACGATGGTCAACACGTCGGTGCCGTTGCCGAGGTCGATGACGAGGTCGTTGCCGCGCCGCTTGAAGATCATGGTGTCGAGCGTGACGGAGGCGCCGAACACGACGCGATCGATAACGCCGGCTGCGTCCGTCTTCTCGAGGATCTGGTCGAAATCGTAGTCAGCGCTGAAGGCGTAGGTGTCGCCCTGGTTGCCGCCGATCAAGGTGTCGTCGCCCTGCCGCCCGTCGAGCGTGTTGGGCGCATTCAGCGTTCCTTCGATGACATTGTCGCCGCGGTTGCCCGCCTCGATCTGGAGGAGCTCTTCGACATCGGAATTACGAAGGAAGCTGCCGTCCTTGAACTCGAACCGCTCGATCCCGTCATCGATGGAACGGAACTGGTTGCGGATGCGCAGCGTGTCGGTGCGTTCGAGAACCGAAATGACGAGGTCGTCGCCGTCCTTGGTGAACAGGACGTTCTCGCGGGTGATGTCATCGCCGAACACCACCTTGTCGTCCACGCGCACGTTCGCGCGCGGTCGGTCTGCCCAGGAGGCACGAATGCGATGGTCGATGATGACGTCTTGACCATAGCCGACGTCAAACTTGTAGATATCGCCGCCGTCGCCGCCGATCAGCGTGTCGTTGCCGCCACGGCCGTCCAGCGTTTCACCGAAATTGGAGCCTTCAATGGTCTCATCGGCACTGGTACCGACAAGATCCAGGTCCTCCGCGTTGAAGTCGGTGTAGACGAGCGTGCGATCCGCAAACTCCAGATATTCGACAGCAGCATACTGGCCGTCGTCACGAACGAACTGGTTCTCCAGAACGAGCTGTTCGCCGGTGCCCTTCACGGTGATGACGACATCGAGTTTCGTGCGTGAGAACGTCACGTCATTGAAGTTCAACCCTTCGAGGACAACGCGTTCCTCGCCCGAATTGTCGAAGATCGTATCGCGGCCGTAGCCGCGCCCGAAGATGTAGGTGTCGTTGCCGCTCTGACCTTCGAGCCGATCGTTGCCGGCGCCGCCGTCGATGCTGTCGTCGATCGTCTCGAAGCCGTAGATCGTGTCGTCACCGGCCGTCTTGGCGATGTCGACATAGTGCTGCAACAGCTTGAAATAGGACCACTTCGTGCCGTCGCCGAACTCGATCGTTTCGATGAGGTTGGTGTAGCCGACCAGGAACAGAAATTCGAGGTAGTCGGTCATCGTGATCTGATCGTCGGTGCCGGTGACCCTCAAGGTGAGGGTGTCGCCGGAGCCGTCGCGCAGATAGTCGAAATCCGTCCACCGCAGGTCGTCGATAAACTTCAGCAGGTCCGGCGTGTCGCCGAACAGCTTCATCGAGAAGTCGGCATCCTTGACCACGTCGTGGTCATAGCCGCGTCCGAAGATATAGGTGTCGGTGCCCTCGTGGCCGGAAAGGTAGTCGTTGCCTTTACCGCCATCGAGCTTGTTGTCGTTCAAGATGCCGTAGATCGCGTCGTCGCCGTCGGTGCGCGCGTTCAGAAGCACCTTCTCGACGATCTCGGTGAAATCGAGCGAGCTGCCGTCCTCGAAAACGAACTTTTCGATCAGGTTGGGCGAAATGAAATCCAGCCCGTCGCTGCCGCCCAACAGGCCGCCGAACGCGCCCATGTTGAGCCTGACGCCGCCAAATTCGCCCTCGACGAGGATCCCGTCGTTGGTGATGTTGCCGGCTTCATCGTAATTAAGCTTGCCATCCTCATCGAGGATGTAGAGTTGCAGGTCGTCGCTCTCACCGTCGCGAATAAGGTAGAGGTCGTCTGCGGTGATGTCGCCACGGAACATCAGAAAATCGAGGCCGGCCTTGACCGGACCAATGCTGACGTTGCCCGACTCGCCAATGACGTCCTGACCGTCGCCGCGCGCGAAGATGTAGATGTCGCCGCCGGCGCCGCCGTGCAGGACGTCGTTGCCCTTGCCGCCCCACAGGACGTCGCCCGAGCCGGAGCCCATATAGGAATCGTTGGTGTCGCGAGGATCGGCGACCTGCATCGCCATGCGCATGCGATCCCAGATCACTCCGTCTGCAAAGACGATCTGGTTGACGCCGCTGTCCATCCGCTTGCCGATCCCGTACATCGGGTTCAGTTCGCCGAGGAACTGGTCCTTCAGCCGGATCGTGTTGGTCCGGCCGGTGATCTGCAGGATCAGGTCTTCGCCATCGCGAATGGCCTTCACATCAGCCGCATTGACGTCGGTGAACCGCAGTTCGTCGTTTTCGCCGGTATCCTGTTCGACAATCAGGTCGGTGCCCGAATTCTGGCCGACGAAGTAGTAGTCCGCGCCCTTGCCGCCCTGCAGCGTCTGATCGCCGCCGGTCATGTAGAAGAAGTCGGTGCCGTCTGTGCCGTTGACGGTCGTGTCCGAGGTCGCGTGGGTGATAATGCGCGTTTCGTCGATCGACAACGCGTTTGCCACGGCCTGGATGTCGAGCGGAATACCTACATTCTCGAATGCCGGGAGCAACATCTGGAAGATGAATGCCTGGTCGATCGAGACGCTGCTTCCCCAGACGTTGCCGCGCCCGGTCAGCGCGTAGTCCGGATAGATCTGCCAAAGAATCTCGTTCCAGCCGACGAGATAGTCGTAGGCGGCATCGTTGTCGTTGTTGGTCGGAGCGCCTTCGAAGATCGCCTCGAACATCGGCGCGAGTTCGCGATTCGTGGTCGGCCGATACTTGTCCGTGGCCACGTCATAGGTGAGATCGCGCGCGAAATCCTTCAAGCCGCCCTGAAGGGCCAAACGTACAGCCATACGCCGGCTGACGATCATATATTCGTCCATGACCGGCTGAAGCATCTCGATCATCGTCTTGATGTCGGACACGCCGCCATTGATCGAGCTCAGCGCCTGCCTGGTCCCGTTGATCGAGTAATCGATAATGCCGGTATTGCTGTCGAGGACCGCCGTCAGCATCTCCGGACGGAAGTCGATGCCGCCGAGCGACGTCGCGAAATGGAATTGCGCAGGTGTCAGCAATTCGACGCGGTAATGGCTGTCGTCGGTCGAGTTGACCTCGTCCAGCGTGTCGAAGTCGACTTCGTAGTTGCGCAGATTGAATTCGCGCGAATCCCCGTACTTTGCTTGCAGGTCGAGAGCGCGATCGAGATTCCGGGCCCAGACGTAGAACTTGCCGTCGCGGTCGGTCACTTCGACCGTGTAGTCGACCACGATGCCGTCGATCGTGTAGACGCCGATCTGCTCGACCGGAATGTTCGCATACGGATTGTAGCCGATCTCCTCGACGCGCCATTCCTGGCCGGTCGGATGGGCGATCGCGAGAATATCCTCGCGCGTGGCGTAGACGGTGCTCGGATCGGAAGCCAGGCGCCATGTGCCATCGCCCAGCGCGATGCCATAATCCAGAATCACGGCGCGGCCGTTCACGACCGCCATGAGATAGGGTGCAGGCTCGCGATGCTCGACCGCTTCGCCGCGTGCTGACGGCGACCAGGTCTGCTCGATCCGCCAATGCGTTCCGGCGACGGCTTCCTGGGCGAGGACCTGCTCCATAGTGGGGCGTGCGATCACGACACCGCCTGCGTCGAGCACAGGCGCTCCGGATTCGAGCGTCCAATAGCCGCCCGTTTCATCTTCGACGTAGACCGCGCGATCAATAAGGATGGTCTTGCCCGTGCCATCGGTGCCGAGCAATACAGGGGTGAATTCGCGTGTCAGTTCGAGCGTTTCGCCCCAGCGGCCGAGCACCGGTCCGACTTGCTGGACGAGCGTCCTCAGCGACGGCGCGGTCATCGTAGTTGCGGTGCTGGTCGCGAGTTCGGCCAAGTCGACGTCATTCGCCATGGCGATGGCAAGATCGGTGATCGTGCCCATGCCCTTGGCGTTGAGCTGCAAACCAGTCTGCCAGGGTGCGAGGCCGGACTCGCCGGCAAAGCGCGTCTCGACGTCGCTGGAGTTAAGGATCGCCTCGAACATGCGGCTGGTGCGGCCGCCGTCAAATACGACATCGCCGAAGGATAGGAGTCTCGTAGATTGCGGGGTCGTTATGTTGGTAGCGGTCGTAGAAAGGCTAAGTTCGATTATACCGAGCTCATTGAGTGACTTCAGTTCGCCTTGGTCGGTGATGCCGTTCTGGTTGTAATCTTGCCAGACCTTAAGATCGGCCCAAAGCGCGTCCGCTGCGGTGATCTTGCCGTCGCCGTTGCTGTCGTATTGCGTCAGCTCGGCATAGCCCCCCTCATAGCGGTTGCCAAACATTTCCGATACGTCGTCTATGTTGCCGTTCTGGTTTCCGTCCACCACCAGAAAACCGTCGTCGCCCTTCAGCCAACCAGTACGCTCGGCGAAACGGTCGCCGTCGACGTCGAAGAAGAGGCGATTGCTGTCAATATCGACGGTTTCGAGGCCATCGCCCTCGAGGTCGATCATCAGTGGATCGGCACCAGTGACCCATGCCGCACTTTTCGCGGCTCTCAAGGTTGCCGCGAGAAACACAAGTGTCGTGTCGAGCGTCATGAGCATTTGAAACATCTGACCGAACAGGCCGGAGCCTGCGACAGACGGCAACATCGAAATCAGCTGCAATGACGCGAATATCGGGTTCCCATCCTTGAACACCATGTTCATGGTACCGGGAGGCGTTTTATCGTCCCCGAGGAACGCGCTAAGATCGACTTGTTCGAAGCCCCATTCGCTACGGTTTGTAAAGTCGAAGTCTTTGATACGCATGACGCCGGTAGCGTCAGTGTAACTGCCGTCTCCGTTGGGGATAGCGTTGAACAGCCCATTCTGTCCGGTCAGAAGTCTGAAAAAGCTATCGACAACGTTGCCGACGAGAAGATCCTTCCCGTCCATCTTGTATGTCATGAACGGCATCAAATGGTCGAAGAAGACCTGGTTCCCAGTAGCTACTGCCGCTGAATTCATGGCAGCAGAGACGCCGGACGCAACCATCATGTTGCCCGTCCGCATCCCGAGAGCAAGTCCGACACTGCCGGCAGTGGCATCACCGCCCGTCATCGGCAGGCCAAAGAATTTCAGCACGTCATAATGCTGGGCATCCATGATCGTGGTGTCGGGGAAATACCAGAAATTGTCGGCGTTTTCGGATGAATCGGTTACTTTTTGCTTCGTATCGGGGTCTTCACCGTTGTAAGTGTCGCCGTAAAGTTTGCCTCCCTTTGAGGTGTTGAAAATCCAATCGCGGCCAGTGCCTCCGATCGTTAAGGCGCCATTCCCGCCGCTGGCGACGATCCAGTCGTTGTCAGCTCCACCATCGATGCTAAGTTCCAGACCAGGGACCGTCTTGGCGCCGTTGTAGAAAAGAATATCGTCGCCCTTACCGCCGCGAATAGTCCCGACGCCGGAGTGGATGTTGTAATCGGTCCCAGAGAAATAAAAACGATCATCACCGTCCGTTAACGTAACATTCTCCGCACCGAGCACATAAATGTCATCGTCCGGAAGGAGGCTTTCTGCAACGAGCCCGTTCTTGATTGCTGTGACGCCGGTGGCGTTAAAGGTGAGTCCGCCGACGATAGACGCGATATACGAGGAGGCGGATATCAAGGCACCAGCGACTGATCCGGCACCATGAGTGCTTCCGTCATACCAAAAAATGCCCTCAGTGCCGTCCCAACCGTCGCGAGTTTCGTATTTAATTGTATCGAAGTCTCCGGAAGTTTTGTTACCTCCGCTCGGGTTGGAGAGGTCCAATGTTAGACCGTGTTCAAGAAGCCCTGATTGCTTCTCTACGAGTTCGTAAGCCTTCGCATCAATGTTGACGGTGTCGCCAACGCCTCCAAATTTGATTTGCTCGATGTTAACAAGGAGGTCGCGCCCTCCTGTCCCATCATCAGTGACCTCGAACGCAAGGATGTTTTCTCCGAGTGGCTGCGATCCGAGAACAACGGAAATACCGCGAGTAACCTCCGAGTAATCGGCGGTATCAAAATCATCAATAAAGAATAGAGCGCCGTCCCCACCTTCGCCACCGTCAAGCAGATCATTTCCGGCCCCACCGATAAGCACATCGTTGCCAGAACCGCCGTGTAAAGTGTCGTTTCCATCGCCACCGTCGAGCCTATCGTCACCGGAATATCCGAGGATAACGTCATTCCCTGCGCTGCCGGTCAGGTGCCCGTCGTCGTCGTCGCTCGGATTAAAACCGCTAAGCCAATCCGACCACTTGACTTCGGGCTCGCCGTTGCCGCCAATGAGCTTTCCGCCATCCGGAAGGTCCAGCTCAAATTCGGTGATCGCACCTAAATCATTAAGCCCAAATACTGCTCCTACGGCTAAGAATATGTTGCTAATCCAAATGTCGACGGGGTCTTTGTCTGTTGATGCATCGAGAATATTTAAACCGATTGCACCAACCCAACCTGTGCCGAGATATCCAATAACTGTTGACGCTATGTTCGAACTGAATGCTTGACCCAAGATTGTCGAGATGGCCGTCCAACTGCCATTTGCAATCTCATTCCATACACCCGGCCGTTTGAGTTCTTGCCACTTCGCCTCCCGAGCCGCCTCGTCTCCGGCAAGCTCCAGCGGGACAAAAGCGGTCCACGCACTAATATCTAGCCCGAAACGCTGAAAAACGCTCGTATGATACTCTTGAACTATACCTACCGGCAGATCGATTGAGGATTTGGCTTCGTGTTCAGCCGCGTCGTAGTGCGGATCATTCACATCCGCGAGTTGTTTCCGAGCATCAAAATCCGCTCTTGCCAATGCAGCGGAAATTTTCGCCCACATCTCAGACGAGATCGACTGCCCGCTTTCCTTCGCGCGCGCCGAGGCAAACGCGCGAGCCACACGGCCAGACAACGACTGTGCTGCCGCAACATCCGCAGCAAGCAGACCGTACGTTTCACCGAAACTTGCTAGCAGCGTATAATAAGCGATGTAGTTGTTTAAGCCGTCAACGGAATCCTGGCCGAGTGCAGCATCTAATTGGGCAAGCTGATTTTGCGTAAGATGCGCAACCATTAGTGGCTCCCATTCTTCGTACTACTTTTTGCCGCGAGCGTCTCGAACGAGCTGCTCTGAGTGTTGGAGAGCGTCGCGAGCATCTGGATCGTCTTTGTAGGCCCGTTCACCGTCAGCATTGAATTTGAGAAACAGCCCCCGAGCCCCATCGTCAACGCGGGTCACCTGATCAAGCAAAGGCGTTCGAGAAAATCCGATGTGGAATAAAAGGTTTGGGAACTCGGGATACACCGTCCAATACTGGCATTGCGGGCTCGGAATGCCTTGGCTTGCTTTACCATCGCATCGGATAATCGCGGTGTACTCACCGCTTGGTGAACGTTTCAAATAGATGTCAAACAGCGTTGCGTGAGGATTTGATGCGTCGCTCTTTGGATGACGTAGTACATACCCGTCGAAGTCGGACATCCGGCTGGTTTCGTTCGGTGTAAGGTTCTTGAAGCCCCAAGCCTCCTGGACATACACGCGATACACTGACTGTAAGCTATGTATATTTCCGGAGCTGACATAAATGCTGATGTTGCTGTCCAGATAGTGTTTATAGTTGCTGCGTGACCGCCCTTGTAATTCCGGCCAAGTGGCAACGACAAGGACGCTTCCTACATCACGAGAGACGAGGTAATTAGTTGGGATCGAGAAACGTTGCGTGCCGAGAAATTGGTAGACGGGCGTCTGGTCGGTGCGCAGACTAAGAGGTGTATTGTCGCTACACGCACTTAGAAGCGTGACGACCGTCGATCCGATCACCGCCATGGCGATCGTCCTTGCGCGATGCCTCAATCTGAGCGCAGTCGGAATACCCGCCAGCATCATCGCTGCCGCTCGCGTGGAGATGATTCCCCTGCCTGCCATGCCCCACCCCATGTTACACGCAACGGTAGCAGTTCGATTGATGCACGCAACAGGAATCTTAACGATTGTGACGAATGAGCGCATAAGAGTATCTGAGTAATGGCTGATACACGGGGGTTTCTTTGCTTCAACGTTAAACTAAATGTCCCGCTTTCACCTTCCCGCAAATGGTAGTGGACAATGTTGAAAAACCACGCTTGCGCCTTAGTTCGTCGGGTGACACATTGCGATTTCAACCTAAGGTACAAGATATTGGACTCGGGGGACTTCGATGGCAAAGCAGCCTGCGACCGCATCAGAGACACATGAAAAGCCGAAGGCCGCATCAGGCAACGGTGCCGCAAACAATGGCGCAGCGGCACCCGCATCCACCGCTGCGGCGCTCGATCCGGAAGTGGCAAAGAAGATCGCGGCCGTGCGCTCGCATGTGCGCGAGAGCTTCGGCAAGATCGTGATGGCGATGATGGTGATTCCGCGCTATCGCAGCCAATCGCTCGAAGATCTTCAGCACCTCGTGCTCGAACCGCTCATCAACGATCGTGTCGCTATCGCCTATCCTTCGGATGCTGACAGCAATGCGTTGGCCGACATCGCCGGCGTCGCGATCTGGGCGAGCGTATCCGAGGAGGTCGACGCCAAGATCCGCGAACAGGTGAAGTCGGGCGTCTTCCCCGTCAGGCTCAAGCCGGACGAATGGAAATCAGGCAACATCAACTGGCTGCTCGATGTGATCGCGCCGAACTCAAAGGCGACGGCGCGTGTCATCGCCAACTTCCGCCAGGTCGCGAAGGAAGGTGATCTTCGCCTTCATCCGGTCGTCGCCAAAAGCCTCGACCCTGAGACCTTGAAAAAGATGGGTGCGCAAAAGTTCGAAGCGCCGGCTGCCTAATACACGCTTCCGTGCGCGTGCCCGTTGTCGAAGCGCCGCCGCGAATGCTGAACGGTCTGATGCAAAAGCCCGTCAGCGAGCGCGCGGCGCTATTGTTTTTCGTTCGATCTCCCGCGACGTGCGGCTCCCTGATGTGGCTAATCCATCCATGACCGACCTCGCGGAACCTCCGGCCCCGACAGCCGATAACGATCAGCCGCGTTTCGACCATGCGCTCGGCTGTTTTATCCTGCTGGCGAAGTTTCTCGGTGTCTCGGCCGATCCCGGCCAGATTGCGCATGATCGCGGGCGCGGCGACGACCCCTACAGCTTCGGCGATCTTTCCCGTATCGCGAAGAAGCTCGGGCTCGTCTCAAAGATCAAAAGAGCCCGCGCGGCCGATTTTTCCAAGCTGCCCCTGCCCGCGATTGCCGCTTGCGTGGACGGCACATCGATCATTCTCCTCAAAGCCGATACCGAGGAACGACGCTTCCTTCTGCAGCGCCCGGATGGCGACCGCGGCGAGATCTGGTCGGAGGCTGAAGCCGCGGAACGCCTGACGGGAGAGATGCTGCTCCTCACCTCGCGCGAGCGCATCGCTGGCGCGTCTCGACCGTTCGACATCTCCTGGTTTATCCCCGCGCTGGTCAAATACCGCCGCCCGCTGCGCGACGTCCTGGTCGGGTCGTTCTTCCTGCAACTGATGGGCCTCGTCAGCCCGATCTTCTTCCAGCTCGTCATCGACAAGGTGCTGGTGCACCAGTCGATGACCACCCTCGATGTGCTGGCCATCGGCCTAGCGGTTGTCCTGATCTGGGAAACGCTGCTGTCGGCGCTGCGCAACTGGCTGTTCGCGCATACGACCAACCGGGTCGATGCCGAACTGTCCGCGCAGATGTTCCGGCATCTCCTTAACCTGCCGCTCTCCTATTTCGAGGCGCGTCGCGTCGGCGACAGCGTCGCCCGTGTCCGTGAACTCGAACGCATTCGGGAGTTCCTGACGTCGAACACGGTCACGGTCGTCCTCGACCTCTTCTTCACCATTGTCTTCTTTGCGGTGATGATGCTCTACAGCCCGTGGCTGACGTTGATCGTCGTGCTATCGATCCCCTGCTACATCCTGATCTCGGTGTTCATCACGCCGGTCCTGCGCAAGCTGCTCGACGAGAAATTCAATCGCGGCGCCGAGAACCAGGCGTTCCTCGTCGAAAGCGTCACCGGCATCGGCACGCTGAAGGCGATGGCCGTCGAGCCGCAAATGCGAGACAAATGGGAGCGCCAATTCTCCGGCTACACCAACACCGGCTTCCGCGTCGCGGTGCTGGCCAACTGGGGCAGTCATCTCATCCAGATCGTGTCCAAGCTCACCACGGTCGCCGTGCTCTATTATGGCGCCAAGGCGGTGATCGCTGGCGATCTGACGGTTGGATCGCTGGTCGCTTTCAACATGCTGTCAGGCCGCGTCGCCGCGCCCATCCTGCGCCTGTCGCAGCTCTGGCAGGATTTTCAGCAGGTTCGCATCTCCGTCGACCGGCTCGGCGACGTCCTCAACGCGCCGGCCGAACCCGAACACAATCCCAACCGCGCCAGCCTGCCGCCGATCACGGGACGCGTGGCGTTCGACAAGGTGCGCTTCCGCTATCGCCCTGACGCGCCGGAAGTGCTTCGTGAAGTCAGTCTCGACATCGGCGCCGGCGAAATGCTCGGCATCGTCGGCCCGTCCGGATCGGGCAAATCGACCCTCACCAAGCTGGTCCAACGTCTCTACATTCCAGAACGCGGCCGCGTCCTGGTCGACGGCGTGGACCTTGCGCTTGTCGACCCTGCATGGCTTCGCCGACAGATCGGCGTCGTGCTTCAGGAGAACATCCTGTTCAACCGCTCGGTGCGCGAGAACATCGCGCTGGCCGATCCGACGCTATCGATGGAGCGTGTCATCGCGGCGGCAACGCTCGCCGGGGCGCATGAATTCATCCTCGCCCTTCCCCACGGTTACGACACGATCATCGACGAGCGCGGCAACAACCTGTCGGGCGGACAGCGGCAGCGCATGGCAATCGCCCGTGCTCTGGTCGGTAACCCGCGTATTCTGATCCTCGACGAGGCAACCTCGGCGCTCGACGCGGAAAGCGAGGAGATCATTCAGGAGAACCTGCGCAAGATCGCCAAGGGCCGGACGGTCATCATCATTGCGCACCGGCTCTCGGCCGTGCGGCAGTGCCATCGCATCGTCACCGTTGAAGCCGGCGAGATCACCGAGCAGGGCAACCATGATGAGTTGCTCCACCTCGGCGGGCGCTACGCGCAGCTCTACATAAAGCAGATGGGAGTGGCGGTATGATCGGCGCTGCCTTCGCAGGACGGTTTCCGACAATCTCCCGCCATCTGAGCGTCCTGCGTCAGGCATGGTCGATCCAGAATGAGGCTGATCGTCACCACCGGCCGCTTATTGAACACGAATTCCTCCCGGCCGCGCTCGAAATCATGGAGAAGCCGGCCAGCCCCGGTCTGCGCTACCTGCTGTGGATCCTGTGCAGCCTCTTTACCGTGGCGATCGTTTGGGCCTGCATCGGAAAGGTCGACGTCGTCGCGGTTGCCAGCGGCAAGATCGTCCCTGTCGGAAACGTCAAGCTGATCCAGCCGATGGAGATCGGCTCCGTCATCGCCATCCATGTTCGCAACGGTCAGCATGTCCAGAAGGGTGAGTTGCTCGTCGAGCTCGACCCGACACTGATCGGAGCCGAGGAAGCGCAGGCACAGCGCAACCGGTTGTCGGCCGACATCATCCGCGCGCGCAACAGCGCGCTTCTCGCCTATCTTGATGGACGTCCCAGCACTTTCAACGCTCCGCCCGGTACCCCTGACGACGTCGCCGAAACGCAACGGCAGTTCATTCGCACCTCAATCGCCCAGTATGAAGCCGAACGCGGCGCCCTGGAGCAGAGTAAGAACGAGCAAAGAGCGCAACTCGCCTCCTCGCAAGCGGAGCTGGCCAAGTTGCGGGAAACGCTTCCGCTGGTCGAACGGCAACTCGCCGCGCGGAGCGAACTCAGCGACAAGGGCTTCTTCTCCAAGCTCAAGACCATGGAGTACGAGCAGCTTCGTATTGAACACCTCCACAATATCGATGTGCAGGAAAGCAACGCGGCCCGTGCAAGGGCGTCGATCGCCAATTTCGACGCGCAGATGCATCGTCTGCGCGAAGCATTCGGCAAGGAGGCTGTCACTCAGCTCAGCGACGCCAGTGACAAGTCAGCGTTGGCCGCAGAGGATTTGCGCAAGGCCGGACAGCGAAAGGAGTTCCAGACGCTTGAATCGCCAGTCGCTGGAACCGTTCAACAGCTCGCCGTGACAACCGTGGGCGGCGTCGTTCAACCGGCCCAGCCACTGATGGTAATCGTTCCCGACGATGCCGATCTGGCCGTCGACGCGATGATCATGAACCGCGATATCGGTTTCGTCCGGGAAGGACAGCCGGTGCGGGTCAAGCTCGAGGCATTTCCATTCACGGACTACGGCCTCCTGGAAGGTGAGGTCGAAGACATCAGCCGCGATGCGATTGAGCAGAACCAGCAGCAGCAGCAGAATTCCTCCGCGAATGCCGGCGCGCAGCATCCGCCGCAGCAAGGTCTGGTCTACGCCGTCCGAATCCGGCTCAAGCAGAAGACGCTCTTGATCGCGGGCAAGGAACGGCCTGTTGGCCCCGGCCTCGCCGTGCAGGCAGAAATCAAGACCGGTGAGCGCAGGATCATACAATACATCCTCTCCCCGATCGCGCGCGCGCTCGATGAGGCCGGCCGCGAGCGGTAGCCCGCGGTGGCTTCAACGGTGCGGTTTCGGTGACCAATACGTCGGTGCGACGCGAGATGACGCTTTGTGCGACGAAAGACCAACGCACCTGGAGGTAGAAGGATTGAGAAAAAGTGAGCTTGTTAATCGGCAAAGGAGTAGCATAATCGATCATGGCGGTAATGGACCCAAGTGCATTTCCATGTCCGGCCGTGCATCGGCAAAAGCCGAAGACGGCGAGCTACCTCCGAAAGACCTGGGACTTCGTCGCACGCATCGAACAGTCACCAGATGCTGGCGGCGTTGAGCGATGCCTGATCGAACTGGCCAGTGTGTTCGGCTTTACTTCGGTGTTTGGCGGGGTGATCCCGAGTAACACGACGCCGAGTTCCGAGATCGCTTCGCGGATCATGATCCAGCACATGCCCCCCGGCTGGAAGAAACGTTACGCCGAGCGCAACTACGTCTTCCGCGACCCGATCGTTACCCATTCGCGGAAAGCGCGTTCGCCATTTCTGTGGGAAGAGGCCTACGCGCGATGCGAATGCTCGTCCGACGTGAGGTTGATCAGCGGCGAGGCCGGCGAATTCGGCCTTTGCAGCGGACATGTCGTCCCGGTCCAGACACTCGACGGTGGCGTCGTGGCCATATCGTTCGGAGGTGAAGCACCGGAGATCAGCGAAGAGGCCAAGAGCGCACTGACATTCGCTGCGAACTATGCGGTTGGCCGGTTGCTGTTCGTACCACGCAACGCAGCCGACCCGGAGACTAGGATCACAGCACGGGAAACCGAGTGCCTCCTATGGGCGGCGGAAGGAAAAAGCGACTGGGAGATCTCAGTCATTCTCGGCGTCTCCCGGCCGACAATTCTCAAGCACGTCCGTTCGGTCCGAGATAAACTCGACGCCGCAAATCGCACCCATGCAGTCGTCAAGGCAATCCGCCGTCGCCTGATACGATGAGAGGTCCCCGCAGGCATGGAGACGCCGCCGGTCGCGTTCGGAATTCGACGGCCGGAACGGAATGATAGAGGGACCCTTTCGCCCAGCCACGCACGACACTTTGCAGAAACCTGGCGGGCGCCCTGAGGGAGCGCCGTTAGGCTTCGGCGAATCCTTGGATGCCACCGCACGCGCTTTGAACGGCACCGGCCACCGTCGGCCGATCTTCGGTGGTGCGGATGCAAAGCGCTTGGCAGCTTCAATCGTGCCGACACCGGCTCCCGCCGGTCTCGCTGTAGCTCCGTGCTGCGTCCACACTTCGATGTCCTTCCGGCGCCGCGCGCAACTCGCGGATTGCTGCCATCACCGACCGACGTGCGTTGCCGGAGGCCAACCGGCGTTACTTCGCGATATCGTCCAACGCCCTGAAATGCATGCTGATCGGTCGAAGCCTGGCGCCTTCGCGCGTTCTCGTGGCCATGGCCAGCAAATCCTGCTTGCCGTCGTTCTTCAGTAAGTCCATGACTTTCAGCATGGTCGCAACCTCGTCGGCCTTCGGATCGTGGCCGGGATGGCCAGCGTGATCCATATGTCCGCCGTGGCTTGCCTCGAGCGCGACGCCGACGAAGGGTTCAGGCACCATGACGAACGGCTCATTGACGTCAAACCATTCGACGCCGTGCAATGTACGCTTCTTGATCCGGCCCGGACTTGCTGCTTCTTGCGCTGTGAACCAGTCATCGATCCGGTCGTCGACCCAGCCGTGGAGGCGCCAGAACAACGGATTGACGTGGGACGAGTAGAATTCGCCGAGATAGTCGTATTTTGGCGAATCCCATTTGTCGCTGAAATCGAAAGTCGGGCGGCCAGGATCCCCGGTCTCTGGATCGACTGTAATCTCTCCTGTTTCAGGATCACGCGCCGGCGTAGCCCAACGCATATGCATGTTGTTGTGGATCGTGAATTCGATGAGATTGCCGAGCGCGCCAAGGCTCAGGGAAGCAAGTGTTCCCTTGCTGGAAAACTGGCGCTCCCAACTGCGCATGATCGTATTGAAGAACTCTTGCGTCTTCGCCCACTCATCAGCAGGCGGCACCATGTTGCCTGATGAGGCGGCGTCGCGCTTGAAGGTTACCAGGCCGGAGGCATCCTTCGCCTCCACGAATGAGGCCTGGGCCGAGGACGGCTTCGGAATCTGTTTCCACGACTGCGGCGGCGCTACACCCTGATTGGCATAATCGTCGCTGACCATCTTGATCATCCAGCGGTGCATGAACAGAAAGTCCTCGCCTGCGCCGTTTTCGAGATCGAGTCCGCCGATCGCTTTCGGCCGGAATGGTGGACGTGCGAGGCCCCAGCCGTAACCATCGATCGCTTTGCGCGTTTCGGGCTGGAGATCCCACCAGGCACCGCGAACGGTGTGCCAGGTCGCATGCCAAAGCCGATGCCACTTGCTCGCCAGCATGGTCAAAGTGCTCGGCAAAAGCGCGACACCTTGGATGTCGTGTGGCTCGACGAACGCACGCTGAACTGCCGCAACACTCGCCGTCACGCCAGCCTTGGCCTTCCCGTGATCTTTAACTCTGATCACGGAGCCGACGAGGCAAGTGTGGGGATCGGTCGTCTCCGGCCATCGCCTCGCCAGGGTCAGCTCGTAGCGATAATGGTAATCGGCGATCGCCGAACTCGCCCGCCCCTTTCCGTCGAACTGAACCAGGAACGGTTCGGCGCTTGCGATCACGCCGGTGATGTCCATATAGGCGCGTTCAGTGTCATCGTCGTTCGTCGGCCACGACAGAAGCCCGGTCACGGTCCCGTCCGATGCCGCGAAAAGCGTCAACTCCGCTTCGGCGAACTGGATCTTGTTGAAATCGTCAACTATCTCTTCGCGATTTACAAAGCTGCGATAGGTATACGTCCCGGTTAGCTCAAAAGCCTTCATCACGCCCTCCCCCTTCGCCTTGCCGGCAATGCCCGACGATCAATCGTCAACTCATGAAAACCAACCTGTCACAAAAGGTGTTTTGGGAATTCGGAAATGACGCGCGCGGTGTTGCTTGGACCGCAGACAATAGCGTCTGCCGCACCTTCTCGCTCAAACTCGCCTGCACGAAAAATCCGATGCGCGCCGCCGTTTTTGCTATCGCAGCGCTGTGTATTGGCAGCATTGACCAATATGTACACATCGCGGAATCTGTAGACGAGTACAAGCGAAAGTGCAATTCTAGGTTTAATTTTAAAATCGGCTCGGCTTCTATTTTCTGCCGTGTTCGATAGTACGCAGTCGGACAACACGTGCGTGGAGCCACCCCGGAGTTTCGCGCTGGTCATCGCTCACTATCGCCTCGGCACCGAACCTCATGTGCCGTCCTCGCCGAAGTCCCGGTGCAAACGGTCGAGCGTCTCAATCGCACCTCGCACTCTCGGGTCGGAAACATCCGCCACCGCGTCGATCATCGACCGGTAGCTATCTTCCTGGTCGTCTGTGGACGCGGCCATAATGTCATGCACCGAATAGCTCTCACCCGGCGGCACCGGCGGCGGGTCGCCGAGCGACAGAGACTTATTACGTGTCCTGGTTTTCGATGCCGGCATAGGCGCTGCTTGTGCGAGATTGGACGCGGGCGCAGGAGCGGAGGCGACTTTCACTCCGTTTCGTTTCGATCTGGCGGCGGCCGGCTTTCTGGTCGCACCCGGCCGCTTCGCCTTCGGCGCCCTTGCGCCGGATGACTGACCCCCAACCGCCGCATTGATCGCGCCGCCCAACGGCTCGTCGATCCACGTCGCTAGCTTCGGTAGTGCGGGCGGATGTCCCTTGCTCCGTTCGTAGAGCTTCCGATACGGCTTATCCAGGTAATGCCGAATTTTCGTCAGTTCGAACGAGGGCGAGTTCTTCACCATCAGGATCGACAGCCTGGCCGACATCTCGCGCAGCTCGAGCGGACTGCGCAGCGGCCTTGGCGTGTAATGCGGCGTCCAGACACGAGGGGCAAATATGCCCTGCCCTGGACGCTGAATCGGCGTCTTGTAAACTTGCGTCGTCTCGCCCAGCATCTCCGACACGAACTCGGATGTCTCCAGGTCGTTGATCTGAATGAACAGCTTGATCTGCGAACCGGAGACTGTCGTGATCCGCGTGTTTCGGCCATAGAGTTCGTCGAGCTGCGCAAGATCCTGCATGACGATCGCCATGCGAAAGCCGTAGCCCGCACTGATGGTGATCTTGGAGATCAGCGAATCCATCCTGCCGACGTGATAGAACTCGTCGAGCATGAGCAGCACCTGGTGCGGCTCGTCGGCTCCCGGAATGTTGACCATGAGGAGGTCATGGATCTGCTGGAAAAGGATGCGGATCAGCGGCCGGAAGATGGAAAGCTCGGCGATCGTGCAGCCGATGAAAATGGTCATCGGCCGGCGGCGAAGTTCGCGGATGTCGAAGTCGGACGTTTCGGTCGCGGCCGAAATCAAACCATTGTTCCATAGCGACATCGCCATGTTGATGTTGAACACGGCGCTGTTGCGCGTCTCCGGTTCGAGCGCGATATACTGGTTGAAGCTGTCGATGACCCAGGTCGGCAGGTGGGCCTGTTCCGTCTTCACGATAGCCCGCAGCACCGTCGAAATGTCCTTACCGGTCGTGGTCATACGCGCCACGGTCCGCATGTGCTGTGCGCCGGCCGTCAGCGGCGAGGCGAGGACGTAGCCGATCAGCGCCGACAGAAGCAGGCGCCCTGCGCCCGCCCAGGTATCATCGGCCTTTTCCGGAATCACGAACGACGCCACGACCAGACAGTCGGTGGCCATGCGCTCATCGCGCCGTACGAAGTCCAGCGGATTGTAACGGTGCGTCTCGCTGGAGCCCGGCGAAAACATGTAGACCTCGTTCCCGACCGCCGCGCGATGGTTCGCGAGTGCGTCGAAATTCTCCCGCTTCGGATCGAAGAACACCGCCGAACCCCGCCAGAGATAGCCGTTCGGAAGCACGAACCCCGTCCCTTTGCCCGAGCGGGAGGGACCGACGACCAGAATGTGGGCCGGCTCGTCCGAGCGGATCGTCGCGCCGTTGAGCGTGCCAAGGACGATGCCGTGCTTTACCGTCAGGCCCTGCTTTGCGGCTTCCATCAACGTGCCGAAACGGGCAGAGCCATAGGGCATCTGCCGGCGGTTGATGAAAGCGAACAGGGCGCCTGCGGCACCCAGCCCGAAAACGGCCACAGCCGCGTAGCCGGCGCGGATGAGCGCCTCGGCACGCGTCGCAGGATAGATGAGGCGATCATAGAAGTGATGCCACGCGATCAGAAAGAATCCGCTCGAGCGATCGGCGTTCTGCATCTGAAACAGCGCCCAGCGAGCCGAGCCTTCGCCCGGAAACCGATGCGGTGCCCATCGCAACGCAACGACCACTTCGTAGGCAAGGCTCCACAAGAGGGCGAAGGCCAGCATGGCCATGAGGGCGATGCCAATGCGATAGACGGCTACGCGCCCCATGGCCTCACGTCTCACCTGCTAAGGATGCACCTCGCCACTCCGCCATGCGCGAAAAATAGATCTCCGAAGTTCCGCGCCAGCCACCCACCTTGGTCTGCTGGATGACGATCGGAAGCACCGATTTAACGTAGGCGATGATCTCGTCATGGCGGAGGCCGAGTCCGGCCTGCATCACCATCAGCGCAAGCTGCTCGAAGGCGCCGGTGGGGCTGTCGGCGTGAACCGTGGTGATGCTGCCCGGATGGCCGCTGTTGATGGCGCGCAGAAACGAGTAGGCTTCCGCTCCTCTGATTTCGCCAAGAAAGATTCGATCCGGCCGAAGGCGCATCGACGCTTGCAACAATGTCTCCACCGTGACCCGCGCTTCGCCCTGGTCCCCCTTCGATGCAACCAAGGCGAGATGGTTCTTCTGGATGGGATTGACCTCGCGGGTATCCTCGATCGTGATGATGCGCTCTTCCGAGGGAACTTCCTTCAGGATAGCATTCAAAAACGTCGTCTTCCCCGAACTCGTGCCGCCCGAAAGCAGGATCGAATAGCGATTGATCACCGCCAGACGGATGAACGCTTCGATGCGGCCGGCATCGAGATGGCTACACAACAGGCGATCGGTCGCCGATAGGGTTCCCTCTCCGGCCGCGGCCACTTTCTCGAACGCGCCTAGTCGCCGATAGTCGTCGAGACGCATCTCCTTGATTACCTGCTTGCGGATGGCGAATGCGCCGCCGCCTGTCGTCGCTGGCGGAATAACGCCCTGGAAGCGCTCGCCCGATGGAAGCGCTGCCGACAACAGCGGATGTTCCTCGTTGATGCTCTGTCCGGAATAGCCAGCCACCCGTTCCGCCAGATGGCGTATCGCGTGCTCGGTGAGGGCTGGCAGGCGATGGTGCTCCATCGCTGACAGGCCGAACCGTTCTACCCAAACCTCCCCCGGACCGTTTGCGCAGATTTCGACGACCTGATCGTCGTCCAGCCAGCTTCGAACCGGCTCCAGCGCGCGGTCAATGAAGATCGTTGGACTTTGCGCCAGCACGTTCACGCTTGATCTCCCGCAGTGCTTCCTTGACCGGATCGGGATAGAACGCCGAGAAGTCGAGGTCGCGCCGGACGAAAACGATGATCCGGGTCCCCTGATCGAGATAGATCGTCGGCGCGATATTGATCGAGTTGCGCAGCGCCTCATGGGCGATGTTCGTCAGCGTCTGGGAAACGTTCTGGGCTGCGATCTGCCGAGCCTGCAACGAAAGCTGGTTCTGGTTCATCCCCGATTGCGTTTGCGTGACCACGCCGGTGACGGGGTCCGTCGTCGTCACGACGGTGCCATTTCCATACGCGTTGTAGTTCTGCCCATAGGCGCTCAGGAACTGCGATACGCCGCCGACAACCGACAACATGACCGCCGAGCCGAAACGCTCGACATAATGATTATCGACGAATCCCGCATTTCCGGCGCGCCCGAGATCATCCGTGCCGTTCGATCCGAGCTGCACCGAAACGCCATCGGACCTCAACACCCGTGTCCACACGACAAAGACGCGCGTCTGGCCCTGGGCGATGCCGGACTTATACTCTCCAACCAGGCGGCTGCCGGCGGGTATCAACACCCGGCGGCCGTCGAATGACCAGACATTCTCCGTAACCACCGCGCGCACCATGCCTGGGAGGTCACTCTGCACGGCGGTTTCGAGCACGCCCCGGATCAGTGTTCCCTGAGCAATCAGCGCATCGATACGATCGTTTTTCGTGGCGCGCGAAACCTCGACGCCTGCCGCAGAAACGGAGGCAAGAAAGCGCCGGTTCGGATCGTCTTCGGTGTCGGCCGCAGCACCCGCGCCAGAGTCGGACATACCTGCCGCTGTACCAGCGGCCGCCGCGTTGTCAGAGATGACCTGCGGAGCACGCAGCCGTTCCCATCGCCGCCGTTCTTCCTCCAGCCGCTGCCGTTCCAACTCGGCGAGACGTCGCGCCTCGCTGTCATCCTGTGGCGCGGCCAGCGCCGGCTGATCCGGCGCCGGCGGTGGCGGCAATGTCAACGGCGGCGCAACCGGAGGAGAAGGCGGGGTCGGCTCCGGTGGGGGCGGTGGAAGGACGATCGTACCCTGGTCCGTCTGCGGCCGCGGGGAGGACAGCGATGGGGCTGGAAACTGCGTGGTGGTGAATTCTTCGGTATCGGGTGTGGTCAGCAACGGCGTGCGCCGTCCGATCGAGCCGTAAATCACCCACGCGGCCACCGCGAGGGCACCAAGCGGAATCCCAACGGTCAGGAATTTGCCGAAAGCGGTGCGCCCGCGCGCGACCGACGTCGCGGCGGCAGCTTCAAGTTCAAGAGAACGATGGTCGTCGGCGGTCGGCATCGCGCTCAAAATCCTGCGGTTGCAGTCGTCCCGACGCGCTGCGGCGCATAAGGTTCGAGGCCGGTCGGCTCATGAAGGTTCGTGAGACGGCGATTGAAGATGCAGGTCGACTCCTTGCCGTTGCGCAAAGTCCATTGCGCCGAGACCTTGTCGACGACGAGGTAAGGACCTTCCGAGCGGAAGTTGACGAGGCTCTCGTTGCGATCAGCGTCGACGATGTAGATCGCCGGCGTCTCCCCCTCGAACCGGAACCAGGTCTTCGTTCCGTCATCGAACACGGCAACGGGTTTGTTCGCTGACGATCCCTTGTAGCCATAGTCGCTGTTGGCGTTGGCGATGTTGAGCGCCTTCAGGTTCGGATTGGCGGCGCGCTCCTTGGCCTCGGCCAGAAGCCGCGCACTCGCTTCGTCGTCGGGGAAGCGGAAACGGACGACGTAGATCTGCGCCGATGGCGGCCGTGTGTTCGAGCGCAGCAGGAATGAATAGACGCGCTTGTCGGTCACGACGTTGAGATTGGACTGTGCGTTCTTCTCGACCGGCTTGACGAAAATGATATCGCCCTTCCGGTTGGGCTCCACACGCCAGGCAATGGAATCGCCGAGCGCCAGGGTCTCGATCTTCTCGTCGGTTTGCAGTTCGATCATCGTCGAGGTGCCGTAGGTGGCATCGATCGCGGTAACGTTGTCCCGGTTGTAGATGACGTCGCGAACGCGCGCGTCGACACGTCCGGGTCGCGGCAACGCCTCGGCGAAGGCATCGCTCGCCAGAAGGACCAGAAGCAGTGCCAACGCAGCACGGGTCACTGTCATTGCTGCGCTCCGATCGCGCGTGGCGAAGGGGCGCTTTCCTGATCGCGCCTGTATTCGAGCACCTGGAAACCCAGCGGATTGTCGAAACGCCATTCATTGCGCATCGGCGCCGATGTGTAGCGAAACCGCACCAAGGCCACCCAATGACGGGTGACGATGTTCGTCGCCGACTTTTCATCCGTCGAGAAGCGGACCAGAGCGGTGCGATTATTCGGAAACGTCACTGATTTGATCGTGACAGCCACTTCCGTGTTGGTGCCGAAAATCTTGACCGGATTCTGCGGGTTGGCGGGCGAATAGATTTCGGTCAGTTCGCGCGCGGCATCACCCGAAGCAAGGAGCTGGGCGAGATCGAAATTGTCTTTCAGGGCTTTCGGATCGTAGGTCTCGCGCGCCTTCACATAGCGCACGACGTTGAACATCGTGACCGCCTCGTCCTGGGTAAGCGGCCCTTCGGCCATCGGCCGTTTGACCTCGACGAAGCCCGTCGTTTTGTCGACGACCACCATATAGGGCTCGTAGGTCTTCAAGGGCACAAGGAGCGCGAGCGCGGCCAGTGCGGTGATGGCGACCGCGCTCATGACCATCGCGACGATCCAGGCAAGCGCTCGCGAGTTGCGGTTGCGCCGCGCAATGTCCTGTTCCCAGGTGACGCCCTCCGCGTAGTAGCGAGGGTCGATACGCGCCCCGTCCGAGAGAGGTGCGTCGCTCACGGCCGGCCCCCTTTACCCTGGACCGGCGGAACGCCGGCGTTCTTGAGTTGATCGGCCAGCCGGCGAAATTCGGCCGATTGCGCCCAGGACGCAGCACGCAACCCGACCCGCGCTCTCTGCCGTGAAGCGAGTTCTTCACGTCTGGAGATCGAAGCCGGATTGAGCGGGTTGCGAAAAGCGAGCCGTGCCCTGTTCGTGGCCGCTCCCAGCCGATACCCGGAGACAGTGGCGAGGAACGTTCCCAAACGCGATGCCTGCAACGGAATTCCGCCCGCAATGCCCGCGGCCATATTGTTGATCTGGCTGAGCAGCAGGATGCCGATGATCGCGAGCAGCACCACCGGGCCAATGGTCGCCCATGTCGCGGACTTGGCATTGGCGACGCCGTTCAGCGTGTCGATCGACTGCTGGATCAGCGAAACGTAGAAGGCGAGGAAAGCGTAGACGAGGACCTGCACCAGAAAATATTGAGCCAGTGCGCTCATCCAGCCGCCGAAGAAGCGCGAGGTGACGCCGAACAACAGTAGAATAATGAAGAGCGGCGCCAGTGCGAGCAGCAGCCACATGAACATTTTTGAGAGTACGATCAGGAAGATCGCGAAGCCGATGAGGATGGCCATCACGACGTAGAACACCGCGGCGAAGATATAAGGTCCCCAATTGGTGATGCCCGCGTTCTGAAGAAAGGCTTCGGTTGCGCTGTTGGTCGTATCCCACATGTTCTGAAGCGCCGTCTGCACGGCGTTGACCGAGGACAGGTTGACCGAGGTGCCGGTGTTGTTCGCGGTCGTCACCGCACTGAGCAGCGCGTTGCCGATCGCCGACGGCCCGTCGTTGAGGGCGTTGTAGACCAGCGTCTGGAAATCGCCCCAACGCGTCGCCATCACGTAGATCAGCATCGCACGGAAAAGCCGGAAGGCGTGGTCCGCAGGTCCTCCTGTGGCAGTGCCCTGCCAAATCCCGATGCCCCAGAAAATAACGTAGAGGGTGAGCAGAAGACCGGCGACGCCGGTCGGTCCGCCAGACGTCGCTGCGTTCGCCAGCGCCTGATAGGCCGTGGAGACATAATTCTGACCAAGCTGGTCGACAGTCTGCAGAAGTGATGTGATGTTGAAGCTGTTCGCTATCGGCTCCTCAGATCGGCCGCATCGGGCCGCAGTGATCGGGGAGCGACAGCGGCGGATGTGCGGTCGCGGTCGTGGTATCGGCATAGCCGAGCGGGCTTATGCCTTCGTCGGGCGCGCAAGGCGCCTTCAACGGCTTGTACGCACATCCGTTCAAGGCCACGGTCGCCAGAAACGCAGCGAGAAGGGTCGGTAACGGCTTCACTCGGATAGGGCTTTCGGCTGGGTGAACGTCATGGCCCGCCCGGCGGCCTCGGCCGCCTTGTCGGGCGTCGGAGATTGTTCGCCCGCGCTGATCGGGGAGCCTGTCCGCGGTGCCAACACGTAGCGCCCGAAAAGCACGGCACCGGCGAGCACGACAATCGTCGTAAGGACGAGAGACCTTTTCGTCATCATATTCCCTGCTTCACTGCGAGAATTTCATCGCGCGTGCCGCAGCGGACTCGGCGGCGATGCGGTCGAGATTGGCTTGGTTGGCAGCCGCGGCGGCGTTGTTCACGACGCCGTTGAGCTCATTGATCGTCAGGCCCGTCTGGATCTGGACCTGCGTGTTCTGGTCGACACTGCCCTTCAAATCCTGGGCACTGCCGATCTGCTGCCCGCCCTGCTGGAGTGCGCTCGAGCGCTGCTGCACGGCGCTCTGGGTCGAGTTGATCAGCCCCGATAGGGTCGCGGCGACGTTGACCGAGTTCTTGTAGGCGGTGTCGACCGGATGGCTTTGCCCGCTCACCAGTCCCGTGATCGTTTGAACGAGTTGGAGGCCGTTGATCAGTGACGATACCATCGTTTGCGTCTCGGTCCCCATACCGGCGAATGAAAGAGCTCCGCCCGAGATCACCGACCCGAGCGACGGAGCCTTCGCCATCGAAAATCCCCCGCCAAGAGCCATCTGCGCGAGCGAGCCCTGCGCCTGCGACGAACGATCGCCCGTCACAGCCTTCAGGGTCTGCTGTGTGAACTGCATGATTTGCTGGTCGGCTGACAGAATCTTCTGGGTACTGGTGGCGATCTCCTGCGCCTTCTGCAGATTCGCGCTGTCGATAACCGGGACCTGCGCGAGCGCACCGAAGGTTGGCGTCACGACCAGCAAGAGTGCGGCGAAAGTGGAGCGGCTGTTCATGAAAGTCTCCCTAGCGGCTGTTGGCGACGATGGAGGTCAGCGCAGCGTTGATATCGTCGACGCTCAACGGTGGGTTTGCGGCGTGCGCCGACGCGCGCGTGGCGCTCTGCGATTCAGCCAGGTATGACGCGACATTGCGATCAGTATCGGTGTAGCGCGCGCTGACGCAGGCCGGGTCCGGCGTGATACCCGGCGTCGTCGTCGAACAGACAGGTGCCGGCTTACACGGTTCCGCGACCGTGCCGGCGCCCACCATTCCTGCCGGGCATGCATATGCCGGCGATGGGAGTTGCGGCGAAGAGACCGCGCGCATCCCTCCTGCCGCGCTGCTGGTGTTACCTGTCACCGACAGGTTGAGCGCGTTCAGAGCAGTCATCCATAGGTTCGCCGAACCGATCACCCCGTTCCAGGCGAAACCGTTCTGCACACGGACAGAGCTGTTGGCGTCGATCGACGCCATCACGGTCGCAGCACCGCCGACCTGGCCGCCCTCGGATTGGAGGCGTCTCGAGGCGGCCGCCATGGTCGATCGACTAGCGTCGATACCGGCAACGACATCGCCGGCCGTGTTGAAATGCGTCTGGCGATTCAGCGCTCCACCGGTCGCTGCTTCGGTCGGTTGGGTAGCGAGTTCGGGGGCGTAGTTTCGGATAAGATCCGTCCCGGCACCATTCTGCGCCTTCACCGTTGGGTCGGTGATGCTGGCTTTCTTGCCAGTGGTGACCGCGCATTTGACACCGCCGTTGGCATCCTTGCGCTGCGTCGTGATCGGTACGAGCTTCACCGTGCTGCTCGAGGTCATCGAATGCTGGGTGAGCTGGGCTGCGTCCTCGACGGGGATCGCGGCGAGCGCCGGCAATGGGGCAAGGACGAGGACGTGCAGCAAAGGCAGGAAACGCAACGCTTTCATGTCGGGTTCCTTCCAAGAAAGATCGGCAGCCACGCGGCCGGGTCGTCCCCGACACGCGCGCGCAATGCGTCGAGTTCGGCCACCGTCTCGGTACGCCCTGAAAGAACCTTGATGAGGTCCGGCATACCGGCGAGGTTGAGGCGTGCGACGACACTGTCGCGGCCGTGCTTGATCAGGAAAGACCGGCTTTCCGGAACGGTATTCCGGATCCACGCCACCTCCCGGCCGGACAGGCGAAAAGCCTGACGATAGCTGTCGTCGTCCGCCTTCGGGTTGGGAAAGAAGATGTTGGTGCTGGTCTGTTCGATCAGCGTGTTCGATGCGTGTGAGCGTACAATGTCGGCCGCCGACTGCGTTCCGAATCCGACGATCCCATTCTGTTTGCGGATCGTCTTCAACTTGTCGCGCACGAAGAAGGAAAAGACGTCGTCGTCGAGCAGGCGCCAGCCCTCATCGAGGAAGATCATGACCGGATCGCCGGTCAGCAATTCCTCCATGCGATGGAAGATGTACATTAATGCCGCCGTCCGGATGACGGGGTCGTCGAGAACGCGCGTCATGTCGAACCCGAAAATGCTCGAGATCGAGAATCGGTCCTCTTGGTTGTCGAACAGCCAACCCCGTTGGTCGGCGCGCATCCAGCTTTCGAGGCGGCCCAGGAGATCGCCCTCCCCCGCGCGGATGCGGCCGCGCAGCAGCGTCGAGAACGCCTTCAGGGTGCGGCCTGCCGGTCCCGCCGCAAGCGAAGCGGCGATCGCGTTGCGGATCACCTGTTCCTCGGACGCGCTCAATTCGCCACCGGCCGGGGGCCGCATCATGAAGGCAAAGAGCTGATACAGAAAATCCCGATTGAGCGCGGTGTCCGGCAAGGACAGCGGATTGAAGCCGGTGGGCTCGCCGGGAACGAGTGTCTCATACTGACCGCCCAGGGCACGGATGAAGATCTCGGCGCCGCGATCCTTATCGACAAACACCAGCTTCGGGCGGGGCACGATGCGTTGTGTCTGCGCAGCAATAAAAGAAAGAAACACCGTCTTGCCCGAACCGGTCGGTCCGACGACAGTAAAGTTGCCGATGTCGCGGACATGGTGGTTGTAATAATAGGCCGTCTGCGATGTCGTCTCGAACACCGAGATCGCCGGTCCCCAATGGTTGCCGGACGGCCGCCCACTCGGATAGTTGTGCAACGACGTGAAGCCGGCAAAATTCTTCGAGGAAATCACCGCCTTGCGTGCGATATAGGCGAAGTTGCCGGGAAACTGTGCCCAGAACGCAGGTTCGCAGTTCAGGTCTTCGCGCACCCAGATCGCTGACCTGTCCGTCAGCGCTGCACCCACGGCGGTCACGCATGCGCCGACCTCGTCGAGCGTCCGGCCGAGGCACATCACCGACATGTGGTGTTCGCCGTAGATCGCCTCCGAGGCGAGCAGTTCGTCGCGCGCTTCGTCCAGGTGTTCAGCGACGATCGACTCGGCCTCGTCGGACATGTCGACCTGTCGGGCGACGCGATCGATCTGCCGCGCTGCTTCCGGCCGGTCGACGATCGCGAAGGTCTGCGTCGCGATCATCTCGTGTGGTACACGAAGGAGATTATCGAACGATCCCGGACCACTTTGGGCGGGATACTCGCGGACCGACACCATCGCCGCGAAGCGCGTGTCGGTCGCTCCACTTCCACGGATTTCAATGGCATTGCGGCCAAAGAAAATCCGCTTTGCCGACAGCGCGTCGGCGAGGTTCATTCGCGGCAGATGCATCGGACGCGGCACGCCGCCGTTGACGATCTGAACCAGGAACTCAAGCGGCTCGGAGAACCACACCCCGTCCCTTCGCACGACGCCGAGCTGACGCGCACCATAGGAGGAGAGGTTCTCCCGCACGGCGACGGCGGCGTCGCGCAACTCATTGAGCGCGGATTGCATGGCCAGCGATGCGCCCGCCACGTCTCGCCGGCCCAGCACTTTCGTCAGCATGGTTTCGAACGTGCCCGCCTGGCCTTGCAGCTTGCGGCGCACGACGGTCACATAGAGATCGTTGACGAACATGCGCCGTTGCGAAAGCGCGGCGTTGTAGCGCTCATCGATTTCTCGGCAGAGCGAATTGTCGAAAGTCGAGATAATTTTTGGCTGCACTTCACGCCGAATGATGTGCGCGACCAGCGCAAAACGAGAATTGCCAAGGGCTCGCGCGATGTCGTTTCGTCCCAGCAGGCGGGCGTTCACCTCGCTCATGTCCGCGGTTTCGAACGAATAGCCATCGAGTTTCAGCGTGGTCAGGAGAAGACCGTCATGCGTCTTGAGGATCTGATCATCGACATGCCGCGCATAGGGAAGGTGAGACGCGACTGGTCGTTCCCGGCGCGAGATCCGTCCATAGGTCAATTCGTCGAGGAGTGTGTGCGACGCCATCAGCCCATCATGCGCAATAGCTGTCCGCACCCCAGAACGAGTGCGCCCGCGGCGGGCATTTCGTCGAGCGAACGAACAGGATTTCGAATATTCGGTCGTCGCGCAGCGTCAGCACGTAGCCGAACAGATGCAGCGGGATGGCAACCAGCAACATGAAGAGGTTGTGGGTGACGAGGAAACACACGCTCGAGGCGACGCCGTTGAACATGAAATACATGTAGGGGACGCCCATCAGCGTCGGTGCGCGCGTCAGCGCCCGCACAAGCGGCGTGATCAGCGGGTCCTCCAATCCCGTATCGTTCATTGCCCGACCGCCGACTGGAAGAATTGGACGATCTGCGCGGACCCGAAAACAAGCACGATGCCGAAAATAACACTGCCGGCGATGCCCCAGGTCAGGCGCCCGGACCAAGCGAAGAACCCGCACGCAATCACGGCAAGGGTCGCGAGCGCGGTCGCGATCGGCCCGGTGAGCGCTTGCACGAGCTGTGTCAGGGTGGATTGGACCGGTTGCAGCGTTCCGCCGGCTTGAGCGGCCGCGTCGGTGACTGCGGTTCCCAGCAGAATTGCGGCTGTCAGACCGCGCGAACCCATACGTCGCATGTCATATGTCCCTTCAGTCGATGTGCATCACAAAGCCGTCACTCCAGCGCGCGACCGCGGGCTGTGATGCCGTCGTCTGTGTCTGAGATTTGCCCGGAGCCGGCTCGACGACGTCCGCGCGTGGCGCGCCGTCGCGCCCTGATCGGTCGGCCGGTTGCGGCCAGCCGTAGAGGTCGTTGATGACCTTGGCGACAAAGCGAACGGTTTCGGGGTAAGGCGGAATGCCGCGGCTTCTCGCAACCGCCTCTTCGCCGGCGTTGTAAGCGGCCGCGACGAACAGAGGGTTCTTGTACCGCTCGTGCAGGACGCGCAGGAAGCGGACGCCGCCTCTGACATTGTCGGCGGGATCGCACAGGTCCACGTCGAAGCGCTGCGCTGTTTCCGGCATGAGTTGCATCAAACCGAACGCGCCCTTGTCCGACAGGGCGGTCGAATCGAAATGACTTTCGTTCTTGGCGACCGACCTGACGAGATCGGGATTGAATTTTTCCTCCTCAGCGATCCGCATGACGAGGGCTTGCGCATCAGACGGGGCAAGCGGCGCTGACGCCGCGCAAGGCGGAAGCGCGGCCGTCGCCGCGCCGGCCGCCGCATCGATTCCCAAACGATCAACAGGCACAACCCCGCCCGCCCCGTCGACGGCCGCCAGACGGGGCGGAAGGTCCTGCGCGGACGCGCTTGTTATAGTCATGAAGACGGTAAATCCGACCGTCACGATGCGGATCGACATGCCACCCCAGCTCAGGTTATGGGCAGACATTATATTGAATGTTGGGTGATTAGCAACCGTCCAAACGACTGCGCGGGCCATTGGGCACGTCCCGGCCTGCTGACGCGATGAGGATTGATGCGCAAATTCCGCCTCGTTCTCGGAAAATCCAGAACTATAGCGTCTTTTGCGGTATCGTCATGCCTGCGTATGAATGTCATGGCGCCGAGCATGACGCCTTGGCAATTTCGAAGTGGGGCAATTTTCCGATAGACATTATATTGTATGTTGATAGTTTCGATCATGTCATGAATGCTACCTCGGATCCCGGCCGCGTCTTTGGCGCCATCTCCTGCATCGCCCTTCCTCTTGTCGCGGCCGGACTACTCGCGCTGTCTGGAATGACGAACTCGGCTCGGGCCCAGGACGCCTCGTTTGGCTGCAAGGTGCTGCTCTGCGCTGCCGCGTCCTCGCCAAGCTGGTCCGGCATTCCCTATTGCGTTCCCGTCATGCACGAATTGTTTCACCGTTTGGCGCGCGGACACGGGTGGCCGACATGTCCCGAAGGCCATGCAAGCCGGCTGCAATATGAAGCGTTCAAGCCATGTACTGCTGGAATGACGCCAGTCGCCGGCCAGGAAAGCGAACACCGGGGCGGCGCCTATCGTTCCGAGCTTCCCTACTGTTCGGACCTCTCCAAGCCTCTAAACACATGCGGCCGCGGTCACGACGATGGCTGTGTCCTCGCCTATTTCACCGTACCCCGCGAGCGGCGCTCCGAGCCGTATTTCGTCGACATCACGACGGCGAGCGGGGTGCAGCGGTTCTACTTTTCCTTGAAGGGATATTGAGATGGCGAGCGCGCGGAGGATGGCGCTCACCGTCGCGGCGATGCTCGCGACCACGCCTGCATTTGGTCAAGCCGCTTCCGCGTGGTCGCCAGTTCCAAAGGACGCGGTCTACCAGACCGGGGATAGCTGGAGCAGCGGTGGCGTGACCTATCGGCTCTACGGCGTCCAGGCGTGCCTGCGTGGCACGAGTGTCACCAACGCCAACGGGATTGTACGCGATTGCGGGGAGGTTTCGCTTGCCATGCTGGTTGCGCTCACCCGCGATCTGCATCCCCAATGTTATCGCGCGGCGGTGTCGACCTCCGAGCAAACCGCGTTCGTCTTCTGCGTCGCCACGCCTTCGAGCGGTGCAGGCGCAGGCTCCCGGATCGATCTCGGTACGGCACTTATCTCCACTGGCTTTGCGTTCGCCGCGTTGAAGCCGGACGGCCAGCCGGTCCACGCCCCCTACTTCGTCGCGCAAATGATCGCACAACGTACCCACGCCGGACTCTGGGCCTTCGCCGATCTTCCAGAGCCGAACGCGATCATCCTGCGTGCTTTACGCGAAAAGCAAGGTGCGCCCGCCGATATCACCCACAACTCCGCATCCAGATGACCACTTCGGCAAATTCCATGGAGGGATCATGCGAACGACCAATCTTTTCATTGTGCGTGGCTTCGTCGGGCAGACGCCCAAGTCCTTCAACAAGGCGGCGAAGATCAATGTCGCCACCGACCGGGCGTGGACCGACGCCAAGGGTGAGAGGCATGAGGAGACCGACTGGGTCACCATCACGATCCTCAACGAAAAGGCCGCAGCCTGGACGCTGGCAAACATCGCCAAAGGCGATGCCGTCTATGCGGAATGCCGCATTGCCGACGGCTCGTACAAAAAAGGCAGCGAGACGATCTATACGACCGACATCATCGCCAATGTGCTTCACAAGCTCGATCTCGGTGCGCGGGATGATGCTGCCGCATAAAAGCATGGCAGGCGTCGCATTGCTTTTTGCCGCCCTCGAGGCCGGAGCGGCAACCGGGCAGCCGATCGATCCGCAGGCAGGGAGTTACACGCCGCCGGCGTCGAGTCAGTCGCCGCCCCTTCGGGTCGAGGTGATCGGCGGCACCAGCTTCCGCGATGTTGAAACCGGAGACGTCTACCGCCTCTATGGCGTCGACGCATGCGATCCCGACCAGATCGCGCGGCGCGGCAGACAGGCTTGGCCGTGCGGGACGGTCGCCATCGCGTGGCTGGTAACGGCGACGTTGAACAACTGGCTCGCCTGCGCGACCGTTCGCCAGGAAAGCGGTATTCGCCTCGCACGCTGCGCCACGGCGACCTATCCCGACCTTGCTGAGGCGATGCTCCGTGAAGGTGTGGCGGTCGTCGCGCCGCCGAGCGATACCTCTCCCGCTGTTCGTCGGTACGCCGAGGCCGAGCGCGCAGCGCGGAGGAGCCAACGCGGCATCTGGTCGAGCACATTCGATATGCCATGGCACTGGCGAGACCGTAACCGCGACGCGAAATCGGAGGTCGGGCGATGACGAGGTCGTTCGCTCTCGTCTCAATACTGTTGTCGGGCGTGATGGGCGGCTGCGCACAGCCTTCCGCGCATATCGTCAACGAGCCGCCGCCTGTCTCCGACACGCTCTACAGCCCGACGACCGTTGAACCGGGGCGGCTCGAATATGCTGTTGACCGGTCAACATTCGCCCCGCTCTTGACCGAGCGATTCACCTATCCGACACAGCCCCAGGCAAATTTCGCATTTCGGCGCTTGCTCGCCTCCATACCGGGTCCGCCGCAGCGAGCGGCCTCGCTCACCCTTTTCGGGTGCAAGCCCGGCGCGCTTGACGAGCAGACCTCAAGGGTTTCGCGTTATCGCGGTCCGGTGGTCCATTGTGCGACCGATTTTCTCGATGCCGATGGACACCGTCTCGGCCGAAAGCCTGTCAACTTCTACTACCACCGCAATGTCTGGAACATGCAGATGGTGGCCCCGCAACGCATCGCCGTGCCGTGGCGGAACCGCGAGTCCTCGCCGAAGGACTTGTGGTGGTGGATCCCTGGCCGCGACCGCTATGAATAGAATCGTGTGCACCGGATGAAATCATGACCTCAGCGCAGACCCGGAAAATCGTAGGCGCTGCGTTCACGTCAGGCCTGCTTGGCATCAGTTGCGTCGCGTTGGGATTGCTTGTCGTCACGTCCAGTTGTCGGGCCCAGGCGCGCACGCCGGATCCGGCCGCATGGCGCGCCATGTCCTATGCCGATCTCCAGCATCCCTCGTCATCGACAGCGACCTATTTCGACATCTGGAAAGAGGCGATCGACGACAACAATCGTACCTATGCGACACATGGCCACGACCGTTTCGCCGACGGGAACGCGCCCGTAGCGGAAGCCCATTTCGTGGTGTGGAGCTCACGGCGTTCGGTGGTGCTCAGCATGCTCAACACGGCGTCAGGATGCACCACCATACAGACGCTGTCCAAAGCGGCCGTGACCGTCAGGCTCTGTCCAATGCGCCTTGCCTTATACGAGGGCATCGAAGTCCACGTGATGGACGCCGGTCGCGGCTGTTTCGTGGAATCCGCAGCCGGCAAAACAACGGATCAGGAGGCGGCGGTCTATGCGTCGTACGATGTTCGGACGCGCACGCTGCGAACCGGCGCCATCGTCAACCACGCCGTGGTGCCGGACTGTTCGTTCGAGGTCCCAATTCCCACACCAAGCGACTACGTTCGTTGAAACGACGAACCGAATAATGGAAGGACGCCAGCCGATGTACCGTCAGATCGTCATATCGCTCGCCCTCGGCATGATGGCAACGGTCGCGGGTAACACGTCGGCCTCCTCCGCGGAAACCGCATTCGCGTACAAAACGTCTTACCGAGACGTCGCTCAGGACCCAGACGGTATCTGGACCGGTGATGCGCTCGCCGCGGGATCCGCCGGCAAGGTCACGATCTACGAGTATGAGTTGCGTCGCAATCAGGGTGATCTACTCATCTCCCAGATATGGAACGAAGACTGCTCGTCTGGCGCCTGCCCTACCCGCCTCGTGCGGATTGTGCCCAATCGTGCCCCGGAGATCCTGGTCGACGACATGATGCACCAGGTTATTCCTCCCGATGATCCGCGCTTTGCCGCCCTGTCTTCCGGCTCCGCCCAGGCGGCGTTCGCGCGTGCGCCGTTCGCGCTCGCTAAGGACGGCAGAACCTTGATCAATGGCGATTTCAAATTCCCCATTACCGGGGACCAGCCATGAACCGGGTGGCGATGCTCCAGCGAACCGTCGCTGATGTCGGGATCGCGCTCTGCTTCTCGGCGGCGGCAGCTTTCGCGGGCGAGTCTGCCGCAACCTTGTCCGGCGCCGGAATTCCCACCAATTGTGCCGCGTTCGCGTCCAAGGTGTCGGGCAGCGAGGGCAGCTTCGGGACAGTCAACCAATATGGATGTCTTGGCGCATTCCAATTTTGCCCAGGCACGTTCGAACGCTATTACAACGGCAGCGCGCAGAGCTTTTTGAACAGTCCTACCGCCCAAGTCGCCGCGTGGACGAAGTACGAGCAGGATTCCTGGAGCCAAGCCCGGAAAAACGGCATGACGTCACTCATTGGCCAACAGGTCTGTCATGCCGGGCGGTGCGCGATGATCGACGAGTCCGCAGTTCTGATGGCGTGCCAGTTCGGCTGCGGCGCGAGGGGCAAGCTCGCGAACTATATGACCGGTGGCGATTGCAGCGCGCGCAATGTCAAGGATGGCAACGGCGTCAGCGTCTGTACCTACCTCCTGCGCGGGGCCGGCTACGATGCGTCGTGCTTTACCGGCGGGCAATCCACCGTTTGCATTCCGTCGCCGGTCGGGCCGGGCGATTTCCCGGCGTCGACTAACCTTGCCGCCAATCCGCCAACTGCGGAGAGCGCCTCCATCATCGTCGACCCCACCGAGATCTGAAACGTTACCGCTCAGTTCATTTCCGAATTATCCCGGATGATCTGCGGCGCAAAATAGCTCAACTGTTCTTCGACGGAAGCGCATAGGTCGCCACCGCGGTAGTGCGCATGCACCAGAGCCCAGAAGACCACCTCGTCGGAACGTCCAGCAAACAACGCTTTTTCAATGATGCGGCCGATCAGCGTGATCGCCCGCAGACGATCGTATCGGGCGTGCAACTCTGCGGCGACGATCTTCGTGTCTGCTGTTCGTATCAACGCGATGGCCTCCTTGGGGTGTCAGTCTCAAGCGGCCGATGCTATCGGCATATCTTCGAGGACGCTGCTGGCGCACCCGCGAGCGACATGAAGTGCGTCGAGCGTTTCGGCGTCGAACGACATCTCCAATGCAACGACCTCGTCGTCTCCTATCCGCTTGGGAAGACCGAGCGGTCGCACGAAAAAGCGAAGTTGCATTGCGATGACCATGAGACGCCAGTCGATCACAGCGCTTACGGTATCGACGCCGTTCGCCATTCCCCATTCGACGACGCCTTGCGCTAGTTCGAGGAACGGGCTGTCTCCGCGTGGACGCATTTCTCGTCGACCATGGGTGACACAGAATCGTGTCCACTCATATATGTTTGGCCCACGCGGCGGCTGGCGCCGACACAGGTCTCCAAGAACCTCGGTCAACAGATGCGGCTGCGTTGTTGGTAGCAGGCGCTGGTAGCCGACGACATCGCATCCGCGCATGCAGATCTGATGCACGGCATTGATGCCATCGAAGCAGTCCCGCTCCAAGCCATCGGGGCGACGAAGATCCGACCAGCCCTTTTCCTCGACAAAGATAGAATGGCGAAAGCGATACGCTTTCTCCATGACATTTGAGTACCGCTCGGCTTCGCGGCCAGAAATCACCTTGAGCATGTGTTCGCCTCCGACCTATGAAATAAGCCGACTTGGCCATGCGCAGAGGAATCCGGCTATGGTTACAAATCACCATTGAAGGGAGCGCAATACGCGCCCCAGTCCATGAGATTATTGATCGAACAGTTGAGTAGCTTGTAGATTGGATGTGGCCGCACGACGCTCAATTTGCCTGGATGCGCGCGCACCACGTTTCATCTTCTTTCGGCAAGCAAAACGGAAGCCGCGGCACATAGCCGAGTTCGATGGAGAGCTGCTGGAAAACCAAGCGTCGCCGCGTATGTTCCACTTCGGCGTCGCTGCACCGACGTTCCAGATCGGCGTCTGATACGTCGCGCGGCCGACAGCGCGGGCAGTTTGCGAGATGCCGCGCACGCTCCCAGATGAGCAAGCTGTCCAGATATGCGCGATGAGCTTCGATGGTTCGAGCTTTGAGCGCTTCGTCGTCTTGCGCTATCACCGCTTGCACTCGCCTCCCAACGAGGCCTGCGTCTGCGGTGCGCCCCCGCAAACAGGCCCTGGACCACCCATGATCGGGGAGTTGGAAAACCGAGTACACCCGGTCCCGTAGACCTTTAGTTCGAAGAACCTGGACATACGTCCACGGCTCCCCGACCTATGGTCAAGGGATCGGCGCTGGTACGGCCGTCGCCAAGCCGGTGTACTCTGGGGTTTCCATGCCCCAGGGTGGGCGCGTCCCACCCCGTCACAAACATACTCGGTCACTACGTGCTGTTCTAGGCCATAATCGTTATCGCTGGGTATAATGACAGGAAGGCCACGAACCTTGCCACCAGCGGCGACCAGAACGTCGTACTGTCCACCAAAAGATGGTCGCTTCCGCAGGCAAATCGTCCCGCATTGACGGCGAACTTATGGATCCGTCCCTCTCGCGTGAGCCCGTTTCGTGCGAAGGGACATCGCCTGTCGTCTTTTTGCATCGTGATTGCGAGCACCACGGACGGCCGTCCTGCGGAATCACCGCCGCTCTCGAAATGGCGTTCCTCGTTCACCCGGTCCCTACCACGTTCAACCCGCTAGGGGTTCGCGACTGGCGTGCGACCTCTTTGGCTTCGCCGTCGAGGTGATCGCGGGACCGTCTGAACAATTCGGCGCCCGTCGAGCGGGGATGATCCCCGCCCAAGGACGGAGATCCCGAAATGGCCCACAATCTCGCTCTCGCTCAAAACCACGCATTCGATCTCGCCCGCTTGCTTCTCGTCCCGGTAACACTCTTCGAGATCGACGGCGAGTTCGGCGTCATGCCAAGCGCTGACCTTGAGGACGGCGAGGTAACCGTTATCCAGGAATACGATCCATGGACGCCGGCTCTTTGAGCCGGCTGACCGCTGCCGCTGGCGCTGCCGCGGACGCAAGGGAGGCTGCGCCACGGCGAAAGTCCGGACCTCTGCGAGGTCCCGCCGCGCCCTTGCGTCCTCGACGCTTCGCGGCTGGTGCGCGGTGCACCAGAAGTGCAAAGTAAGGAAACCAGGCGATGAAGGGGCCGAGCCGCTGAGAGTGCGGCCGGTAACAAGAATGGACAAGGCTGAAATCGAGGAACTACGAGCAAAGGTCGGATGTGCAACACTCCTGGAAAGCGAAGGCTGGCAGCTCGATCTGAAGGAGAGCACGCGCAACGCCGTTAAATATCGCCAAGGTGCGCGGATCCTTATCGTGAATCACGAAGGGCGAGGCTGGTTCGATCCGCTATCGCCGGCAAAAGGAGATGTATTCTCCCTCGCGATTTTTCTCGGGGCGAACACATTTTTCGAGGCACGCGACCGTGTTGCCGGCGTCGTTGGATACGTCTCCGCGCCCACCGTTTTTCAGCGATCGGAAAAATCCCGGTCGCTAAAATCCATCGCTGCGCGATGGTCATACCGCACCAGACCTCGTCCAGGATCTGCGGCCTGGACCTATCTGATCAACCAACGCTGCATTCCGACCGAAGTCATCGCGGCGGCGGCGCGTGCGGGAGAACTTCGGGAAGGCCCGTCGGGCAGCATGTGGGCCGCGCACCGCGATCCGAACGGAAAGTTGTTAGGTTGGGAAGAGCGCGGTGAAGCGTGGCGCGGCTTTTCGACCGGAGGCGCGAAGCAACTCTTTCGGTTTGGTCGCCTTGACCGCGCTCGCGTGTGCGTTACCGAGGCGGCAATCGATGCTTTCAGCCTCGCGGCGCTCGAGCGGTGTCGGGACGACACCTGCTATGTCAGTACAGGAGGCGGTTGGGCTCCAGCGACGGAAGCGGTGATTGTCACCCTGGCGGAAGCTGGTCGCACGCTCGTCGCTGCGACAGACAACAATCGACAGGGCGATGTCTATGCCGATCGAATCAATGCGATCGCCTCATCGCATGGATGTCCCAGTGAGCGATTGCGCCCCCGTGCAGAAGACTGGAACGAGGATCTATGCGCGCTCCGTCGCAACACGTCGTGCGAGACGGCCGTCGTCACCAGCGTTTAGGTGATCGACGCCAGCACGGTTAGCCAAACTTCAGATGAAGTTTCTTTCGCCGTGCCGGCTTTACGGGTTCGGCTTCGCTCTTTGGCTTGCGGCCGAGCCCCATCGATTTCGCCATGGTGGAGCGCGCCGCACTGTAGTTGGGTGCCACCATCGGATAGTCCGGCGGAAGATTCCATTTTTCACGGTACTCGGACGGCGTCATACCGTAGTGAACACCAAGATGACGCTTCAAAGATTTGAATTTCTTGCCATCCTCAAGACAAATGAGAAAATCGGGCCGTACTGACCTCTTAACCGACACCGCTGGCCGCCGCGTTCTCTCGACGACCTCGGCGGAGCCGGCAGTCCGCAAGGAGCACACGGACGCGTGTACGCTCGAGATCAGTCCGGCGAGTTCAGAGGTTGGCACCGGATTTGCGCGCACATACGCTGAAACGATGCTCGCGGTGAGCGTGACGGTGTTGGCGTCGGTTTCGGCAGCGTTGTTCATAGCATTGTAGATCCGGAGCTGAGGTCAGAGGTTATTCCCAATTGATAGTGCAACGACATCCATTCACAAAGTTCAAGTGAATCAGCCGCATTTAATCCCGATAGATCACGAATAAAATTTGAGAGCGGCCGTCGTGCACACGCATCGTGCCATTGCAGGCGCAACCGCGGCGACAGGATTGCATCGCTTCGAGGAAAATAGGAAGGAGACAATAGAACAAAGGAAAACGCGATGCCGCATGCTCGCCGGCCGCATCAAGGGTAAAGCTGCGCCCGCGTGCCGCGGCCCTTGACCCGTCCGACCGCGAGGCGGCCGCCCGGAGGTGTTTTCAACACTTCTGGGAAAGGAAAAGGCCATGGAAATGGCGCAGCAGCTCGGCGCAATTCTTCGCGTGCTCCAGGTTGTCGAGATCGAATATTCGCTCAGTGGCGGAGGAGATTCCGGGGAAACGACGCTGGAAAGAATTGTCTATCGTGACCCCCCTACTGCCACCAAACTCCCGGACATCCCGGTTCGGTTCACCGACGACGGCCGGATCGTGCGCCTGCCCGATCTGCTCGAAGACATCGTGGCGGACGCTCCGGAGGGCGATTGGGTCAACAACGAGGGCGGATATGGCACTGTCTATGTGCGCCCCTTCGAGGACGACAGCAGCCTCGCGATCGAATGCGACATGACCTACCGCGACGACGGTGATTATGGCGACGACGATCATGACGATGAGTTTGTCGATGACGAGGAGAGCGATCTGAACGAAGCGGCAATTTCGCCTCTGCCGGTGATCCGGGCCGAGGAGATCGCGCCGTGAGCAAGTTCACCTGGACCCGCCTGAAGGCGGATGCTGCCTCGAAGCTGACCGCGGCCTGCCCGGCTCTTGCCAGTCGAGACACGGACCTTTCGGTCCTCGCCACGGTCGTGGCTCTGGCTGACACCCATTTATCCACCAAGATGATAGCGGGCGCGCTCGAACCGAAGTTGCTGGTTTCGCCAAAGCCGCGGGGCGACGCCATTGCCGATAGTCTCCTCGCAGTGATCGCGACGCCGATCTACGCCAGGGTTTCGCAGCCCGATGGGACTTGCGGTCCGTGCCTCGGCGACTGGGTGGAAGTACATGGCTTCGCCGAGATGAGTCTGGCCGTGCTTGCGAGCGCCACCGGGTTGGAGGAATTGAACGCCGCCGCGGCCATCGTTGCTGATGCAATCCGCAAGCTATCACGCCGGACAGCGGAGCTCGCGCTTGCTCATCTTGGCGACGTTCTTGAACGCGATCTGCACGCCGCAGCGACTTACCTCCCCTCGCGGCTTACTTCGCCCGCCGTATGGCTGCTCGCACCCGAAACAAGTGGCGATCCCAGTCGGGGCGAGATCCTGAAGCGCCGGCTCCAGGCGATGACGATCTACGGGGCGCTTTCCGGTACGCTCATCAGTCCCGAGGTCACGCGTGCGATTGACGACGCGACCCCACTTGCACCGATTCTGATGCAACGTCACGACCTTGACGCCGCCGAGCTGCGGGCACTTCGCGGGGCGCGCAGTTTCAGACGTTCAGTTACGTGCGCGACCGATTTTCACGTTGCGGTCCAGGAACTCAAGGCCCACGAGGTCGCACAGAGCGACTGGCCTGGAGCAGGCCGGCCCGAGCACCCTGACGCCTGGGAAAACTGCGTCTGGACCACTAGCGAACGCCAGAGCCTTCTGCGGCCAGACTATCTCGGATCCGGCGCCATGGACGCCATAGATGCCCTGCGTACCGATCTTCTGCGACCATTGGCAGCGCAGCGCATCCGCGTGCGCGCAACCACGCCGAGTCACGATGTCCTGAATTTTGAACGCACCATCGCGCTCGAGGCAATCGGCGGCGAAGGATCTGCTCGCCAACGCCTTCTACGCGCGCTGCGGCAGGCAATCGTCGGCAACCGCCGCCACAAGGCGTTTCAGGAGGCCGTCGCGCTTTGGCACCGGCGTGTCGCGTCTCTCTCCGCGCTCAGGCATGAGCGGCAGGCTGACCGACCTGGCTGGCCGCCTCTATGCGCGCCGTGGCGTTCGAGCTGCGGCCGCTTCGAGATCGCCGTTCTGGCCTCGGCCGCCGATTTGGTCGAGGAAGGAAACGCTCTCGATCATTGTGTCGGTGGTTATTACGAGATTTGCCGGCGTGGCGATACGCAGATCCTCTCCATTCGCGACGACGGTCAACGGGTCGCGACCGTCGAGCTGCGTCTGGGCCCGGATCTGAGTGTACTCACCCTGGAGGTAGGGCAGTTTCGGTCGCGCCGTAATGCGTCACCAGGCGCTCATCTGCATGATCCTCTTCGCGCGTTCCTGCGCGATATCCGCGCTGGCGTCCATCCGGTCGAAGCGGCGCAGCTAGCTCGCTATCGCAAGCGGATGCGGGAGACCTGGGACGGCATATGGCGCAGCGATGCGCTGTCGATCGCCCATGCGCGCGAGGTTTTTCCATTCTATCTCGCGCTGCTTCCCCGCGACACGCCACACGATTTCGATGCGTGGTGCGAACGATCCGGGCTCAGTGCCGCGATCGACGGAGCCATAGCCCATCTGGAAGCGCGTCCGCCCAAGGGCTGATCCGTTCCGCACCGATCCACCAACAAGGAGAGCAATCATGCATCCCTACGATCACGCGCGCTCGTCAGCACGCATCCATGGCGGTAGCTGGCAGGACTACTATCCGCTTCACTCCTGGTTCGATGAAACGAAATCGCTGTTGTGCCGGTTCACGCATCGCGCCCTGCGCCATCACATCGAAGGTGCGAGGGAAGCAGTGGCGCTTTTCGGAGACGTCATCCGCAACAGCGACGGTGCCGACGTCTGCACGATGACGCTCGGCATTCAGCATCTCGAAGAGGATGTGCCGACAGTCGTGGCGGCGAAGGACTGGCTCGTCGGTTTCGCCGCCCCCGGCTGGCTGCCCCAGACCACACCGGCGGCCGGCGATCTCGCCGCGACGAGCGTGATGCGATTCGGCGGCACGCCGTCGGATTTCCTTCCGCTGCACGCGTGGTTCCTTGCGACACAGCAATGGGTGGAAGGCACGCAGCACCTTGTCTTCAGGCACCATGCCTTCGGCATATTCGAGGCCGAAGCCCGGTTCAGCGCCGTCATCGCCATGTCCGGCGGGAGCTTCGTACCAACCCGCGTCGTCGCGGAGCGTCATGTTCAGGAGGTTCTCGGCCGCATTCCGCCGGCAACGGAGTTCCTGCGGTGCATCCGAGGAGAGCGCTGGATGTTGCAGGCGACCTCGCCACGGCGTCTCGGTCTCGACGTTCGTGTCACCCCGCGGGTGCTGGAGGTGAGTCATGTCCATGCTTGACACTCGCCGCTTCGTCATCGTCTCGACCAGCCATGTGACGGCGGCGACCGCGAGCCTCCTCGACAACACGCCAAATTCGCTGTGGCCTTGCGTCGGAGGGCGCTACGCCGACTACGGCTGGTTCGTCTATGCCCATGAAGAAAACACGGATGTCGGTGCTGACGTCATTCCCGACGACCTGTTCGCCGTCATGACCTGGGCTCGCGGCGAGGGGTTCGACTACATCCTGCTCGACCACGACGGCGACCCGATCGAGGGCATGACCACCTATGAGTGGTGAGATCCGCCGCAGGCCTGCTGGCGAATGACGGAGAATGCGAAGGGAGAAGAACGGAAACGGAGAATGGCCTGCCGCATGCCCGCCGGCCGCGTCAAGGGTGAAGCTGCGCCCGCGTTCCGCGGCCCTTGACCCGGCCGGACGGAGAGGCGGCCGCCGGGGAGGGGTCATGAAGGGCTGAAGAGAAGATGGTGATCCCGTGAGGGGAGCCGCGCTCCGGCCCGACGAGGCTGAAGGAGCCCGCCATGAACCTCTCATCCGTCCGCAAGGTCTTCCAGGGCGTCGCCGATCGGCGGCAGATGTTCCGCATGTTCGATCGCCATGCGCAGCGGCCCAATCGCTTCGGGGGCGACGACGGCGCACTCTATCGCGGCGAGTGGTTCGAGATCGGCCAGGTCGAGCATGACTATATGTTCGAACTGCTGCCGCCGCTCTGGATGCGCGGTGACATGTTCGCCATGCGTGAGTGCATGACTGGCTCGATCACGAGCGTCTTCTTCTCCCTCCCGATCGACGGCCGCATCCGGTATTTTCACGGCTATTGCGATCTTGCCGACGGGGGATCGCCTGCATCCATGCGAGGCGCAATCGTCGAACGCGAGACGCGTCCTGTCCGGGCCATGACCAAGGCGGAACGGCTGGATCATATCTGGTCAAGCACCCACGATGAATATCGTGGCTATGCCGATGGCCGCTTCCCCCATTCGCAGCGCGGCAGGCGGATCGTCATGATGTGTGCGTCGTGGCCGGGTCGTGATTTCAAGCTGCTGGACGAACTCTCAGATGCAGAGATCTCGGCGAAGCTGCCGGTGCATCTGCGCTACCTGCCCGACACGATTGCGGCTTGATGGGTGTCGGCGATGTTCACCTTTTCCGTGACGGATATCCGCGCCGTCATCATGCGCGGACGCATGGACGATTTCCAGAACGGCGGCTTCCGCAATCCCTATTACGGCCTGCGGCCCGGCGAGGGCGAAAAGCCCGGCGCTTGGCTCGTCGGCGACGAGGGTGTCTACCTCATGTCCAACGGCGAGCTCGCCGAAGGTCAGCGCCCGCTCGTCGTCTATGCCGAGGAATGCGATCCGAAGACCAATCCGGACTACTGGCATTACAAGCGCCGGCATTTCGGCGGGGATGACGGCATCGAGTTTCTCGATGCCGAGATGCTCGTGAAACTGATCACCAGGGCGCCAACGGCGACCCATCTGATGATCACGATGACGGATACCAGCCTCGCCATCACGCTGGTCCGCCGCTGAAGCCAGGGCCGATACAGCCCCTCCGCCAACTTTCCCGCGATCATTGCTCCATCCGGACGCGTCCGGCGGGACGATGACGCGCGCCTTCAACACAGGAGAATTTTCCATGGCGCACGACGATCCCTTTACCATCGATCTCTTCGGCAACACCGCCCTATCCTCTGGGCTCGGACTGGGCGTGACCGCCTTCGCCGGCGACTTTTCGATCGATGCCGATGACGACGACGATCCCGATCCGACGCCGCCCGCCGGCGTCGCGGCGGCGAAATCGCCGCCAGCTTCGGACCTTGGCCAGGCTGTGAACTTTCGTCTTGCCGGCGACCGCCTCCTCGCGGCGGGTTGGAAGGCACGCGCCCGGGACAACATCGAGGCGATCCGGCTGGCTGCGGAGATCGACGCGGAGGCCCGACCGGCGACGCCCGAGGAGCAAGAGCGCCTTGTCCGCTTCACCGGCTTCGGCGCGGGCGATCTTGCCAACGGCATCTTCCGCCGGCCCGGCGAAACCGCATTCCGCAAAGGCTGGGAGGATCTCGGCGACGAACTACAGGACGCCGTGAGCGAGGGCGATTATGCCTCGCTCGCGCGGTGCACGCAATATGCGCATTTCACCCCGGAATTTATCATCCGGGCGATCTGGGCCGGTCTTCAGCGTCTCGGCTGGCGCGGCGGCCGCGTGCTGGAGCCTGGGATTGGAACAGCTCTCTTTCCTGCGCTGATGCCGGATGCTCTGCGCGACGTCTCGCATGTCACCGGCGTCGAGCTTGATCCCGTAACAGTGCGCATTGCCCAGCTGCTCCAGCCGCAGGCTCAAATCATCGCCGACGACTTCGCGCGCACCGATTTGCCGCTGGCTTTCGATCTCGCCATCGGCAATCCGCCCTTCTCCGATCGCACGGTCCGTTCGGATCGAGCCTATCGCTCGCTGGGATTGCGCCTGCACGATTACTTCATCGCGCGGTCCATCGACCTCCTGAAACCCGGTGCGCTCGCAGCCTTCGTCAGCTCCTCCGGCACGATGGACAAGGGTGATGCCACGGCCCGCGAGCACATTGCGAAGTCCGCCGATCTGATCGGAGCCATTCGCTTGCCCGCAGGGAGCTTCCGCGCCGATGCCGGGACGGATGTCGTGGTCGACATCCTCTTCTTCCGCAAGCGCAAGGCAACCGAGCCCTTGGGCGATCGCGCCTGGCTCGATCTCGAGGAGGTGCAGTGCGCAAACGAGGAGCAGGGCGCGATCCGCGTCAATCGCTGGTTCGCGCTGCACCCTGAATGTGTTCTCGGCACGCATGCGCTGACCTCGGGGCCGTTCGGCGAGACCTACACCTGTCTGCCGCGCGCGGACGTTGATCTCGGCGCTGCGCTTGATTCCGTTATCCAGCTCCTCCCGGAGGCTCTGTATGACGGCGAACCGAGCGAAATCGAATTCGCACTGGACGGCGTCGAGGGATCGGCTGATGGCGGCTCGCCGGCCGAACGGCATGTCCGGGAGGGAAGCTACTTCCTCGATAATGCCCACGGCCTCATGCAGGTCATCGACGGCACGCCCGCCGCGGTGCAGGTTCGCAAAGGCCGTAGCGCCGAGGGCATTCCGGAAAAGCACGTTCGTATCATCGGAAAACTCATTCCGATCCGAGACGCCGTGCGCGAGGTCCTCAAATGCCAGGAACAGGATCGGCCCTGGAAGGACGCGCAGGTTCGCCTGCGCATTGCCTGGTCGGGCTTCGTGCGCGACTTCGGCCCGATAAACCACACGACCGTCTCGGTCACCGAGGACGAGGAGAGCGGCGAGGTTCGTGAGACACACCGTCGTCCGAACCTGCAACCGTTTCTCGACGATCCGGATTGCTGGCTTGTCGCCTCGATCGAGAATTACGATCTCGACACGGACACTGCCAAGCCCGGGCCGATCTTCTCCGAACGCGTGATCGCGCCACCGGCGCCTCCTGTTATCACCTCGGCCGCGGACGCGCTTGCCGTCGTGCTGAACGAGCGCGGCCGTGTCGATCTCGAGCATATTGCCGAGCTGCTCCATCAGGACGTGGTCGGCGTGATCGCGGAGCTCGGTGACACGATCTTCGCCGATCCGAGCAACGGGTCATGGCAGACGGCGGATGCCTATCTCTCCGGTCCGGTTCGCGACAAACTGAAGGCGGCCGAAGCCGCCGCGGCACTCGATCCCGCCTTCGAGCGCAATGTCCGTGCGCTTGCCGATGTCCAACCGGTCGATCTCGGCCCCTCCGAGATCACCGCGCGTCTCGGTGCGCCTTGGATTCCTGCTGGCGATGTCGTCGCCTTCGTCAAGGACATGATGGGCGCCGAGATCCGCATCCACCACATGCCCGAACTGGCGTCGTGGACAGTGGAGGCGCGCCAGCTCGCCTGGATGGCGGCCGGCACCTCGGAATGGGGCACGGACCGTCGGCACGCCGGCGAGCTGCTCGCCGATGGCCTGAACAGCCGCGTGCCGCAGATCTTCGACACGGTGAAGGACGGCGACAGTGAGCGCCGTGTTCTCAACGTCGTCGACACAGAAGCGGCGAAGGAGAAACTCCACAAGATCAAGACGGCGTTCCAGAACTGGGTGTGGTCCGATCCCGATCGCACCGATCGTCTGGCGCGGGTCTACAATGACCGCTTCAACAACATCGCGCCGCGAAAATTCGACGGCTCCCATCTGAAACTTCCCGGCGCCTCTGGCGCCTTTGTTCTTTATGGGCATCAAAAACGCGGCATCTGGCGCATCATCGCGGCCGGCTCGACCTATCTCGCGCACGCTGTCGGCGCCGGCAAGACCATGACGATGGCGGCCGCGATCATGGAACAGCGCCGGCTCGGCCTGATCGCCAAGGCGATGCTTGTCGTTCCCGGTCACTGCCTGGCACAGGCCGCGCGCGAATTCCTCGCGCTCTATCCGTCGGCCCGAATCCTCGTCGCCGACGAGACGAATTTCAGCAAGGACAAGCGGGCGCGCTTCCTGTCGCGCGCCGCGACCGCGACCTGGGATGCCATCATCATCACACACTCGGCGTTCCGCTTCATCGGCGTGCCGTCGGCCTTCGAGCAGCAGATGATCCAGGACGAGCTCGAACTATTCGAGTCCTTGCTGATGAAGGTCAAGAATGACGACCGCGTTTCGCGCAAACGGCTCGAGCGCCTCAAAGAAGGACTCCAGGAGCGGCTGGAGGCGCTTGCGACGCGCAAGGACGACCTCCTCACCATTGCCGAGATCGGCATCGACCAGATCATCGTCGACGAGGCGCAGGAATTCCGGAAGCTCTCCTTCGCGACCAATATGTCCACGCTGAAGGGCGTCGATCCCAACGGCTCGAAGCGCGCCTGGGACCTGTTCGTCAAATCCCGCTTCATCGAGACGAAGAATCCGGGCCGAGCGCTGGTGCTCGCCTCCGGCACGCCGATCACCAACACGCTGGGCGAGATGTTCTCGGTGCAGCGCCTGATGGATCACGCGGCGCTGATGCAGCGCGGCCTGCATGAGTTCGATGCGTGGGCGTCGACCTTCGGTGACACGACCACCGAACTCGAATTGCAGCCCTCCGGCAAATACAAGCCGGTCTCGCGCTTCGCCAGCTTTGTCAACGTTCCCGAACTGATCGCGATGTTCCGCTCTTTCGCCGACGTCGTGATGCCGGAGGACCTGCGCCAGTATGTGAAGGTGCCGGCGATCTCGACCGGCCGGCGCCAGATCGTCACCGCGAGGCCGACGGCCGCGTTCAAGCGCTACCAGCTCCAGCTCGACGCCCGCATCAAGACCATCGAGGAGCGCGATCGGCCGCCCGAACCCGGCGACGACATCCTGCTCTCCGTCATCACCGACGGGCGCCATGCCGCGATCGATTTGCGTCTTGTCGATGCCGACAACGACAACGAGCCCGACAACAAGCTCAACAGGATGATCGATACGGTCTTCCGCATCTGGCGCGAAACGGAGGAACGGACCTATCGGCAATCCGACGGCAGGCCCTACGAGCTGCCGGGCGCGGCGCAGATGATCTTCTCCGATCTCGGCACGATCAGCGTCGAGAAAACCAGAGGCTTCTCCGCCTATCGCTGGGTCCGCGACGAGCTCGTCCGCCTTGGCGTGCCCGCGTCGGAGATCGCCTTCATGCAGGACTTCAAACGGTCCGAGGCGAAGCAGCGCTTGTTCGGCGACATCCGCGCCGGCCGGGTCCGCATCCTCATCGGCTCCTCTGAGACGATGGGTACTGGCGTCAATGCGCAGCTCCGGCTGAAGGCCCTGCATCACCTCGATGTGCCATGGCTTCCGTCCCATATCGAGCAGCGCGAAGGTCGCATCGTCCGTCAGGGCAACCAGCACGACGAGGTCGATATTTTCGCCTATGCGACCGAGGGCTCGCTCGACGCAACGATGTGGCAGAACAACGAGCGCAAGGCTCGCTTCATCGCCGCCGCACTGTCCGGTGACACCTCAATCCGCCGGCTCGAAGATCTCGGTGAAGGCCAGGCGAACCAGTTCGCGATGGCCAAGGCGATCGCGTCCGGAGATCAGCGGCTGATGCAGAAAGCCGGTCTCGAAGCCGACATTGCGCGGCTGGAACGTCTCCGCGCCGCCCATATCGACGATCAGCATGCGGTCCGCCGGCAGATTCTCGATGCCGAACGCGACATTGATCATTCCACGCGCCGTATCGCGGAGATCGGACAGGATATCGAGCGCCTCGTTCCGACCGCCGGCGATGCCTTCCTCATGGACGTTGCCGACACGCGTTTCACCGAGCGCAAGGAGGCAGGCAGGGCACTGATGAAGGAAATCCTGACCCACGTGCAGCTCCAACAGGAGGGCGATGCCGTCATCGCCTCGATCGGCGGATTCGACCTCGAATATTCCGGTGAACGTTTCGGCCGCGACGGTTATCACTTCACGACGTTGCTGCTGAGGACCAATGCCGAATTCGAAGTCGACCTGCCCGTCACGGTCACGCCGCTCGGCGCGATCGCACGCCTCGAGCACGCGCTTGACGATTTCGAGGGTGAGCTGGAGCGTTATCGCCAGCGTCTTGCCGACGCGCACCGCAGGCTCGCGTCCTACCAGTCGCGCGGGGAAAGCGAATTCCCCTTCGCCGGGGAACTGGCGGAGAAGCGCAGGCAGCTCGGCGAGATCGACAGGACGCTAGCTGCCGATGTTGAAGGTTCTGGAGATGCGACGGACCTCGCGGCGTAGGCTTCCCGGTTAGCGCAGGCGATTTTCGTCGTCGATCAGTTGCAATCGCGCTGGGGGCTCCGGTCCCCATCGCCACAAGACGAGATTCATATCCTCGATAGTCGCGCCGGGGGCAAAGCTGCGCACTATCAGCCCATCATAGCCTTCTTGGAGCAGCCGGCTGGCGAACGCTTGCGTCCTCGCCTCGCCGGCTGTTTTCATTTGGTCACGCCAGGTGGTGTCGGCGAGCGCTGCGGCGTCGAT